>JBDTBD010000051.1:0-7683 GCA_039924285.1 Terrimesophilobacter sp. | reverse complement strand
GCCGCTGCCGGCTCGCCTCGGATTTGGCCAGCACCCACGGTTCCTGAATGGTGATGTAGCCGTTGAGCTCGTCGACGACAGTCCAGATCGCCGCGATCGCGGTGTGGATGGCGAGTTCCTCGATCGCGGCGTCCGCCGCTGCGGCCGCGCGCGCCAGAGTCTTCTGAATGCCGAGATCCGCGTCAGAGTAGGCGTCGGGCGTTGGCACAGTACCGCCGAAGTAGCGGGACACCATGGCGATTACGCGGGAGGCGAGGTTGCCGAAGCCGTTGGCGAGCTCAGACTGGTAGCGCGCGGCGAGATCCTCCCAGCTGAACGAGCCGTCCTGACCGAAGTGGATGGCCCGCATGAAGTAGTAGCGGAACGCGTCGGAGCCGAAGGTGTCTGTGATGTCGCTCGGGGCGATGCCGGTGAGCTTCGACTTGGACATCTTCTCACCGCCGACCAGCAGCCAGCCGTGGCCGAACACCTGCTTCGGCACCTCCAGGCCGGCGGCCATGAGCATGGCCGGCCAGATCACCGCGTGAAAGCGCGCAATGTCCTTGCCGACCACCTGCACCGCGGGCCAACGGCGGTGGAAGTTCGCGTCATCGGTGCCATAGCCGATCGCGGTGATGTAGTTGAGCAGTGCCTCGAACCACACGTAGACGACGTGGGTGTGATCCCACGGGATCGTGATGCCCCAGTCAAAGCTCGAGCGGGAGACCGAGAGGTCGTCGAGCCCTTGTTTGACGAACTGCACAATCTCGTTGCGCACGCTCTCCGGCTGCACGAAGTCTGGACGCGCCTCGTACAGGTCGAGCAGACGCTGCTGGAAGTCGCTCATCCGGAAGAAGTAGTTGCGCTCCTTGAGCACCTCCACTGGGCGGCCGTGGATCTTGCAGACCAGTTCGCCGTCCACCTCCATGAGGTCGTCCAGCTGTTTGTATTCCTCGCAGCCGACGCAGTAGTGGCCCTGGTATTCGCCGGAATAGATGTAGCCGTCGTCGTACAGTTTCTGCAGGAACTGGGTGACGGCGGATTCGTGGCGTTCGTCGGTGGTCCTGATGAAGTCGTCGTTGGCGATGTCGACCGTCTTCAGCAGCGGCTGCCAGGCATCCGTGACGAGCTTGTCCGCCCACGCCTTCGGGGTCGTGTCGTTGGCCACGGCGGTGCGCAGGATCTTCTGGCCGTGCTCGTCGGTGCCGGTGAGCAGCCAGGTGTCGTCACCGGCCTGCCGGTGCCAGCGGGCGAGCACATCGGCAGCCACTTCCGTGTAGGCGTGCCCGATGTGCGGCACATCGTTCACGTAGAAGATTGGCGTCGCAATGTAAAAGGAATCGTCAGCGGCCATGCTGAACATCCTAATTGCCGGGGGGCCTGTGCCCGATCTCGTGACGTCCGCCGCGGTCGTGTACCCGGCCAGTTCGTAAGCTGAGGGTGTGAGAACACGACACATCGGTAACAGCACTGTCAGCGCCATCGGACTCGGTGGGATGCCGCTGTCCATTGAGGGACGGCCCGATCGCGACCGCGCGATTGCCACCGTTCACGCCGCGCTCGACGCCGGCGTCACGTTCATCGACACCGCCGATGCATACACGATGGATGCCGACGGGCCCGGCCACAACGAGACCCTCATCACCGAAGCGCTTGCCTCATATCCCGGCGACACGTCGGGCATCCTGGTGGCCACCAAGGGTGGCTTGATCCACCTGGACTGGCAACGCTGGCCGAAAGACGGCAGTCCGGATCATCTTCGCGAGGCTGCGCACGCGTCCAGGCAGCGCCTCAAGGCCGCGAGCATCGGACTTTACCAGTTCCACCAGCCCGATCCGGCGTGGGACTTCGCGCAGTCGATGGGCGCGATCCGCGACCTGCTCGATGACGGTGTGCTCGCGCAGGCAGGCGTCTCGAACGTCACCGTCGACCAGATCAAGATCGCTCAGGACGTACTGGGCGGCCGGCTGGTCTCGGTGCAGAACAGGTTCTCTCCCGTCTACCGGAAGTCCATGCCGCAACTGGAATATTGCGGGGCGAATGGCATCGCCTTCCTGCCGTGGAGCCCACTCGGCGGGATCGGCAACGGCGAGGCGGTCTTCGCCGAACACCGCGTGTTCTCTGACGTGGCTGCGGAACTCGGCGTCAGCCCGCAGCGGGTCACTCTCGCCTGGGAGCTGGCGCTCGGCGAGCACGTCATCCCGATCCCGGGATGTTCCAGACCGGCCTCGATCATCGACTCGGCCGCCGCCACCGAACTCACTCTCACACCGGAGCACCTCGCACTGCTGTCGGAAGCCTCCGCCTGACCACTCGGCGCGCCATTAACCGGATCGCCGCTCCCGAAGTTTCGGGTGCGGGCAGGCTGTTTCGGTCGCAGCGACGGTCAGGAAGTCGCCCGGGCGGCCAATGCGCCCTCGTACAGATCGCGCCGGCCGAGCCCGGTGGCCTCGGCGATCTGGCCGCACGCATCCTTCAACCGGATGCCGTCGGCCACGAGCTCAAGCACCTGCCCGATCCCCGCCGGCAGGTCGGCCTCCTGCTCGCCGGCACCGGCCACCACCAGGCAGATCTCGCCTTTCACACCCTCGGCGGCCCACGCGGCCAGTTCAGCAGCGGTGCCGCGCTTGACCTCTTCGAACATTTTCGTCAGCTCGCGGCACACGGCCACCAGGCGTTCGCCGCCGAATACGGACGCGACGTCCGTGAGGCTTGCGGCGAGCCGGTTGGGCGATTCGAAAAACACCATGGTGCGTCGCTCGCGCGCGAGCGCGACGAGCGCCTTGCGACGATCGCCTCCCTTGCGCGGCAGGAACCCTTCGAAGCAGAACCTGTCGGTCGGCAGGCCGGACACGGCGAGCGCGGTGAGCACGGCCGATGGGCCCGGTAGCATGGTCACCCGCACACCGGCGGCGGCAGCGGTGGCCACGAGCGGGAAGCCGGGGTCGCTGATGGCTGGCATGCCGGCATCCGTGATGACGAGCACATCCCGCTCGCGCGCGAGCTCGACGATCTCCGCGGCCTTGGCGTCTTCGTTGTGCTCGTGCAGCGCGATCAGCCGCGGATGGTTCTCGATCCCGAGCGCACGCAACAGATGGATGGCGGTGCGGGTGTCCTCCGCGGCGACCACCTCGGCACTGCCCAACGCCTCGATCAACCGCCGGGACGCGTCGCCGAGATTTCCGATCGGCGTGGCGGCGAGAATGATCATGGCTTCAGTCTGACAGGCGAAGTCCGACGGGCGACGAATGGAGGCTCGAGTGCGCACGGCCGTCATCGGCACCATCCTGCTTCTGCTCGGCGCCGTCGCGGTCCCGCTGAAGATTCTCAGCCCGGATGCGGTGGCGGAGTTGTGGGCACGGGTATGGCCCATTCTGCTGTTCGTCGTTGCGATCACCGTCGTCACCGAACTGGCCGCCGAGGCTGGCCTCTTCCGGGTCATCGCGGAGCAGACCGCCAGGTGGGGTCGAGGCCGGGCGTGGTTGTTATGGCTCTGCGTCGCGGGGCTCGCCACCGTCAGCACCATCTTCCTGTCGCTCGACACCACGGCGGTGCTGCTGACACCCGTGGTCGTCGTGCTGGCCCGGCACGTGGGTCTGAATCCGCTGCCGTTCGCTTTCACCACCGTCTGGTTGGCGAATACGGCGTCGCTGCTACTGCCGGTGTCAAACCTCACGAATCTGCTCGCCCAGCACCGGCTGGGCAACCCCACACCGCTTCAGTTTGCGAGCCTGACCTGGGCGCCAGCAATCGTCGCGATCCTCGTCACCGTCCTCGTAATCTTTGTGGTGTTCCGGCGGTCGTTGCTGGTCTCCTATGCCCCGGATGGCCATGCGCCGATCGCCGATCGACCACTCCTGGTAATCGCGGGCGCCGTCGTCGCCCTGCTGCTGCCCGCGCTCGTGTCGGGGGTTGCTGTGTGGATTCCGGCGGTCGCGGCCTCAGCCATCCTGGTGGTCGTGTTCGCGGTGCGTCGACCGCGCTTTCTCGCACCGGCGTTGTTGCCGTGGCAATTGATCCTGCTGGCTTCTGGTCTTTTCCTGTTCATGGCGGCGGCACACGCCCTCGGTATCGAGACGGTCCTGGCGGCGGTGGCTGGCCACGGCGAAGACCCAGTGAGCCTGTTGCGTCTCGCCGGGGTCGGCGCGGTCGGCGCAAATGCAGCAGACAACCTGCCCGCCTATCTGGCATTCGAACCTATTGCGAACACGCCGACCCGATTGGTGGCGTTGCTGATCGGAGTCAACGCCGGCCCACTGCTGACGCCGTGGGGCGCCCTGGCCACACTGCTGTGGCACGAGCGCCTGGCGGCCATGCACGTGAGTGTTTCGTGGCGGCGGTATCTGCTCCTCGGTCTGATCGCCTCACCGCTGATCGTCGCCGCAGCCACGATGGCCATCGTGTTGATGGTCTGACCGCCTAGCATTGCTCTGTGACCAGCCCACACGATCGCGACTTCGAGCGTGTGATCACCGGAACCGACAGTGTTGACCGCACGCCGGAGCCGACCGGATCGCGGCTGGATGCGTGGTGGGGGCGGATGCTGTCCAGCCCCGCCCGGCAGCGGGCCTGGGCGTGGGGCGGCCCGCTCGCGGTGACGCTGCTGGCGGCCGTGCTGCGCCTGTGGAACCTCGGCTCCCCGCACTCCCTGGTGTTCGACGAGACCTACTACGTCAAGGATGCGTATACGCTCCAGCACTTCGGCTACGAGGCGGCCTGGCCTGCCGATGCTGACAAGAAGTTCAACGCCGGCGAGGTGAATATCTTCACGAGCGAGCCGGCGTTCGTTGTGCATCCGCCGCTCGGTAAGTGGATGATCTCCCTCGGGCTGGCCGTGTTCGGCGCCGAGTCGAGCGTCGGCTGGCGCATCAGTACGGCGATTGTCGGCATCCTGGCTGTCGCACTGATCTGCGTGATCGCGAAGTCCCTGTTCTCATCGACCCTGCTGGCCACCATCGCCGGCGGCCTGATGGCGATCGACGGCAACGCGATTGTGATGTCTCGCGTCGCGCTGCTCGATAACTCGGTGATGTTTTTCGTGCTGCTCGGCTTCGGCGCCGTACTCCTCGATCGTAGGCACAGCGCGTCGAGGCTTGCGCTGTGGCTGACACGACGGGCGGATGCCGGGCGCACCATCGACTGGGGGCCGACGCTGTGGTGGCGGCCCTGGCTGGTCGCGGCCGGCCTCGCGTTCGGGATGGCCACGGCGGTGAAGTGGAACGGCGCGTACTTCCTCGCCGGGTTCGCCATTTACACCCTCGTGGTGGATGCCGCCGCCCGCCGCCGCGCCGGCGTCACGTTCTGGGGCACCGGCACCCTGGTGAAACAGGCACCGGCCAGCTTCCTGCTCACAGTCCCCATCGCCCTGGCGGTGTTCCTGGCGAGCTGGACCGGCTGGTTCGTCACCGACGGCGGCTACTACCGGCACTGGGCGGAGCAGGCGGGTAACGCCTGGACCGGCGCGCTGTCCTGGGTGCCGCTGTCCTGGCAGAGTTTCTGGCACTACCAGGCCGGCGCGTACGCCTACAGCATTGGTCTGCACCAGCCGCACTCCTACCAGGCCAATCCCTTGAGCTGGCTGTTCCTAGTGCGCCCGACCGCGATGTACTACTCGGGCGACAAGTGTCCGGCCGGCAGCTGCGGCGAGTTCATCACCGAGCTGGCTAATCCGTTGATCTGGTGGGCGGCCACTGCGGCGTTGTTCTATTTGGCGTACCGGTTGATCCGGTACCGACAGTGGCGAGTCGGAGCGATCCTCGCCGGGGTCGCGGCCGGATACCTGCCCTGGCTGCTCTACCTGGACCGCACGGTGTTCCAGTTCTACACGATCGCGTTCGAGCCGTACCTGATCCTCGGTCTGGTCTTTGTGATGGGGTTGGCGCTCGGCTCCCGCAACGACGCTACCTGGCGGCGGGTGGGCGGCATCCAGGCCGTCGCGGTCTTCCTCGGCCTCGCAGTGCTGCTCAGCGCGTTCTTCTACCCCGTGTGGACCGGCATGCGGGTGCCGGTCGAGTTCCTCACGCTGCACTACTGGCTGCCGACCTGGCGGTAGCACGTGTTACGGCATGTAACGACACAGAGTCGCCCATCGCGGTCGCTGGCGGTAGCGTCTTGGCATGGCAGATAGGGAATACGGATTCCGCACCAGGGCAATTCACGCCGGCAACATCCCCGACGCGGTGACCGGCGCTCGGGCGCTGCCGATCTACCAGTCCACCGCGTTCGTGTTCGACGACACCGCGGATGCTGCCGCCCGCTTCGCGCTGCAGAAGTACGGCAATATCTATTCCCGGGTGGCCAACCCGACTGTCGCGGCGTTCGAAGAACGGGTTGCCAGCCTCGAAGGCGGCATTGGCGCGGTGGCCACCTCCAGCGGGCTCTCCGCCCAGTACCTCCTGTTCGCCTCGTTGTGCGGAACCGGGGACCACATTGTCGCCTCGGCCGGCCTGTACGGCGGTACTGTCACCCAACTGGATGTCACGCTGCGGCGCTTCGGCGTCGAAACGACGTTCGTCGCGGGCACCGACCCGGCCGACTACGCGGCCGCGATCACCGACCGGACCAAGCTGATCTTCGCAGAGTCGATCTCGAACCCCTCCGGCGAAATTGCCGACATCGAGGGGCTCGCCGAAGTGGCGCACGCCGCCGGGTTGCCGCTCGTGATCGATTCGACCTTCGCCACCCCGTACCTGAACCGGCCGTTCGAGTGGGGCGCCGACGTGATCATCCACTCCGCCACGAAGTTCCTCGGCGGCCACGGCACCACCATGGGCGGGGTGATCGTCGAGTCCGGCCGGTTCAACTGGAACAGCACCCGCTTCCCGCTGTTCGACATCCCGGTGCACACCTACGGCGGACTCAACTGGTCAGACAACTTCGGTGAATATGCGTTCCTCACCAGACTGCGCGCCGAGCAGCTGCGTGATATCGGCCCGAACCTGGCCCCGCATTCCGCGTTCCTGCTGGCGCAGGGGGTCGAGACGCTGCCGCAGCGGATGGAGGCGCACGTCGCGAACGCGCGCATCGTCGCCGAGTGGCTCGAGACCGACCCGCGCATCGAGTTCGTGAACTGGGCCGGGTTGCCCTCGCACCCGCACTACGATCGGGCGAAAAAGTACCTGCCGAAGGGGCCTGGCTCGATCTTCTCGTTCGGTGTCAATGGCGGCCGGGATGTGGGGCGCGTCTTCATCGAATCCGTTGAGCTCGCCAGCCACGTCGCGAACGTCGGCGACACCAAGACCCTGGTGATCCATCCGGCATCCACCACCCACGGCCAACTCACCGAGGAGCAATTGGCGGCATCCGGCGCCATTCCTGGGCTGGTGCGCATTAGCGTTGGAATAGAAGATCCGGAAGATATTGTTTACGACCTCGACCAGGCGCTCACCCTGGCGACGGAAGGAAGATGATGAGTGCGATCGCGGAATCGGCGTCCACCGTCCAGCTTTCGAATGGGCTCAATTGCGAGATGCCGGCGAACTCGCCGCTGGCGCGGCTGCTGAAATCGCAGCGCACCTGGTTCGGGCCAGGCGCGAAGGAGCGGATGCACATCCTGCAGAACGCGAAGTCGGTCGCGATCGTCGGAGCGTCGACCAAACCGTCACGCGCGAGCTACTTCGTCGGCACCTACCTGTTGCAGTCCAGTGACTACCGCGTCTATTTCGTGAACCCGAACGCCGATACGATCCTCGGCCATCAGGTCTA
>JBDTBD010000050.1:0-14720 GCA_039924285.1 Terrimesophilobacter sp. | reverse complement strand
GAATGTGGCGACCATTGTGTTCTCCGTTCAATGAGCAAATCGCGTGTCGAAGGCAACGGGAGAGTCGGTGGGATGGACTATTGGAACGCCGCATGTCCTGGGTGGGCTTGCTCCACCTCACCGTTGGCTGCTGTCTGGTATTTCACGCGAGATCACCTACCTCGAGCTGCCAACTCGCCGCGGCGTCGTCAAGCCATTCGTCGATCAACTCGGTTGTTGTCAAGGCGAGAAGTTCTCCAACGGGGCCCCGCGCGGAGCGCGGTCCAAACAGTTCGCGCGACGCGCCACCCCGGTCTATCGGTGGCGCAGGAAAGTCGCCGCCAGCCTGACCCGGAACGTGCCCCACATCCTCATCGGATTGTCGAGCCAGTGATGTCGATAAATTCACTTTGGACTTCATCCCGCTGCTCCACATCTGGTTAGGCTCAAAATGAGCTTCCAACGATGCGTGCTCCGAGGACTGGAGAGAACGATCACCACTTAACCGCATGTCTAACAGTGAGCGTTCATCCTGTCAAGTGGTGAAATTACCGTCGTGAGGCGGTACCCCGCCACTGTGAATCACTTCGTGGTTGTGGATCTCACCGTATCGGTGCCGAAAACGTCCAGTGACCGACTGGTGATTCCTTCAGCAACAGTGCGCAGGCTGAGGTTGTGGCTTCGGGCATAGGAGCGTAGCGCGGTGAATGCCTCATCCATATCCATGGAGCCGGTCTCGGAGAGGACGCCCTTGGCTTGTTCGATCAGGATTCTGCTGTCAAGCGCATGTTGGAGTTGCTCGGTGACGATGTCGCTTTCGCGAATGAGTCGCTCCTGCAGAATGCCGATCGTGGCAACATCGGCCAGAGCCTGAGCGGCGTCCGCGTCAGTGGGGCTCAATGCTTCGCTGCGGGTGCCGAACAGGTTCATTGTCCCGATGGTTTGCTCCCGCAGTCGCAAGGGTGTCGCGTGCACCGAGTGGAATCCCTGCTTGAGCGCAGCGTCGCGGAACTCTGGCCACTTCGTCGCCGTTGCTTCGATATCGGCGACAGCAACGGCTTTGCCCGTGGAAAAACAGTCGATACACGGACCCGCCCCGGCAGCCAACTGCATGACCTCAACAAAATCGGCCCGCTCACTGGTCGACGCCACCAGTTCCAAGGTACCGAGTGTGTTGGCAAGCATCAATCCGCCGGCCTGTATGTCGAAGAGTCCAATGCACTCTTCCATCAGTGTGTGCAGGAGGTCAATAACGTCATAATCGGCAACCAGCGTGTCGGCAAGCTTCACGAAAGCCGCGTTAAGCCGTACTTCTCTCGCTACCTCGTTCATCAGATCTCTACACTTTCTCCAGTTGCTTCTCCAACTGTCCGCTCACGCTTCGTGAAAATCATTCTGTCAAGTCCCGAAAGCTCAGCCGGCGCATAACCACCTCGTTTGCAACATACTGTACGGTCTGCCCGTTGGAAAAGGCATACGCTTGGAGGCGGGAAAACGCCTCCGTTGCCGTCGTACCCAGCTGTGCCAGCACCATCCCGGTTGCTTGATGCACCTCCCGCCGCATCTCAGGCGCCATCATCCCCGCGATCAACGCATCCTCGTTCGCGGACTGAGCGGCGAGACGCAATGCCACCCCCGCAGTCGAGGTGGCAAGGGACAGCGCCCTCGCGACCATGCCGGCACCCAGCATCCCTGGAACGGACCGGTACATGTCTACGACTCCGACCGTGACCGCGCCCATGACCAGTGGCAAGGAGAACAGCGCACCTACCCGTAGCTCGAGTGCGGAAGCACCGAAGATCGGCCACTGTGAGTGTTCTGCTTGCAGATCCGAAGCCAAGACGGGCCGCCCCGTGCTCAACACCTGCCAGTGCGGACCTTCACCGAGCTCGAACTGAAGCTCCTCCAGCCGCGCAGAAACCGGGTCGCTCGCGCCAATCGTCGACTGCCCTGTCCCACCGATTATCGACATCGACACCCCGGTCACGGGAAGCAGTTCAACAAACCGTCGGCACAGCGCCTCACCGACCTCACGCAAAGTGGCATCAACCGAAGTGTCTGCACCTATCGGTGCACCCTCAACGATCACCAGGCACCCTCAGACGTTACCGAACCAGAAAAATCCAAGCGCGGCAAAATATATCCGCTATCACGACAAGGTACTGGTAACTGTGAGCGTACCGTAGGCGAGGTCAAACGATCATCGATGGTGAGGCGATACACTCTGTGGATGTCGCGGTCACCGCTCAGTTGGGGTTTCCGCGCGGCGCGACTGTTCAGCGTTCGGCTGCTCGTGGGTGTGACGGCTCTGCAGGTGGCGGTTGCGGCCGCTCTGGTTGTCACTGATGCCGTCAAGAAGAAGGACCGTGTCAAACGGTTCGGTTTTCCGCATCCGGGATCCTTCGACGCCACCGTCGGTGATACGGCCACGACGCTGTATACCCGCGGTGAGGATCTGTACCGCGACATGCTCGCTGCGATCCGGGGCGCCCACCATCGGATCCTCTTTGAAACCTACCTGTGGAAGGCAGATGAGGTTGGTCGAGAGTTCCGGGACGCTCTCAACGACGCTGCGGCCCGGGGAGTCGATGTGTACGTCATTTTCGACTGGTTCGGGAACTTGGTTGTGCCGCGGTCGTTCTTCCACTTCCATCCCGATGTGCACGTGTTCCGTTTCCCGCCAGTGCGCCTGTCTCTGCTGCTGTCGCCGCTGCGCGCGGCGGGTCTGACGCACCGCAAGCTGCTGGTGGCCGACAGCGAGTTTGCGTTCGTCGGCGGGTATAACATCGGTTCGCTGTATGCAACGGAATGGCGCGACACTCATGTGCGGCTCTCTGGGCCGGCGATCTTCGAGCTGAGGCATTCGTTCGCGCAGGTGTGGAACCACCTCTCGGGCCGACGCACCCCGCGATTGTCACAGCACAACCCTGCGCCGTGGAACCCACCGCTTCGAGCCATCAACAATATCCCAACGGATCGGGTGTATCCGATCCGAGCCGCATACCTCGATGCGATCAGTCGCGCCCAGACCTACATTCACCTCACCACGGCCTATTTCATCCCCGACCAGCAGATCCTTACCGCTTTGATCGAAGCAGCCCGTCGTGGTGTGGACGTGCAGATCATGATCCCTGAAGAGTCCAATCACGTCGTCGCAGACTGGTTGTCGCGTGGCTTCTACAGCACGCTGTTGAGCGAAAACATCACACTGTTGCTCTATCGGAACGCGATGATCCACGCTAAGACCGCCAGCATCGACGGTCTCTGGTCGGTCGTAGGCACCGCGAACATCGACCGGCTGAGTCTGGGGTTCAACTACGAGACCGTCCTGGAGGTGCTGGATCCCGCATTCGCTGCGAACATGGAGCTTATTTTCAAGGCCGACCGCGACAACTGTCGCCGTGTGAGCCGTAAGGACTGGGGCACACGACACTTCGCTGCCAGAATGGCCGAATCGGCGCTCACCCCGCTGCGCACCATACTTTGAGCCGCCGTATCCACAGCAGAAGAGGAGAAGGTGCGAATGACATCATCGGTGAACCGGCCGGTAGCGGCGGTGATCTGCAACCCTGTCAATAGTGACCCAACCGTGCTGCGGGCAGCGATCGATCAGGAAGCCGACCGCAATGGGTGGGGGCCGAGCTTGTGGTTCCAGACCACCGTTGAGGATCCAGGCCAGAACGTCACTGCAGAGGCGCTGGCCCTAGACCCAGCCATTCTGGTCGTCGTTGGCGGCGATGGCACCATCCGCGCCGTCGCCGAAGCCGCCCACGACCGAGCACTGCCGCTGGCGGTGATTCCGACCGGAACCGGTAACCTGTTGGCCCGCAACCTGAAGCTGCCGCTGGGCGACCTGGCGCAATCGGTTCGAACCGTGTTCGCGGGAGTGGACACAATGATCGATGTCGGTCGTGCCGAGTTCACGCGCGACGGCGGCACCACCGACCGCTACGTTTTTCTGGTGATGGCGGGAATAGGCCTGGATGCGAGCATGGCCGCGAACACCGACAGTCGGCTGAAGAAGAGATTCGGGTGGATCGCCTACAGCGACCCGATCGCGAGATCCGTCTTCGCGAATAAACAGATCAGAATGTACTACCGGCTCGACAACGACCGCTTCAGAACGATCCGCGCACACACGGTGATCGTCGGCAACTGCGGCACTCTCACCGCGAACATCCTTCTGCTGCCCGACGCGAAAATCGATGATGGGCTGTTAGATGTCGTGGTGCTGAGCCCGAAAGGGGTCGGCGGGTGGCTGCGCATCGGCGTCAGGCTCGCGCTCCACAGGTTTCTGCATCGCACCAAGAGCGGCAAGCTGGCACTGCAGCTGGCGCCCGCGCTGCGTGCGCTCCAGTACGCACAAGCCAGGACCCTGCACGCCGACTTCGGCGCGCCCCACAAGGTTCAACTCGACGGCGACAACTTCGGACTGGTAACCAGCGTCACGATCTCGGTACAACCCGGCGCACTGACGATCCGGTTGCCACGCACACCCGACGTCCCCGCCATCGGCGAGCACGGCTGACGCCGTGAGCCAGGCGACGCTACAGACTTCGCGACGCTACAGACTTCGGCCGTCGTCCCATAACCGGTCGGATGTGCCGCCGATCAGGGCCGCTGCAGTCATCGCCTGAGCATCGGTGAATGACGCAATATAGTCGATAATCGCCCGCGCGCGACCCAGGCGAACGACGTAGTCGCCGTGATGGGGTTCGGTGCGCTGAAGTTCGGCATACGAGTCAATCGTCGCCTCCACCGAATCGAGTAGTCGCCGCGGCGCTCGTGGGGCGTCGTTCGGGTCGGCAAGCCATGCGTGAAATCCTTCGACGAGGGACTCTAGCACGCGCGCCTGGCCGCGCTGGTAGATGGTGAGGTCGGCCCGGTCGAGCACGAAGCGGGTGTGCACGAATTTGAGAACGACGACATCGTGCCAAGCATCCCGGGCCAAGCGCACGTGGCCGCTCCGTATATTCGGTTGAGCCTCGACCTCGATCGCATCCTTCAGACGGTCGATCCAATGGTGGGTGAAAGCGGTAACTCTTCGCTCTGCGGCGGCCCCACCGTCGAACGGGGTGGACAGCAGGCTCTCGACGAGCCCTTCCTTCACGCGAAGTACCGCATCCTGGAACTCACCTTCGTCGGCAATCCAACCATCCTTCTGTGCTGTGAGCCTCCATGCCCGCTCCAAAGAGTGGCCGGGAGTGCGAAGGTTGGATTCAAGCGTCGCGTTGTCAAGACGGGAGAGGGCCGCCTGGTTATCGAGCCAACCGTCCAGCTCGGCAGCAACCGTCGGATATTGCAGAACACCGGCCCGGTAGAAGTCGTCAAGATCATGCACCGAGTAGGCGATGTCATCGGCGATATCCATTACCGAGCATTCGATGGTCTGTTGATGCTTACCGATTTGCGGGTAGCGACTCTTCACCTCCGCCAACTCCGCCGCGTCGAGCGCGTACGCCGAGAATTTGACGGCCCCGAGGTCGCGATCGATACCGACACCGCGAGGTAGCTGGTGCGCTGGGCCGGCATCGCCGTGCCTCCAGTCGTCGCGGGACCACGGATATTTGAGCACGGCGGCCCTCACCGCAACCGTGAGGTTGAGCCCGCGCTCGCTGGCATGGCAGTTGTCAAGCTCCGTCAGGATTCGAAAAGTCTGCGCGTTTCCCTCAAAGCCGTCGGCGAGGCCGAGCCGCTGCCTGGCCAGACGGTCGAGCACCTGTTCGCCGAGATGGCCGAACGGCGGATGCCCGAGGTCGTGCGCGCTCGCCGCCGCCTGGACGACAATGTGATCGCAACCGCCGAGTTCGGTGATGGTATCCCAGGCCTTGCCGCCGCGGTTGCGAAGCGAGACCGCAATGGAACGGGCGACTGCGGTGACTTTGAGTGAATGGGTGAGCCGATTGTGAACGACCGTGCCGGAGCCCGCCTGGGGAATCACTTGGGTGACGGCGGACAGCCTGGAGAAGTAAGGGGAGAAGCGGATCCGCTCGAGATCGACGCGGAAAGCGCTGTCGACGCCGTCCGGTAGTTCCTCGGCGAACGTTCGTTCCGTGGCCGGGACTGAGAACGCTTTGGTCGGATCTTCCGCGCCTTTGATGGGGTCTGAATTTCGCATCCACCCCAGTTCACCACGTACGACCGGCGCGTAACAATCGTCACTCGGAGTGAGGGTCCCGTGCCGGAGAACGCGTCTCATCGGCGAGGTGCGCGATACAGTCGATTTCGACAGTGGCCTCGTATGGTAGCCGGCTGACTTCCAGAAACGTTCGGGCCGGCCGGGGCTCGGAGAAGACGCGTTCGAACTGGCGGTTCGCTTCGTCTCGCAGAGTCACGTCGGTCACGAAGTAGGTGAGCTTGACGACGTTTCCCAATCGTCCGCCCACTGTTGCGAGTCGTTCGGTCATCCGGTCCATGGCCGCGTCAAGCGCTTCAGTCCGACCATCGACTGCCTTGCCGTGGGTATCGATTGACAGCGCACCGGAAACGAACGCAAACCCATCCACCGCGTATGCGGGACTATACGGGTGCGGATTCGATGCTGACTGATCGGAGAGGGCATTTCGAGCCAGATGGCGTAGTCATGGTCACGAACTCTAGTTGATCCGATCCCTCACTGGGGCAGGCGCACGAAAAATAGGAGTCAGTGGCCCGGGCAACCAGGCGAAGTCATGCGCACTACTTGGTCTTCCTGAAGAGGTCGACCTCGACCTCGTAGCTTGGCTCTGGTCGCTTGAACAGGTATTCGCCATGTCGGATCGACGCCAGCACGTCGGCGCGTTGGCGCACGGCCTCGAACGGCGTATCGGCATCCAACACCAGGAAGTTCGCTGGCTTGCCCGCCTCGATTCCGTACTGGTCTTCAACATTCAGGGACTTGGCGCCGTTATAGGTGATCAGGTCCAGACACCGCTCCAACTCGTCGAACGACATGGTGTGTGCCAGGTGGATGCCGTTGTCGAGGATGTTCATCATGTTGCCGTTGCCCACCGGATACCACGGGTCGTTAATGGAGTCCTGGCCGAAGCAGACGTTGATGCCGCTCTCCCACATCTCCTTCACACGGGTCAGACCCCGGCGTTTGGGGTAGGTATCTTGGCGGCCCTGAAGATAGGCATTCTCGGTGGGATTGGCGATGAAGTTCATACCCGACTTCTGGAACAGCCCCATCATCCGGAACGCGTAGGCGTCGTCCGCCGAGCCGAACGAGCAGGTGTGGCTGGCGGTCGTGCGGGTGCCGATGCCGTCCATCATCACCAGGGCGTTGAGCAACTCGACGAAGCGGCTCATCACGTCGTCGGTCTCGTCGCAGTGAACGTCAATCAGCCGGTCGTATTTTTCGGCCAGCTCGACCGTGCGGCGCACGGACTTTTCGCCGATCTCGCGCGCCCATTCGAAGTGCGGGATGCCACCGACACAGTCAGCGCCCATTTTCAGCGCCTCCTCGATCATCTCGTCGCCGCCCTTGTAGGCGTACATGCCTTCCTGCGGGAAGGCGACGATCTGGATGGTGACGTTGTCCTTCAGCTGTTCGCGGATTTCCAGCATGGCTTTCAGTCCGGTCAGTTGTGGATCATCCACGTCGATGTGGGTGCGGATGAACTGGACGCCGTGGGAAACCTCTTCCTGGATGCCTTTCAGCGCACGTTCCCTGGCATCCGCCAGTGTCTGGGTCTTCTTGACATCGTGCCAGCGGGCGATGCCTTCGAACAGCGTGCCGCTCGTGTTCGCCGCGCCTTCGTTGCCGGCGGTGTAGACGTAGTCCAGGTGCAGGTGGGCATCGACGTAGGGCGGCACCACCAGGCGGCCACCCAGGTCAATTTCCTCGTCTGCCGTGGCCAAACTCGTGCCGATCTGTTTGATGATGCCCTCATCGACCAGGATCTCGCTGGCTTCGTCGTGCTGTCGATAGATTCGAGCGTTGGTGAACTTCTTCACGGTTTTCTCCTTCATGGGTCGACGACGCTCAGGACGAGCGCAGGGTGCGTTTGGCCAGGGCTGCGATGACGGCGGCCACGACAAAGAGGATCAGTGACAGGTAGACGACGGCCATGACGCCGGCATCCGGGAATTGCGTCAACAACAGCCCGCCTACCCAGGTGGCGGCCATAATCGAGAGGTTGAAGACGCTGGACTGCACCGACGTGGCCACGTCTTTGGCTTTCTCGACCTGCTTGCTCACAGCGGTTTGGTACATCGTCACGAGCGGGCCGAAAGCCAGGCCCCAGAGGAAGAACGCGAGGTGGGAGAGGCCAACGGTCCCGCCGAAAGTAACCAGCATGGCCATCGAAACGGCACCAATGGCGAGCATGACCACGATCAGAGAGCGTAGATGGGCGTCGATGTATCTCGCCGACACAATGACGGAGATGACGGAGCCGATTCCGAAGATCAGCAGCGCCACGCCGATGCCGCCGACGAAATCGATCAGGCCCACCAACAGGGTGATGTAGGTGTAGATGCCGTAGTGTGCCGCGACGGAGAGGAAGGTCAGAAGCAGGACGATCCAAATTGACGGCATTTTCAGTACCGCCATCAGCGGAGATTTGCTGCTCCTGAACTCTTCTGCTTCCACCGATGGCAGGAAGAAGAATGACAACACAGCGATGGCTACGATAGTCAGCGCCAGAATCAGAAAGGCGGTCCGCCAGCCGAAGGCGATGCCGATCGTCGTCATCACAGGCAGGCCGATGCTGATTCCCAGGGTGTTGCCCGACATGATGACGGTGATGGCTCTGCCCTGCATTTCCTGGGGCACCAGTCGCGCACCGTAGGCGGCGATCATGGGCCACATCACGCCGGCGCAAATGCCGCCGACAACCCGGCTGGCAACGATGATCGCATAGGACGATGAGATGGCAACGACGATATTAGAGACTGCGAATCCGAGCAGCAGAATCATCAGCAGAGCCTTGCGGTTGACCGCTAGCGTGGCGCTGATCAGTGGGATCGCAGCGACGGCGGATGCCAGCGCGTAGACACCGACCAGGAAACCGATTTGAGAATCGGAAACTCCCAGGCCCTCGATCATCTGTGGCAAGATACCCGACGGGACCAGCTCGGAGAGGATGCCCACAAAGGGAATGCTGGCCATCAGTCCGAGTACGAACCACGGAAATGCCTGCGCTGTGACTTTCACGGTGTGTCTTCACGACTGTGGCACGACAGTCAGTACCCGCGTGACGAACTCAAGGAACGTGTTCATGTAGCCCCGCAGAAACTCGGCGGTGCCTTCGTTGGTGACGTCGCCTTCATCCGTGATCAGCCCTTCAGTGATCTGGATATAGGCTTCTGGTGCGTTCATCTGTGGTGAGTTGCAGAAGCTGAGAACGCTGCGCAGATTCTGTTGCGCGACGGCGGTGCCGATCGCTCCGATGGAGCCACCGATGACCGCTGATGGCTTGCCGGCGAACGAGTTCTCACCCCACGGACGACTCGCCCAATCGATCGCGTTCTTGAGCCCTCCAGGGATCGCCCGGTTGTATTCCGGGGTCACGAACAAGACAGCGTCAACCGATTCGATGGACTGTTTGAGTGCACGTCCTTCCGGCGGGTAGTCGGCGTCATAGTCGTAACTGTAAAGCGGCAGGTCTCGGATGGGGATCTCGGTGAACTCCAGTTCGACAGGTGCAAGACGAATAAGCGCCTGCGACAGTTTGCGATTGATGGAGTTCTTGGCCAAGCTGCCGACGAAGTAGCCGACGGAGTACGGCGGCTGGTGGTGCTGAATGGTGGTCATGGCTTTTCCCTTTCGTTCTGTCGGTGTTTAGTCCGGCTAACCGGTGGCAATCGTCACCGCATCGAGGGTGAATTCGCGAACGCGCGCGGGGACCGTCGCCGTGCAGGTGCTCAGCATCGGCGCCGAGAGCGACTCGTACAGTTCGACGGTGACAATGGAGTCGGGCGCTACAGAGTCGGGCGCTGTGGAGTCAGGCGCTGTGGAGACGGGCGCTGTGGGGGCGGCCCGTGGCAAATCGTGACCGAGCCGTACGGTCCAGGCGCCGTCGACGCCGGCGTAGTCGAGCAGCGAGAAGGCATCTAGCCGGTCGTCGTTCACGGCCGCGGACGCGTAGCGGCACGCGGCCTGAACGACATTCGGCAATGACGCACGGCCACGGAAGAAACGCTGATCGATCTGCCCCCGCCGGTAGGCGTCCACGATGCCGACCGCCGCGTCCGGTGTCACCCGGCCGAAGTGCACAGCGTGCGGGAAGATCATCAGGGTGGCGGCGAAGCGGTCGCCGCCCAGGTGCGAGCATTCCCAGGTGTCCTCCGGGAATGCAGCGACCAGGCTCGCCAGCGCGGGCCGGCCCCGCACCGCGCAGCACTGGTCGTGGCGTGCGTGTGTGCAGACGCAGATGATCGGTGCTTCGGATGCCGCGCCGGCCGAACCGTCCAGCGGCACCTGTACCAATTGGTCGGCTTCCTCGACCTGACCCCATCGGGTGGACTCGTGGCCAGGCCGTGCATCCACGATTGCCCAGCGCCAGGAGTTCTGTGCTCGGCGTTCGTCGGCGCGTCGTCCGGGTCGGCGGATGGCCAGTGGCCGCATCCCGGCCCTCTCGACGCGGTTCACCAGGCGCCGGGCGAGTTCGGTCTCGAGTCGGGACTGCAGCAGCGCATGCTGTCCCCACGAGCCGTCGACCTCGACGAGAAACCAGCGTTCGCCGAATCCGCTCGTGCCCGCGAGTGGGTCGCCGCGCTCAAGCGAACGGTTGCTGCACGGCTGCCAGTCATTCGGCCTCGCCGAACCAGCCTGCGGAGAGGTTGCCACGTTCATGCGAGAACCAGGATCGCTTCTCGCAGCAGCCGGCGCGTGACCACAAGCGAGGATGCGGCGTCCAGACCCGGGAGGCTGCCGGCTTTCTCGGTGCCGCCGCCGTGCAGGGTGGTTAGAGACGCCGCCGCTTCGATCGGCAGCGTCACCGTCTTCGACGCCAGTTCGATACAGACGACGGGGCCCTCGGAAGCGATACGCGCATCGAGTCCGGGACGCCACGTGACAAGCGTGTCAGCGTCGAGTACGTCGAGTGCGTCGATCGTTGCCAGCGGTCGTATCGGAGCGGCACGCGTCGGGGCGCGCAGCGTATCGGTGAAACGCGTGGCGAACTCGTCGACGAATCCGGGAGAAACCAACGCCTCTGTCAGATCGGCGAGGGTCTGCTGCACGATGTCCCGCGCGGCATCCGTGCTGGATCCGCCAAAGCCGAGCGGCAACGACTGGCGGAGTTTTGCGTTGTCTGCGAGATCGGTGAGAAGTTGGCGCACAATGTCGTAGCGAGTGCGGCTGGAGACGCCGATGGTGAGGTGGATCGACGTGCCGCCGAGCGCAGTCGCCGAGTGAATCCAGCCGCGCGGAAGGTAGAGCACGTCACCGGGTGCGAATGTCTGCTCAAGATAGGGTGCACCTGCCGCCTGCTCAGCGACCGCGTCTCGATGACCGGACCATGGTTGCGCGGCCAGCGGATCCGGATGTACCGGTTCGTGGATCGTCCATGCCTTCTCGCCATGGATCTGGATGACGAACACGTCGTGCACGTCATAGTGCGGGTCAAATCCGCGGGCGGATGCTGGAGTGATGTATGCGTTGACCTGACAGCTGCAGCCGAGGTCCTCATCCAATTGTCTGATGAATTCGGCCAGCGCCGGCCAGGTGCGATGCAGCCCCTGGAGCACCAGAGTCGAGCCGTTCGCAAACTCGCTCAGCACCTTTTCGGAGTCCAGCTGATCGGAGATTTCGGCGCCGTACCCGCCACCAGAGGTGTAGCGGTCGGGTGACAGCACAACACCCTCGCGAGCCATCCGCACGAACGGCGTGCGAACCGCACGCCGGGCGACCAACTCATCGACGGCACCGAGACTGAACAAGTCGGAGAAGTCTTCGCGAAGCTGAGCGTGCGTGGTCAGCAGTGGTTCTCGACCCCAACACTGGTCCGCGAACGCCTGGGCTGGTTGCGAGATGAGACGCGAAAGCGCGGGCCGGTCACCCGACCCGCGCTGTGCTCGACTGATCAAGCCGAGCCGTCCGCACCGCCATCGTGGCCGCGCGGGTTCGCCCCGCCATCGGCTGTGCCCTCGCCGTCCGACGCGCCACCATCGGCACCGCCGTCCGCACTGCCGTCCGCACCGCCATCTCGTCCACTCGGGTTCGCCCCGCCGTCAGCGGTGCCTTCGGCATCCGATGCGCCACCATCGGCACCGTCGTCCGCGCGGTGATCGGCACTGCCGTCCGCACCGCCATCGTGGCCGCTCGGGTTCGCCCCGCCATCAGCAGGACCCTCTCCACCGGACCCAGTCGTGGTTGTGATGTCGTCGTCGTTGATACTCATGAGACCTCCCGCGTTTATCCCGGACCCGCCTGATTTGACGAATCCACACTTCATTCGGGTGCTTCTGTCGGCACCGTGCACCGGCTGCCATCGAGAGTACACGCGGCAAGCGGATACGTCTCGGGTTCGTCGAGACTTAAAGACCGTCGGCGCTCGAGGTGATCGAATCCGTGGCCGAAAGGTCTGTCGCTATCGCCCTGAGTTGCGTGAGGACAGAACGGACATTGTCGCGCTGCAGTGTTTCTGGTCGGGCCAGGCAATCGATATACCGACCGATCGCGGGCTGCGAGAGGGGGCGGAGAACGACGTCCGGGTTGGTGCGAAAATCGGTGGTGAATCGGGGCATCAGGGCGACACAGTCGGTAGCGGCGATGACCGTTGCCGCCACGAAGAAATCGTTGACACGGTGCCGGATATGAGCTTCCGCGCCCGCCATGCTCGCGATCAGAGTGACTGCGCTCTCCAGCGGGAAACCTTCGTGCACCGCAACCCATGCCTCTCCGCGAAGGTCCTCCGGCTCGATTGACTCTTTCGCTGCCAGTCGGTGGCCGCGCCGCACCGCGACATCCAGCGGTTCGAACAGCAGCGGTTCCACGCGTACTGAGGCCGGCCAGGGACTACTGCCAATCAGTCTGTGCGCGATGACGAGGTCGTGGTCTGGAGTGAGGGACGGAAACCCCTCTTGTGCGACATCGAAGTCGCTCACGGTGATCCGCGGTTGGCCAGGACGGCCCGACGCGACCAGCATCGGGCCGAAGATGGCCAGACCCGCACTGTGGAAGGCCGCCACCGACACCGTTCCCACAGAGTCGCTCTGAAATCGTGCCACCGCCTGACTGGCACGCGCCAGCGCGACTTCCACCTCGACAGCGCTCCGCGCTAACGCTCGGCCAGCGTCGGTGAGGGCCGTGCGCCGACCATCCTTGAAGGTCAACGGGACAGGCGACTTTCGCTGCAGGGCGCTCAGTTGCTGCGACACCGACGACGGAGTGACCCGCATGGCAGCGGCGACCGCTGCGATGCTGCCCCGGTCGCCCAACTCCCGCAGAGCGCGCAGCTGTCCCAATTCCATAAGTACAAACTAATCTATCGCGCGCACATTTGGTCACTTGTGCTAACGCATCGGCGTTCGGGACGATGAACCAGTGCTCAGCTATCTCATCCGGTTTCGTGTCGACCTTGCACTTCTCGTGGTTGCCGCATCGTGGGGGTCGACCTACCTCGTGGCCAAGGAGTTGGTATCGCCGAATACCGTGGTGGCACTTCTTGCGGTGCGCATGCTGCTCGCCGCGGCGATCATGTTCGTCATCGTCGCCGCGCGACAGAGGCGGGTGAATCGCATCGAACTGCGTGTGGGTGTCGTACTCGGGGTGATGCTTGCGGCCGTGTTTGCGCTCGAAACCTTCGGAATCGCTCACACGTCGGCGACCAATGCCGGGGTGATCATCAGTCTGACGATCGTGTTCACCCCGATGCTCGACTCCGTCGTGTCCGCTCGGCGGCTGTCTCGGCAATTCCTTCTCGCTGCCGCGACCGCGGTCGTGGGCGTGGCATTCCTCGCGAGCAACGGTGACCTGCGCCCGCCCAGTTTCGGAGACGTGCTGGTGCTGGGTGCCGCAGTTATGAGGGCGGTACACATCACGGCCATGGATAAGCTGACCACCGGCAAGACCGTGGACTCGCTCACGCTCACGACGGTGCAGTTGGGCACCTGTGCCGTCCTTTTCACTGCGACGTCGATGTTCTACGGCGCCGCCCTGCCGGACTATCTGGCGCAACTGGATGCGGGGCAGATCTTCCTGTTCTGCTACCTCGTGATTTCGTGCACCGTCTTTGCCTTCTTCATACAAATGTGGGCCGTTCGGCGGACGTCACCATCACGAGTAAGCCTCCTGCTCGGCACCGAGCCCGTTTGGGCGGTCGTCGTGGGAATCGCGATTGCACACGACGCCTTCGGAATTATCGGGTATTTCGGGATCGCGCTCATTCTCACTGGGACAGCGGTTGGTCGCGCAGTGGAACAGAACGGTGGACGTGTTCAACTCGTTCGGGAGGCGGAGGATGAGGTCGATGATGCAGGCCCCACGCTCCTGAACTACTCACCGCTCGACCACCGGGGACCGAGTCCCGACTAGGCACCCGAGGGTGCCGCCCGGAAGCGGCAGTAAAAAAGCCGCAGGGGGTGGAGCCCCATGCGGCTTTTCGCTCCCCGACCAAGACTCGAACTTGGAACCTGCCGGTCAGAACAGGCTGAGCACCTCAGGCACTCAAGGACATCTAACACGCCCGAACTCCGCGTGTCAGCGCGGAACCAGACACCCTCATCCTACCGATGCTTACCGACGATTGCGAGCGGAGCCCTTACGTGTGAACCGGCTCCGGACTCGCGACGTCGGAAGCGTTTAGCGTGGC
>JBDTBD010000049.1:0-53561 GCA_039924285.1 Terrimesophilobacter sp. | reverse complement strand
CCTCGCACTCGATGCTCGGGCTCATTAGAGCACTCCAGGATGTCTTGCCCGCCACGGCCTTCGAGCACGTCTATGTCGGCGCGACAGTCCAAGACATCACCGACACCTGGTTCGCCCTGCTCATGCGCGACGTGGGGTCGATTGTCTGGCGTGACCTCCGGGCGATCGAAGAAGTCCTGCTGAAGACGGCAGTGTCGCATCGGCACACTGTGATGGTGGGAAGGACCCACGGACAGGCCGGATCCGCCATCACCTTTGGCTTCAAGGTTGCGTCGTGGGCCGACGAGGTCCGCCGTCACCTTGACCGGTTGCGCGAAGGCCGGCCCCGGTGGTTGGCAGGTCAGCTCGGAGGCGCGGTAGGCGTTCTCGGCTTCTTTGGATCGCAGGGAATCGCACTGCGAGAAGCGTTCTGCGCCGAGCTGGGCCTGAGCGATCCGGGCATCTCATGGCTCACCTCGCGCGATCGAATCGCCGAGTTCGCCTCGCTGCTGTCCATGATCTGCAGCACAATGGCGCGTATCGGCAACGAGGTCTACGAGCTTCAGCGCCCCGAGATCGGCGAGCTCCGCGAGCCCACCACGGCCGATGCCGTCGGCAGCATCACTATGCCGCACAAGCGCAATCCGGAGTCCAGCGAACATCTCGACACGCTGGCTCGGCTCGTCCGAGCCCAGGCGGGTGTGCTGACCGAGGGGATGGTCGCCTCACACGAGCGCGACGGGCGCGCGTGGAAGGCTGAGTGGATCGCGTTGCCCGAGGTCTGTTTGCTCACGAGCGTGTCCTTGGAGATGAGCCTGACGATGCTCTCCGGCCTCGTTGTCGATCAGGAGGCGATGCTGGCCAACCTCTCGGGGCACGGCGGCGACTGGGCTTCCGAACAACTGCTTGCCGGCCTGACCGGGAAAGTCGGAAAGCACGCCGCGCAACGGATGATGCATCAAGGCCTGGTTGTGGACGGCCGCGACCTCGGCGGCCTCATCGAGGACGTCGTGGCATCGGGTCTGGCAACCAGACAAGAGTGCCAAACGTGGACGACGGCGCCTGCCCTCGGGGCGGCAGCTGCCATGGTGGACGCGGTCGTCCGTCGGGCAAATGATGCGCGAACGAGCGAATCGGAGTCGTGGTGATGACGTCGTCTCCCGGGCCTCTGCCGACGTTGGCGCGTATCTCGCTGGCCGCGCTGCCCACGCCGTTGGTCCGAGCCTCGGGACTTTCGGCGGCCCTGGGCGCCGGGCCGATTTGGATCAAGCGCGACGACCTCACCGGCTTCGGTGTCTCGGGCAATAAGGCGCGAGCGTTGGAATTCCTGATCGGCGATGCCCTTAACCTGGGCTGCGACGTCATAGTGGCGGCGGGTAGTCCCAGTTCGAATTTCTGCGCGGCCGCCGCCATGGCGGCACGAGTGGCCGGCCTGGAATGCGACCTTCTCTTTCCCGGGCCCGAACCGACGACCGCCTCGATCAACGTGGGACTCGCGAGGGCGTCCGGGGCCAGGCTGCACTTCAACGCAGTCACTGTGCGCGAGGAGCTTGATGGCGCCGTGAGTGCCTACGCTGGCACGTTGTCTGCAGAGGGCCGCCGCCCATACCCGCTTCCTCGCGGAGGTGCCACTGCGGTCGGCGGAGTCGGGTATGCGTTGGCCGCACGAGAGTTCTCCGCTCAGAGCGAGCAGGCCGGCATCAGCGCGGGGACGATTGTCGTGGCGGCAGGCTCGGGCGGAACGATGGCGGGGCTTGTTGCCGGAGTCGTCGGGTATCACCTGCCATGGCGGGTGATTGGTGCGTCGGTGAGTCGGCCTGTGGAACAAATCGCTGACCACGTGCTGGAGCTGTCTCGTCAGTGCGCCAAGCGGCTAGGCCTTCCTCTGCCCAGCGAGTCCGATGTCGAGGTGCGGGACCTACGAGGGCCGGGCTTCGGCATCGCCTCGGTCGAGGACCGCGTCAGCGCTCGGCTGGCGTTGAGCAGCGAGGGCTTACTGCTCGACGACTACTATGGGGCCAAGGCGATGACTCTGCTGCGGGCACTGATCGCCGAACACCGGTCAATGCCGATGGTGTTCTGGCACACCGGTGGGGTTAGCGCTGCACTGATGGCCATGGTGACGGGAGAATATCGATCATGACCGCCCAAGCTCCCAGTGGTCGTCCCAGTCGTCGTCTCAGCGGCCCTCCTCGTACCCCGCCGGCGCCAGAGTTGATCGACAGCGGTTTCGCCTTGGAGATCGCCGACGCGCCGTTTCTCCATGCGGGGCTGAACCTGGCGGACCTCGCCCATGTCATCGACCTGCGCCGCCGCAAGATCATCCCGGACGCGGCCGCGCGCGACCTGATCGCGCTGCTCCTCGAGGTTCACGACATCGCTGCCGAGGATTTTCCCTACGATCCGGCGTTCGGTGAGCCATACAATTCCCGCGAGCACTACTTCGTCGAGCGTTTGGGCAACACGGCAGGGTGGTTGCACGCTGGGCGCCCGCGCCGCGAGGCGGCGCGTATTGCCATGCGCTTGGGCATCCGCCGTCAACTCCTGGAGTTGCTGGACGCTGTAGCTTCGTTCACTCGTGCTGCGGTGTCGTTGGCGCAGCAGCACATCGACACCCTGATGCCGGACCAGACCTACCTGCAGCAAGCCCAACCTTCGACATTCGCGCACTACATCCTTTCGTTCGCCTACCCGGCTCTTCGCGATGGCCAGCGGCTACTCGACGAACTCGGATGGATTAACCGCAGTCCGGGTGGGGCTGGGTGCGTCAATGGCACCAGGCTCTTGGATGACCGGACTTTCATCGCGGAGGCGCTGGGATTCGACGACGTCATTGAGCACACTCGGGATGCCATGTGGCAGGTGGACGGTCTGATTCACATCCTGGCCACGATAGCGAGTTTGGTGTCAACGGAGAGCAAGCTGGCAGAAGACTTGGAGATCTGGTCGAGTACCGAGTTCGACTTCGTCGACCTCGACGATGGCTATGCGCGCTCGAGCATCCTGATGCCGCAAAAGCGCAACCCGTATTCCCTGTCGATCGTGCGAGGTGCCTCGGGGATTCTGGTGGGTCGCCTCAGTGGATTTCTCGCCGTGGCCAAGAGCCCATCGGCGCGCAGTGACAACCTGATTTTCGCCTACGGTGAGGTCCCTCGTGCTCTTGACCTGTCTATCCGGGTCACCCGACTGATGAGCGGAGTCACGCGCACACTGCGCGTCAACGTGGAGCGCATGGCTCGGGACTTGAGCGCCGGCTACACCCAGGCTACAGATTTGTCTGAGTTCATCACCCAGGCCTGCATGGTCGACTATCGAACCGCGTATGTCGTCGTCGGGAAGACGGTCCATGAGGCCAGCATTCTGGGTATTCCGGGCACGGAGATCACCGGAGCCATGCTCGACGAGGTGGCACTGGCGGAGACCGGACAGGACTGGGGCCTGAGCGGCAAGGATCTGAGCTCGGCTCTTGATCCTGCCGCTGTCGTGCGGTCTCGGACCGGCATCGGCGGTGCCGCCCCGGACGCGGTTGCGACGATGATCAGCCAGTGCGAGGGGATGATTGCCATCCTGGAGGATGTCGTGGCACAGCGGCGAGGCGAGCTGGACCGAGCCGAGGAACTTCTACTTGCCAAAGCGAAAGAAATCGCCAGTTCGAGGAGGAACTTATGAACACCCACACGTACCCCCCAGCCGTGCTGCCGGAGGAGATCGCCGTCGTCAATCTGGGGCTTCCACTGTTTGCGAAGTCAGTCGCAGATCAAGCGATCCCCGTGCAGCAGGTGGATTGGCGCATTCCCGCTAACGGCGACCTGGAACTGGTGGAGGTGTTGGAACGGCTTTTCGGCCCCCATTCCGATGTGATCGATACCGCGAACGCCGAGGTGCTGCGGCGCCTCGACGGGTCGGTTCCGATGCTGGTCGAGATCGGTTCCGCGGAAGCTTTGGTACCGGGTGTGTCGGGGAAGATGCTGCTGCACTGCGGGCCGCGGCTCGATTGGGCGGATGTCAACGATCCGTTACGTCGGTCGATGCAGGCGGCCGTAGTCGCTGAGGGATGGGCTGCGGATGTCGACACGGCTAGGCAACTGTTGGCCGATGGCACTGTAGTGCTCGAGCCCGCGTACGAGCACGATATGGTCGCGCCGATGGCGAGCGCGATCGGGCCCTCTGCTCCCGTGTTCGCCGTCGACAACGCACTGGGCGGGACGCGCGCGTATGCTCCGATCAACCAAGGACCGGGGGAGACCGCGTGGTTCGGACGGGACACGCCGGCTGCGATCGATCGGCTGGTGCTTTTGCACGATGTCGTCGGTCCGATGTTGCGGCTTGCCCTGACGGGATCTGGTCCGATTGACATCTTCGCCTTTGCCGCGCAAGGGGTTCAGATGGGCGACGACGTCCACATGCGAACGCAAGCGTGCACGGCTCAGCTGATCAGACACCTGTTGCCGCACATCAGCGCCCTGCCCGATAGCGGGCGGGTAGAACTTGCGCGATTCCTCTCCGGGAACCACCTGTTCTTCCTGAACTTGGCCATGGCAGCGGCAAAGGCCACGGCACTGTGGGCCGACCAGGTTTCGGGATCGAGCATCGTGACGATGATGTGCCGAAACGGCACGAGCTATGGCGTCCGTCTCGCTGGCGGCACACAGGTCTTCACGAGCCCGGCACCACCGATCGCGAACGCGATGTACTACCCCGATTACGGACCGGAGACGGCGGCGAAGGACATCGGCGACAGCGCTATTCTCGAGCTTGTCGGGCTGGGCGGTGCCGCAGCAGCCGGGTCGCCGGCCGTCGCCGGTTTCGTTGGCGGCAAGATGTCCGATGCGCTCGCCGTCACCGAGGAGATGGCAAGCATCTGCGATGGTCGGAGCAGCAGATTCATCCTTCCGGTCTGGAATTACTCCGGAACGCCACTGGGTGTTGATGCGCGGCGGGTTGTCGAGCTCAATACCACACCCAAGGTCACCACGGGGATACTGCATGTCAGCTCGGGTGTAGGTCAGATTGGCGCAGGCGTGGCAACCGCTCCGATCGAGTGCTTCCAGGAGGCGTTGCGCGATCTCGCGCAGCGGCTGAATTGATCAGTGAAGTTGCGCTGGGCCATGAAGCCTGATGCCGGGTCTACACGCACCGTGGTCTCCCGTTGGGACGGCGGGATGCGCGCCGTGGCAACCGCGGGCCCCTTCGAGATCGTCGTGGACGAGCCTCCGTCGTCGGGAGGCACAGACACCGGACCGCAGCCGACTGATCTGTTCTTGGCCTCGGTGGCGACCTGTTTCACTCTCGCCATGGCCTACGCTGCCCGCAAGCGCCGGGTCGCTCTGCCGGGTCTTCGCGTGGACGCGGTCGGCACCTATGAGGGCTTATCGTTCACCCAGATTGAGGTCTTGGTGTACTCCGATGCGCCCGAGGGTGTTGTGGAGAACTTGATCCCCGCTGCCGAGCGAGTGTGCTATGTCACAAACACTTTGCGTGGTGAACTCACGGTGCGCATCTCGGCGAGGGCCGAACCGACCCAGCCATGACAGCGGCGGAGACGGTTCTCCCGGCGTCAGGAACCCGATTAGTTGCCGCGATGATCGACCGGGAGCCCGTTTCTGCCGAGTTGCTCGGCACCTTTCGCACCGCTGTCTACCTGCAGCTGTCCAGCGGCGAGGTTATCGCCGTGCTGACCCGTGACGCCGTCCGGTTGCCGTGTGGGCTTCTCTTACCTCGGAGTAGCAGTGAGTTCCCGCTTGACCGGCTCCACGGCCCCGTACTCGTCGGGCACTCCCGCGTGTCGATCGGTAGCCTCTCGATCCGACTCGTACGGATCCGTGACGCGACGGTGGCCACCAGCCTTTCACCGCATACGGAAACCGTCGCGAAGCTTCGGGCGCAACTCGACCGGACGCCATTCCGCGAGCACGATCCGAGCGTCGTGGACGCGCTCTTTCACTATGCCGACTCCGAGACACTGGCGCAAACCATCGCCGGCCCGCTGGTAGGTGCCGGCAGCGGGCTCACTCCCTCCGGCGACGACATCCTGTCCGGATTCTTTGTGGCGGCTCGGGCCGTCGGCCTGCCGTGCCCCCAGTTGACCCGCGTCGTGACCGCTGCAGCCGGAAGCAACACCACAACGCTGTCCGCGGCGTTGCTCCAGTACGCGAGCCAAGGCGAAACACTGCCTCAGATATCCCGTCTGCTGCAGGCGCTCAGCCGCGAACTCGGACCGCGGGAGGACGCCCTCGATGCCCTCGCCCGTGTGGTCGCGATCGGGCACACCTCGGGTACCGCGATGGCGATCGGCGTGCTCGCCGCATGCCAGAGCAGTCTGCGGCAAACCTGACCGACTAGGGTCGAGGTTCGCCCTCTAGGGTGCGCAGGAGAGCGGCACCAGCGTCGGGCTCGGGCAAATCAATCAGCATCTGCTGGTGCGGCCTACCGATGTACAACTCGACGTCTCCCTGTGGGGACCATCCCAGGTGGGTGAAGAACTTCACGTTCGCCACCTGCACGTGCGCCACCATCGCCTTGCCGCCTAAGCTGCCGGCCAAGGCGACGGCGTAGCGCACCAGCGGAGCTCCCAATCCCTGAGTGCGATGCCCATCGAGTACCGCCAGGCGGTCGCCCTGCCACAGTCCCTCAGCCGGGTCGAGCGGGAACAGTCGCACCACGCCCGCCGGGATTTCGTTAGCGTAGCCCACGACGTGAATGGTGTCTTCGAGCGCATCTGTCTCGTCCCGGTCCGATTGAGTAAAGATCCCCTGTTCCTCCACGAACACCCGGTAGCGAATGGCGAAGTGCTGCTCAAGATCTCCCGGTGTTGCGGTCGATCGGCACACGACACGCACCGTATCGTGTGCGGCGCTGGCGACCCTGCCCGTTGTCTCCTCTGCAGCCACGGATACCACTAGGCGATCAGGTTGTTGCTGAAGCCCGGTATGCCTAGTGAAACGGTGTCACGGATGGGTCCCAGTCCCGAGCAAGCCTGGCAACGGGCGCATCCTGCCTTTGCGGCGCTGGCGAGCATGCCCTTCTTGGCCATGTACAGCGCAACCTTGTTGTAAATGTGCCGCGTGTACTTGGTGTCGGGCGGAGTAGCACCTTCCATCAGGCTTCCGGCGACGGGGCGCAACGGTACGACGAAGGGGTAAACCCCGGCATCGATGGCACGCCGGCAGCCTTCCAGCGTGAGTTCAGGGTCTTCACCCATTCCCAAGATCACATACGTTGAGACCTGGCCTTGTCCAAAGACCTCCACCGCACGCTCCCACGCGTTGAAATAACCCTCGATGCCCACTCGCGCCTTACCGGGGGCAATTCTGGCAAGAACCGCCGGGTCAAAGGTTTCAACGTGGATGCCGACTGAGTCGATGCCCATGTCTCCAACCCTATTGATCACGTC
Source organism: Terrimesophilobacter sp. (assembly GCA_039924285.1). Lineage (GTDB taxonomy): Bacteria > Actinomycetota > Actinomycetes > Actinomycetales > Microbacteriaceae > Parafrigoribacterium. The sequence goes on along the minus strand of JBDTBD010000049.1, from coordinate 46,189 downwards.
GAGATCCCGCGGGGGTTCGAACTGGACGGCCACCGGCAACCCGGAAGCCTCCTTGACCGCCTGCCCGCAACGCGCCACGTACAATGCTCCGCGATCGGGTGCCTTCGAACTGCCCGTGGTCAGCGTCGCGTCGACGGCGCCGTCGAGCTCCTTTGCCGCGCAGGCGACCTCGGCGAGCTGTTCCGGCGTCTTCTTAGCGATGGTGTTTCCCGACGCGAGCGAAACGCCAATACCACAAAACTTGCACTGATCCGCGTTGCCCCAGTAGTTGCACACCTGGACCACCGTGCTGGCGAATGAATCCAGATGCATGAGCCCGATCTTCCAATAGGGCACGCCATCCGCGGTGCTGAGGTCGTAATAGCGTGGGCGTTGCTGCGCCGACGCCTCAGCGAGCCGTTCACTCCCGCGGTAGATTCCATAGCCTTGGTCCTCGGCCTTGAGCACGTAGGGGGAGGCGGCGGCGGTCTCGTTGTCGACGGGCACCGCGACGGGAATCCCACCGACCCAGAGCATGCCGGAGTCTGTGGGCCCGGCACCGCCATGGCGTCGCTCCAACTGAACCTCGAAGCGCAAACCTCGTGACTGAAGATCGACAACCAAGTCCGCCAGTGCGCTCGATTCATCATTCGTGCGATCCTCAGTAGCGACGGACGTCCCGGAATAGATGCTCATAACTCTCCTCGGCGGTCACTGCCACTCTGCAGGGTGATCGGTTGCGGCCAGTCAACATCAGATCTTAGAACCTGTCAAGATTCGAATCGCGTTCGGATCAGGCCGAGAGCGCGGCGCGCAACCGCTGCGCGGCCGCGAGCCACTCCGAGCGGTCGGCATAGTTCTCCGACACGGCGACGACCCCGTTGGCAGGACTCCCCGGGATGAGCTCTAGGGAGTACACCGGCTCATCGTCCGCTGTCTCCCCATCGACTGTTGTCACCAGGGTCGCGCCCGTGGGCAGGTGCAACTCCTGCCGTTGTTGGATCCCGGCCATCATCATGGCGGGAGAGGCCTCCTCGACAAGCCACGCCTGACCCGCGGCACGGGCCCGCTCGATTCGCTCGCGAACGTCGGCGGCCGCCTGTTCCGCCTTCAACTGGCGGCAGCGGATGGCTGCAGCTGCATCGGCGACGACGGACAGGGGCAGGCCGGTGGTGTCGATGTGCGCGGCGTCTGCAGTCTGTTGCAGGCGAGCGACGACGCCGCCCAGCTGCTCCACTACCTCGGCGACCCCGCCACAGGAGCGCAATTCCGTGGCGACAAGACCCACCAGTGACGTGGCCCGTTCGAACGCTTCGGTGTCGGCCATCGCAAGGGGATACAACCGGGCCTCGGCAGCGCTGAACCTGGCCACGGCGGAGGTCGCAGCGGACGTCTCGTTGCGGGAGTCACCCATGAACGTCACCGTTGTCTCCGATCGTTTCCGAATCCTTGTGAGTGTTCGATTCGTTCACTATTGTGTATGTATAAGTCTTATCTTAAACCGTGGGGCCAGCATCATCCTGCCATTAACTCAGATGGAGCGCCGGTGGAAAAGTACGCCGTTATGGCGGTGGGCGGGAACGCCCTGATCGCCGCGGGCCAGAAAGGCACCTACCAAGAGCAGTATGACAATGCTGCTGCGATGGCGCTGTCGATTCGCAGGTTGCTGGACGACGGCTGGCGCCTCGTCATCGTCCACGGCAACGGCCCGCAGGTGGGCAACCTTGCTATCCAGCAAGAGAAAGGGCGCGACGAGGTGCCCGAGATGCCCCTGTTCGCGCTCGACGCAATGACGCAGGGCCAGCTGGGATCTCTCCTGGCCATTGCGCTGTATCGCGCCTGCGCCGGACGGTACCCCATCGTTGCCACGTTGAGTCATGTCATCGTTGATTTGGACGATCCGGCATTCGAACACCCCACCAAGCCCATCGGGCCCTTCTTCGATGAGTCGAAGGCGCGTGCTCTCGCAACTGCACGGGGCTGGACGGTTGCGGAGGATGCCGGTCGAGGCTTCCGCCGCGTCGTTGCCTCGCCCCGGCCACACGGCTTCGTGGAGATCGAAGCCGTTCGGCTCCTGCTGGGTGCTGGCATGGTCGTTGTGGCCGGCGGTGGCGGTGGCATTCCGGTGGGACGCCGAGACGGGTTCTGGTCCGGTGTTGACGCTGTCGTCGACAAAGACTATGCGGCAGCCGAACTCGCGCACCAACTCAATGTCGACGCGTTGATTTTAGTCACCGGGGTTGATGCGGTAAGGCTCGATTTCGGGCAACCCACCGAGCGCAGTTTGGGCATCGTCGACGTAGCGGAGGCAGAGCGGCATCTGGATGCCGGTGAGTTCGCGGAGGGCAGCATGGGGCCCAAAGTGCGCGCAGCCGCCCGGTTTGTCCACGACGGTGGAAAGGTGTCCATTATTACAACACCGGACATGGTCGCGGCGACACTGCGTGGCGTAGACCACGACGCCCCGGGACTTGGCACCCGGATCGTTCAGTCCCCAACCAATCAGGAAGCTCACCGATGAGTATCGTAATCACGTTTTTCCCCGACATGTACGTGGACTCGGTGGTCCAGTTGAGCGGCATGCGCGCCATGCGCGAGATCGAAGGCGTGACGTGGGCGAGCGCCGCGATGGCGACTCCGGCAAATCTGGCGACGCTGAAAGAGCAGGGCGTCGACGCGGCGGACCTTGTCGGCAAGGGTGCGAATGACTTCTTTCTCATCGTCATCGCCGCAAGTGACGATCTCGCCCACGAGGCGCTGGAAGCCGGAAGATCCGCGGTCTTCTCATCGTCCGAGTCAGCCGTCGGTCCGGCAACAGAAGCCCCCATCCGATCACTGCGCGACGCGCTAATCAGGCAACCTGACTCCAACGTCGCAGTGGTCTCCGTTCCTGGCGAGTATGCCACGCTCGCCGCATACCAATCGCTCGCCCGTGGGCTCCACGTCCTCCTCTTCAGCGACAACGTGCCTCTTGAAAAAGAAATCGAACTCAAGAAGTTCGCCCGCTCGAAAGGGTTATTGGTCATGGGTCCTGGGGCGGGAACCGCGCTCCTCGGTGGTGGCGCGCTGGGGTTCGCGAATGTGGTCAGGCCAGGGCGAGTGGGTGTCGTGGCGGCTGCGGGCACTGGAGCCCAAGAGGTCATGTCGTTGCTGGATCGGTGGGGGGCGGGAGTTCGAGTGGTCATCGGACTGGGCGGCCGTGACCTGCACGAGGAGGTCGGCGGCATCATGGCTCAGTCAGCCATCGCGGCCCTGCGCGACGACCCTGATGTTGACGTGATCCTGTTCGTCTCAAAACCCCCGGCAGAGAGCGTGGCCACGTCGGTTTTGGCCGTTGCCGAGCCCGGCCCCGGCGCCGACACGCCTATCGTGGCAGCCCTCATCGGGCTACCGTCGACCTTTGCGGCACCGCGGGGCGTCGTGATGGCTGACTCGCTTGAATCCGGCGTTGTCGCAACGATGCGCAAACTCGGCCTCGACGCTCCGGACACGACGGTGATATCAGGTCCGACGGTCGAGCAGGTGTGCGAGCGGCTTGCTCCGGAGCGAACACTGGTACGCGGACTCTTTTCGGGCGGAACGCTGTGCTACGAATCGCAGGTTCTGCTCGGACGAGTGCTTGGCAAGGTGTGGTCCAACGTCCCCATCGATCCCGAGTTGGGGCTTCCGGCTCCCCACGGAAGCCATCAGTGCTTGGATCTCGGTGAAGAGGAATACACCAAGGGGAGACCTCATCCGATGATTGATCCAGAAGCGCGGGTAGCGTTGCTGCGCGAGCACGGGCAAGACCCGCAGGTGGCTGCGATCATCCTCGATGTCGTACTTGGTCACGGTGCGAATGCTGATCCGGCAGGAGTCTTCGCCCCGGTCTGTCAGGAAGTCATGGCTGACGGTGGACCCCAGATCATCGCGTATGTGCTCGGGACGGATCAAGATCCGCAGGGCTTCGCAGATCAGCGAGAACAGTTGGTTCGTGCTGGCTGTCTCGTTACGGAGACAGCGGCCCGGGCGTCGCTGGCCGCGGCGGCGATTGCCACACGGGACGCCAGCCTGCTAAGGCTGGCTCTGTAGTGCCTCGGTCCGACCGGCACGCCGTTCCGCGTGTTGCACTGGTGAGCTATTCGACTAAACCTCGTGGCGGTGTCGTCCACACCCTCTCCTTGGCGGAGGCGATGGTAGAAGAGCACATGTCGGTGCAGGTGGTCTCGTTGGGGGACCAGGCGCAGGGGTTCTTTCGACCGGTGGCTGCGCCGTATCACCTCATTACTGCGCCAACTCACAAAGACACGCTCGACGAGCGCGTGTTTGCCTCCATCGATGCGCTCGAGCACGGGCTGAGGGAGATCGCCGGTGACTTCGACATCTTCCACACGCAGGATTGCATTTCTGCGCGCGCTGCCGCACGAGTACGCGATGCCGGCGCCGATATCCGCGTCGTGCGGACCGTGCACCACGTTGACGACTTCACGACTGCGGTCCTGGTGAACTGCCAACGGCAAGCAATTCTGGAACCCGACCGCCTCGTGGTGGTAAGCCAAGACTGGCACCGCCGCCTTGCCGACGAATACGGGAAAGACAGCGTTGTCATCCACAACGGTGTGGACGCCGGCCGGTTTTCGCCCATCGCACCGGAGCGCATCGCATCCCTCCGTCACGAGTTTGGGCTGGCTGGCCGCTTTGTCTTCCTCGCCGTTGGCGGGATTGAACCACGCAAAGGGAGTATCTTCCTCCTGCAGGCCATGGGACAGTTGAAGAGTGAGGGTTCTCTCTCCCCCGTGCTGGTGGTGGTGGGCGGCCACTCCTTCCAGGACTATCAGGCATACCGAAAAGAGGCGCTGGACCAGTTACCCGCGCTGGGGCTCGAGCTGGGGCGCGATGTGATTCTTGCGGGTACCGTCGACGATGAGCGTTTGCACGAGTGGTATCGGGTAGCCGACGCTCTGGCTTTTCCGTCGGTGAAAGAGGGTTGGGGACTGGCTGTGCTGGAAGCGATGTCTGCAGATCTTCCGGTGGTGGCCAGCGATATCGCGGTGTTCCGCGAGTATCTCGAAAACGGCAAGACGGCTCTGCTGACACGAGTCGCGGATGCCGAGTCTCTCGCTGCGGGGATGCGAAGGATGATGTCCGATGGCGCGTTGCGAAGTTCTCTGGTTGCGGAAGGGCGAAAACTGCTGCCGTCCTACACCTGGAAGCAGGCAGCCCAGGAACATCGCGAACTGTATGCCGACGTCATGCGCTAGGAACCTCCCGGCGGGAGACTCGGCCGCGAGGTTCCACAACCCCGCAGCGTGCCACCGCGCTGAGTGACATTCTCTCCGTGTATACTCCAAGCAGTGTATTATAGTAAACGTTTGTTACTTGTCAAGGTGCGGCGTTCACTGTCTCGAGAGCTGTGCGCACTGGTTGCTGGGCTCAGCTCAACACCGCCGAACAGTCGCGATAAAACGGACTCCCGCCAGCCTGAGACGATCGTCATAACGTGAGAGATAGTGATTGTGGTTATTGCGATAGAGGGGCCTCGGGTGGTCGAGACTAAGAAGAAGCCAGCGGCGACGATGCGTGCCGTGGAACAAGTCGGCGGCATCGTCTCATCCATTGGGCCGAAGCTTCACCGGCTCCGACAGGAACAGAGACTATCGCTCCAGCAGCTCGCGGTGAAGGCGGATGTCGCTGCAGCGACCATCCACAAGATCGAGCACAGCGGCATGGTGCCCACCATTACGACACTGCTGAAGATTGCTGCGGCACTGGAGCACCCGGTCAACTGCTTCCTCGAGGATGAGGGCAACCTGCCGGAACGGGTAAAGCTCACGCGTGCGGATGACCGCGCCGCCATCTTCACTCCGCATCGTGGGCTCGCCCTTCGGGGGCTATCGGGCCACTACGCCAACTTTCGGGGCGCAGCGGCGGTGGCCACGATCGCACCAGGGGCCAACAGCGGAAGCAAGCCGCTCTCGCACCCTGGTGAGGAACTCGTCTTCGTCACCGACGGTGTGCTCATCTTCGACGTCGAGGGAGTGAAGTACTCCGTGGGTGAGGGGGACGCTTTGCACTTCCTTGGAGATCAGCTGCATCGTTGGTCGAACGAAGAGAAAAGCCCGGCTCACGCCATTTGGTTTGTCAACCGAGATCGCTAGAACCTCCCGCGCGAGATGCCTAGAGCTTGTGAGTGATTTAGCGTATAGTGAACGCCAAAGCTCAAATAGTGGGTATCTCATAAAGAGGTTGCTGGCCGTCTAACGGGTCTTGTGTGTCCAGGAAATTGTTTGGCTCCTGAGGCTGGTCGACGCCGAGCCTAAGAGAGGGTGAATGATGGCCGGTACGGTAGTGGTGATCGGTGGAAGCGCGGCAGGTATGGGCGCCGCTGGTGCAGCCAAGCAGGCGGATCCAGATGCGCGCATTGTGGTGTTTACCGAGCTGCAAGACGTGGCCTACAGCCCCTGCGGAATCCCCTATGTCCATGGCAAAGAGATCGATTCCTTTGATCGCCTGATCTTGCAGGGAAAAGAGTTTTACGCGGATCGGGGCTTCGAGATTCATTACGGGACGGTCGTGAGCCGGATTGATCTAGCCAACCAAACCGTTGAGGCGCCCGGCCAGGCACCCGTGCATTTCGACAAACTGGTGTTGGCCACCGGATTCCAATACGAGCGCCCCAACATTCCGGGTGCAGACCTTGACGGGCTGTATTACGTTCGTGATATCCGGGATGCGGAGCGTTGGGACAAGGTTCTTGACACCGTCAAGACAGCGGTGATCGCCGGCGCTCAGCCGATCGGTGTGGAGATGGCAACGGCGCTGGCACGCCGGGGGATTGAAACACACTTGGTCGACCCCCACCCCTGGGCGATGGCAGAGATCGCAGACCCTGACATCATGGCTCCGGTGGAGGAGTCGTGGAATGAGTTGGGTGTGCACATGCATTTGAACACTCAGGTGAAGAAGTTCCTTGGCACCCAGCGGGTGCACGCGGTGAAGACATCCGATGGTGAAATTCCCGCGGACATGGTTGTCGTCGGGTCGAAGAAGCTGCCCAACGTTTCGTTGGCCGCCGACGCCGGGATCAAGCTCGGCTCCACCGGTGGGATCATCGTGGATGAGCACATGCGCACATCGGCGCGCAACGTCTTCGCCGCTGGCGATTGTGTTGAGGTGCCGCAGGGGACTACCGGAGTGCCCGTCCAGGGTTTGTCCGGTAGCCATGCATACGCGCAGGGCAAGGTTGCCGGTAGCGGCGCGGGCGGTAAATTGCGCACATACTCGGCGGTGTATGTGCCGTGGGGGTTGGTTGCCGGGAATTGGATGATCGGCGGAGTCTCGTTCGGTGAGGCGCTAGCCGGTGCGCTGGGCATGCCGTTCGTGTTGGGTGTTGCGGAGGGAATCTCGCGGGCCCGCTACTACCCAGATTTCAAGAAGATTCGGGTCAAGCTGCTTGCCGAGCCGGGTACGCTCAAACTCATCGGTGCCCAACTGGTGGGTGGTGAGGGAATCAAGGAACGGTGTGACTTCCTCGCCATGGCGGCGAAACAGGGGTTGACCCTGCACGATATTGCCTGGATGGAGAATGTCTATTCGCCGGCGATGGGCGCGCTCAACGAGCCGATGGCGTTGGCGGCACAGAACGGCATCGCCGCTGCGAGTCGATCATGAACTCCTTCTTTCAGATGGTGCGGACCAATTCGCAGAAGTACTTGCTGGAGGCAGTTCAAACCGATTTAGCAAGACAGTACCTCGGTCGTAGCGGGCCGGTCGGCCCACGCACACCACAGGTGCTGTTCTGGAAGTACTTATTCGTACCGCTTTATCGCCGCCTGCCATGGAAGCTGAAGCATGCCATCATCCGTGCCATGCCGGGTAGCCACCGCCGCAAGTGGAGCTCGTGACCCGCGAAATGGGCTCGTTGCCACGCCGGAAGAACCGGATGCCTGTCCGTTACCGCGAGGTTGCGGTCACGACTGTTGACTTCCCGTTGCGCGAGGATTTGTTGCGCAATTTCTTCGAGGGGCGCGAGGTCTACCGCCGTACCGGGTTCATCGTCGTTCATGGTGCAGTAAGTGGGGAAGTTGCGCTCATCGAGGTGGGCAAGGCATCGGAGGAACCGTTGTTCTCGCCGGTAACCAGCGTTGCGCTACTGGCGGGGCCTGACGAGGCCCGCTACATCTATGCACCCGAGGTGGATCTCGGAATCCCCAGCCAGGTCTGTCGCGCTGCCTTAGACCAGGCGCCCGGGGTGCGTTGCGTCATTATTCAGGGGCGTTACGAGCACGTCAACTTCATCCTCGACCCTGCGCCACTTCGCGTGCGACTAGTCGAGGTCGCACCTCCGTACCCGCCCAAGCTCCTTGACCAAGCTCGTCGGGTACTCGAAGTCGCCGAGGACCTGCCACCGATCGAGCTCGTGCCCGAGATCTTTGACCTTGTCGATATGGCCGCCGCGCACCCGGCGGAGCGGTATCTGTACCCGTGCCGCGGCTCGGGGATTGCTCCCGCCGGCACCGAGGTGTTTTACCTGGATGAGCGACCACCCCGGCAGGACTGGGTGCTGATCGGGTGTGAGCGCTCTCGACAGATTCACCGACACTTCTATGGCGACGAGCCACCGAGCGTGGAGATGTGCCCACGGGAAATCGTTGTAGAGGGAACCGATCCGATTCTGACCAAGTGCTGTGGCCTCGAATTCGGTGTTGAGCAGGACGGTACTAAGACAGTCGTTCCGTGGGGGGCCACACTGGATGAAGTTCACGCGGGCCTGCGCGAACTGGTGTCACACTATGCCGACCCGGTTGCGGGCCGCTAGGGTGCTAACGCAGTGAGGGCCTGGCCAGCGATGCTGGCCAGGCTCTCATTTTCTTGCGGTAGCTGGAGCCCTACATCGTCCAGGTGTTGAGGGTCAGGGCATGGTCTTTCCACGCCGTAATGGCTGCGTCGAGAATGTCCTTGGGATTGATTGGCTTGACACCCTCCATCATGTCGATCTCCCGCATCCCATACAGGGCTGCTGCAGAGAAGCGACACGCGTACGCGTGCCCGCCCTCGTCCATGAATCGCTGCAACAAGTTGTTGTAGTTCAGATTGCCTGGGAAGGCTTCGTCGCCAACCTTCGGATACCCGCGTGTCGCGGCCGCGATGAGCGATCCAGGTCCGAACATCACAAAATGCGTTTCGAACCCTTTACGCAGGATCCTGGTCGCCGTCAGCAAGTTCACCAGCGATGCTGAACTTTCAAACGGTACGCAGTGGTAAAAGACAAATGCCTTCTGCCCAGGCTCGGCCTGATGATCCGGGAAAACCTTGTCTTCGTAGTCGACGATTATGTCGCCCTTTTTGACTCTTTCTCCGACAATGCTAGCCATCGGTAGCTCCTTTCATTGGTACTACGCGCGTACTATCTTTCTCGATCCCTGAGATCTTCTTTGATCACAAGACTCAGGCTGGGCAAGACGTTAGTTGTATAACGTCTCGTAATTACGGCGCAAGATCATGTCGGCCAACTCGCCGTCACCTGCCGCAGCACGCAGACGAGCTAGTTCACCGGCGTGATCTCCCCACGGCTCGTCGCTGGCGAAAAGCAGTCGGTCCTGACCTATACCGCGTCGCTCGATCTCTTGCACCATCCACCGAGGGGCGAACCCTACCGCCCAACTCGTGTCGGTGTACACCTGCTTGCCAGCCTCGATCCAGTCGAAGAACCGGCTGCCGATTAGTTTGATGTGAGCACTCACGCCACCGCCCATATGCACGAGATGGATCTTGACGTCGTCGCCGTATTTCTCGATGAGCGCTCCAATGTGGTCGATATCCGAGGCCCCGCCGGTGGAGGTGTGGATGTGGACCACCAGATTGTTGTCCTTGGCAGCGCCGAAAATCTGGTCCAACTGTGGACGACACGACTCGTCATCGGCCGACCCGCCCAACAGGAAACTTGTCTTCAGAACTTTGACCCCGCGTTCTTTGACATACGACAACGCCTTCGTGTTCAGTTCGGCGTCTTGCGGTCGAGGTGACACCCATAATCCGCACCGGATTCGGTCATCGGAGGCCGCCGCCTCTAGGACGAGTTCGTTGAACGAGAACGACACCGAGGCATCCGGAACACCGTAGTTTGGCAGCACCAGTGCACGCTCGGTTCCTTCGTTGTGCATGTCCGCTATCAACTCGGCAACCGTCCCGCGAGCCAGAGTGTCGGGGTGTACAGCAGGGCCGCCGTAGAACGGAAAGGCTGGCAGCACTCCGATGTGCCGATGAGCATCATTGATCATTTTCTCAGTCATGGCCACCACTGTATAACAAGAACGTATCGAATAGTAGATACCTCAACGACAAACTTGAGGGATGCTGCATGGCCCATATTTACCGGGTATGCACCGTTGGTGAAAGGGTCTTACCTGCCGCCATCCGCGTTCGACTCACTCGCTTCGGCAACAGCACCGCGAGGTACGAGAGGTCCGGAGGCGGAGGCAGCGAAAAACGCCCGTTTTGCCGCGCGCCGCAACGCAGCGAGTACCGGTCGGCCGATCACGATAATCCCCGTTGCCAGTACCGTCGCTCGCATCAAGTCCCATCCAAGTGACGTAACGATGCTGAACAGAAGAAACGAATGCAGATTGTCTCCGAGTGTTGCGCCCGGGGTGAAGCTGAGGGCCGTGTTGGCACCTATAGTGAATGGCCAGAACGACAGGTTCATCGCCTGTCCGTAGAGGAACCCGCACACCGCTGCGTACCCCGCAAGCACGAGGACTTCGATGCGTCCGCGCAGGGGGGACGGCAGTAGACCCGCGCCGAGCCCGATCCACGACGCGGCAAGCATTTGAAAAGGTAGCCACGGTCCGACTCCGCCCGTGAGCAGGGCCGAGGAGAACAGGGTCGTTGATCCGAGGACGAAGCCGAATCCGGGCCCGAAGACACGGCCGCCGAGAATGATGAAGAAGAACACGAATTCGATGCCGAGGCTGCCGGCCGAGAGCGGTCTGAGTACTGCTCCGATGGCAGATAACACGCCGAGGACGGCGATGGCCTTGACGTCGATTCCGCCGTCGCTCAGTGCGATCAAGACGATAACCATGACACTGATGAGCACGGTCGCCAGCACCAGCGGAGCACTGTCATTGTGTGCCAACAGCGTGCCTGGCTCAACCAGAAGCGGCCACCCGAAGGCTAGGACACCGATCGCGGATACCAGCGTGAGTGCGATCGTCGTGCCGCGCTGCACCGGGATTGCATCGTGCTTAGCGCTCATTCTTCGCCCTTCAGTGCACGGCGTACAGCCTCGACCGTGAGCAGCGGGAGGGGATGCAGCACCTTGGCAACTTGCGGGGAGAAACTAGGGGAAGCGGTGAGTACCGCGATGGCTGGACCGTCGACGATGGCTTCGCCCGACGCCAAAACGATCACCCGGTCGGCGACACCGGCGACGAACTCGACGTCGTGGCTGGAAAGCAGCACGCAGCCCCCGGAGGTGGCGTGAGCTGCAATCAGCCTGGTCAGGCGACGTTTGGACTCGTAGTCGAGACCACGGGTCGGTTCATCCAGCAGCAGAATTCGAGGGGCCGCTGCCAGCTGTATCGCCAGCACAAGCGCTAGGCATTGACCTTCGGAGAGATCCCTCGGGTGGCGGGATGGCGGGATGCCGGGGGTCAACTCCTGCAGAATGGCAGCGGTCGTCCCCGGTACTGAGGCGGTTAGCTGGTCTGAGTCGGCGCACTCCGCCTCCACGGTTTCCCGATAAAGGAGGTCTGCCGGGTTTTGCGGAACCAGCGCGATGAATTGGCGTACCAGGTCGGGGCGCAGTGCGGCAGGGTCGATTGCAACCGGCCCGTCGCAGCGTGAGAGCTCCTTAGCCGAGCGCCGACGCGAGGCGATGGCCTGAGCCGGCACCTGGATCGACACCGTCCCGCCTGAGCGCCGGCCTGACCCTTGCAAGGCCCACAAAAGTGAGGTCTTGCCTGCGCCGTTTCGTCCCATGAGACCGACGACTTCGCCGGCATGCAGCGTCGTGTCGGTCGCGGCGAGCGCGGTGGTGTGGCCGTACTTTACTGCGATACCTCGGGCTCGAAGCAGGATATCGTGCGACGGTTCTGGCACTTCGGGAGTGCGGACGGCCTGAAGACGGCGTCGTAGCGGCGCGGCCAGTCGTCTGGCGTCGCGTACCGACAACGGCAGTGGATCCCAGCCCATCAGGGATCCAAGCTCTACGACAGGCGGGGCCAGGCGGGATGAGCTCAACTGGCCTCGCGTCGGACCGTGTGTGGCGGAACCGTCTGCGCCGATGCGGATTGTCGAGTCTGCGTACTGCGCCACGCGCTCCAGACGGTGTTCAGCGAGAATCACTGTGATGCCGATATCGTCGACGAGGCGGGTGATGGCGGCGAGGACTTCTTCGGCCGCAGGTGGGTCTAACGCCGAAGTGGGCTCATCCAATACCAGAACGCGAGGGTGGCTGGTCAAGACCGCACCGATCGCCACGCGTTGCTGCTCGCCGGCGGAGAGCGCAATGAGCGGACGGCCGCGAAGCGAGCCCAGACCGAGCAGGTCGACCACTTCCTCGACCCGTTTGCGCATCACAGCGCCGGGCACGGCAAGCTGTTCCATTCCGTAGGCCAGTTCTTCGTCCACGGTATCGGTCACGAATCCTGCCACGGGATTCTGGGTCACCACCCCCACGATTTCAGCAAGCTCACGCGGAGGATTGTCGCGGGTATCGCGGCCGGCAACGGTGACCGCGCCTTGTAGCAGTCCTCCGGTGAAATGCGGGGCAAGGCCGTCGACGAGCTGGAGCAGCGTCGTCTTACCTGACCCGGTTGGTCCGACAACGAGGCACAGTTCTCCCTCCTCGATCTGCAAGTCGACTCTCTTCAAAACCGGGGATGTAGCGCCTGGATACGTGAAGGTGACGTCATCGAATCGAATCATCGGGTGTGCCAAGGGACCAGCACCGCGGGAATGAGGGCGATGAGTGAGCAGAGTGTCCAGACGAGCCACGTCACGGAGCTCCCTGCCGCATCGAGCACGCTCACGAATACCGCCACGACGATTCCCGCTCCGGCGACGAGGGATTCCTGGATCCGCCATCGGTCTGGCCGGTACCGCGTGTGCTGAAGTTGGCGTGACGCAACGATCGAGCCTGCCGCAGCCGCGGCCGCTGCGACCACGATCGCCACGACTCCCCACGGCAGCGGGATCGAAGCGTCGAGCATGGAATAGGTTCCCAAAGCCATAGCGAGCAGAGCGGCGAGCATCAGGGGAAGCATGGCCCTGCCGCTGCGGCCTGGGCGCACGCGGGCGTAACCGCGCGAGTCCATGGAGGCTGCCAACGCGAGGGCTTGGTCGAGCGCATCCTGGAGTACCGGCATCGCCGTTGACAGCACCGTAGCGAAACCACGGAACCGCCTCCCGCGCAACACTCGGGCACGGCGCACACGCAGCCAGGACCCCACGAGCTGGGGTGCAAGCGTCACCGCAATGACGACGGCAGTGCCCAGCTGGTGGAGTGATGTCGGCAGGCTGCGCAAGACACGTTTTGGGTTCGCGAGCGCGTTGGCTGCGCCGACACAGACGATGAGGGCGGCCAACTGGAACCCGCTGGCGGCCGCGGCGACTATGCCGGAGATCGAGACCGGCCCGAGCAGGGTGAGGCTGCCTGTCCACTCCGGGAGGGTGATCCGGGGAATCGCGAGGAGCGTCGGCCCACCCGTCTTTACTCCCACAAGTACGTAAAACACGACGCGTATGGCAATGATCACTACACCGAGAACCAGGTACCCCACAAAAGCTCGGGCCCACGGCGAATCATCTCGACACAGAAAAACGACGGTCATCACTGCCGCAACTATCAGTGCCGTGAGCATCGGGTTTTCGGTGCGCGTGGTCGCCACCGCGAGCCCGAGCGCCCACACCCACCATGCCACAGGATGGAGCTGCCGTGGTGTGGCGATCTCGGCGGGCACCGGTTGGGTCATTGGCGTCTGGCGTGTCGAAATGGCGATCTCAGTTGCTTTCGTCGTGGTCGTGCCGGTAATCCGGCTCAGCCGAGCGGGAGGCTGTCCGTCTTCGCGTTGCGTAGGCGATTGCGGCGACGATGAGCAGAACCAGTACTGCACCGGCCACCACCGACACACCGAGCGCGCCGTCGGCACCCGAGGCAACCTGGTGCAGAGGCACGGGGGAGTGCGACGTCGCTGGTGCCGTCTGGCTGGCTGCCGCTGAAGCGGTGATACTCGGCCCGGTCGACCCGTCGTTGTAACGCCATCCCTCCACCTCACCTGGTGCCGGGTTGCTCGAGTCGGCGCCTACCTGGTAGCTCACCCACGCTTGGCCTGGTTGTGCATGCCAGTACGACCAGTACGAGCCCTCGAAGGTTGTCGGACATGGGTCGGGTTTGGCGTCGATTGCACAGATCAGACCGGGGGAGGAATCAGTAGCAGCAAAGCCTGCCGCACTAAGGGCAGCGCGTCCGTTTCCCGGGTCGTCCGCGGCACAACTTACCTCGACCGTACCGCCGATATCGCTGGAATCAACGACGACGGTGACGCCTTCCCCAAGGCCGCATCCGCTGTGCGCGGATGGTGTGTCAGCCACGGCCGGTGACAGTGGCAAGAAAAACAGTGGCACGAAAATCGGTGCTGCCAAAAGAACGCACGCCACAACGGGTGCGAGAAGTGGCCTACGCAGCAGTTTCGACGTGGAACTGGCGGTCATGGAAAGGCTTTCATCCGTTATACCACCGAACTTCGTGACGGTTTCAGCCTAGCTTAGGGCGCGTACGCCACTCGGAGGCGAGGATGGCATAGCACGCGGTGTCCCCCCATTGACCCTTGAAGATCTTGTTCTCGCGCAGGTGGGCCTCCCGATGCATTCCGAGCCGCTCGCACAGGTGCGCGGAGGCTTCGTTGCGTGGGTCGAGTTCTGCGAACACGCGGTGCGCGCCAAGCGAATCGAAGCACAGGCCGACGATCGCCAGTGCTGCTTCGGTGGCGAACCCGCGACCATGCGTTGCCGGGTGGAACACCCAGCCCACCTCCAGTTGCGCATCCGCCGCACTCCGCAGGAAAACGCTCATGTCGCCGATCACCCTGGAGTGCACTCCGGCCGGGTCCGGCAACTCGACGGCGAAGACCAGGCCGTCGCCGTCCCGTGCCAGGCGGGTCATCGCGCGCCGCTGGTTGAGGTGCTCGGCGGATTGTTCGTGGTCGCGCACCTCCCAGTTCAGGTAGCGCACCACATCCTCACGATTTTGGTAGGCGTGAACATCGTCCAGATCTGAGCGTCGCAGTGGGCGCAGACACAGTCGCGCGGTCGTCATCGACACCGCCGAGTAGGGCAGGCCGATGAGGCCGTGCGGTGCTTTGTCAAGGGAAACCGCTGTATCGGACATTGCGCTTCCTTGTTGTCGGCGGATGAAGATCAGGAGGGAGAAGATCAGGGGGAGTAGATCAGGGGGAGGGAGTCGGTCTTGGCGTGGGTTTCGCGAGCACGTCGTCGGGGTTGGTGCATTGCCGGGTCGCCGCAATGCTTCCGATCGCCGGGGCAAGGTCGGTCAGTGCGTTAGTGCCGGATGCCCGATCGCCGTTGACGATGACCTGGGTTGCGGGGTTACGGCCGAACGTGGTGAACGCGTAGTTGGGTGCGCCGCTCGGATCGTAGAGCCAATCGATCCCGCGCACGGTGACGCACACCAGGGTGGATGGACCGGGCACTGCGACGCCGCAGTGCAGCAGGATCGACGCCGGGTTCCCCCAGGCGGCGGTGGCCTGCGCGTTGGTTTCGCGGATCGGTTCTCCGGCGACTGATTTCGGCAATCGCACGGACACCTCCGCGCAATCCGGGTTGGTCGCATCGGGCGCCGGATCGAGGGTGACAATTGGCGCGCACGCTGTGAGCGCCGCAAGCGCCAGGGCGAGAAGCGCTGTGAGCAAGGCGGGCCTGTGCAGTGGTGTCATCAGTTTCAGGCTACCGTTTTATGCATGACAATCGGCCACGAGGCTCCCGCTCACGACACTCTTGGCGCACTCGGCGAAGCGGCCGTATTGGGACGCATATTTCCGCGGCTGCCAAAGGCCTCCGCGGCGTTGCTCGGGCCCGGCGACGACGCTGCGGTGATCGCTGCGCCAGACGGCCGTTTCGTCGTCACGACGGACATGATGATCCACGGGCCGGATTTCAGGATGGCGTGGTCCACTCCGCAGGATCTTGGTTGGAAGGCTGCAGCATCCAACCTCGCCGATGTCGCGGCAATGGGTGCGGTGCCGTCCGCGTTGGTGGTGGCCATTGCGGCCCCGTCGAACTCGCCGATCACTCTGTTGGAGGGCATCGCCGACGGGTTCCGACTTGCCTGCGCGGCGCTGTCTCCCGGTTGCGGTGTGGTTGGCGGGGATTTGTCGGTGTCGCCGACGCTCACGCTCGCGGTGACCGCGTTCGGCGATCTGCAGGGGCGCGGGCCGGTACTGCGGTCGGGCGCGCGCACCGGCGACATCGTGGCGGTGTCTGGAGTGCTCGGGATGGCGGGTGCGGGGATCCGGATGTTGTTCGATCGGGCTGTGGATGCGGCCGGGCGTCCCGACGCCACTCTCGCGGCGGCACTGCGGGCGCAGGAGCCGCAGCTCATGGCCGCCCAGTTCACG
The DNA here is from genome assembly GCA_039924285.1 of Terrimesophilobacter sp. Taxonomy (GTDB): domain Bacteria; phylum Actinomycetota; class Actinomycetes; order Actinomycetales; family Microbacteriaceae; genus Parafrigoribacterium. The sequence goes on along the minus strand of JBDTBD010000049.1, from coordinate 29,594 downwards.
CCGAGCCCGCCGATCGCCGACGGGAAGGCGGCAGCGCTGGCCGGGGCCACCGCGATGCTGGACCTCAGCGATGGGCTGGCGCTGGACGCCCGTCGGCTCGCCGCCGCCAGCGGGGTCTGCGTCGACCTGGATTCGACGGCGCTCGGGCCCGACCCCAGGGCGGCGCTCTCCGGTGGGGAAGACCATTCGCTGCTGGCGACCTTCCCCGCCGGTACCGTGCTTCCTGCCGGGTTCCGCGCGATCGGGCGGGTGCGCGCCGGTGCGGGGGTCGCCGTCGACAGTGTGCTCTACACGGGCGGCGGCTGGGATCCGTTCTCCGGCTGGGACGACGCCATCGGGTGATCGACGACCGCTGCGGCTGCCGCGCGCGCCCACCACAGCGTCGTGTCGCCGTAGTTTTTGCGCCGATCGCCGGTGATCCCTCCCGGCCACGCCGGCTCGCCGGATCGGGAGCTGCGCTCGAGTAGCACCGTCGCATCCGGGTTGAGCAGCGGGCTGAGTGTGGTGAGCGTGGTGGCAAGGTCGATGTCTGGCAGGTCATACGGCGGGTCGAGGAAGACGATGTCCCAGTGGCCGGGGGCGCTCGGGAGGAATTTCTCCGTGCTCCGGGCGATCACTTCGATGTGCAGCGATGAATCCTTCGGTGCGCTACGGAGGAGGATGGCGGCGTTGGCGCGGCAGACAGCGGCGGCCGCTGCCGCTTTCTCGACGAGCGTGACCGACGCTGCGCCGCGGCTGGCGGCCTCGAGCCCGAGGGCCCCCGAGCCGGCGTAGAGGTCGAGTACCCGAGCACCGGCGACGACTCCGCGTGCGTCGAGTGCGGAGAAAATGGCCTCCCGCACCCTGTCGCTCGTCGGTCGGGTACCCCGGCCGGGAACCTTGAGCGCAAGGGATCCGGCGAACCCGGCAATGATGCGTGTCACCCCACCACGTTACCGACCCCGCACCCGGGGCCGTGCCTTCCGGGGCCAGATCCCGTTTCACGGAGATTGTGTATTTGAGGACCGGATTGAACGGGATGGAGGGCTCTCAGAGTCAGAAACTCCGTGAAACGGGATCTAGGCGGGGGAGGATACGGGACGGCACGGGAGGGGACGAGTCGGCGGCCGCCAGTAACCTCGAGGAGTGGACTCTGCTCTGGACGCCAAACTCAGCACGGTGCTGGGTGGGCGCACCGCCGCCGCTCTGTCCAAGGCCTTCGGCCTGAGCACCGTCGCCGACCTGCTCGGACACTATCCGCGCCGGTACGCCAGACGCGGCGAGCTGACCGCCCTGGCCGAGCTTGCGGTCGATGAGAACGTCACCATCGTGGCCGAGGTGGTCACCGTCACCGAGCGGAAGATGCGGTCCAAGCGCGGCTCCATCTTGGAGGTTCGTATCAGCGACGGCAGCGGCATCCTCACCCTGACGTTCTTCAATCAGAGCTGGCGGATGAATGAACTGCGCCCGGGGGTGCGAGGCATCTTCGCGGGCAAAATCAGTAGCTATAACGATGTACCACAGCTCGCACACCCGAACTACGAGCTGTTCGCCGCGGATGACGACGCAAGCGACGAGGCGGGCCTCAAGTTCGCGCAGCAACCGATCCCGCTTTACCCGGCTACCGCCTCCGTCGCCAGCTGGCAGTTGCACAAATCCATCGGGATCGTGCTCGACACCCTCGGGGAGCTACCCGACCCGGTGCCCGACGACGTGAGAGTCGACCGTGGACTGCTCCCGTTCAGGAAAGCGTTGGAGCTCATCCACCGCCCGCAGAAGGACTCCGACTGGCGCGCCGCACGCAAGGCGCTGCGGTTCCGCGAGGCATTCTTGCTGCAGGCGGCTCTGCTGCAACAGCGCAATCTGCTACGCGCCCAGCCGGCGGAGCCCAGGCTTCCGGAACCCGGAGGGTTCCTCGAACGCTTCGACAGTCGGCTGCCGTTCACGCTGACCCACGACCAAAAAACAGTCGGAGCCGAACTAGCGTCCGACTTGGCCTCCGCCGTGCCGATGAACCGGCTCCTGCAGGGCGAGGTGGGTTCCGGCAAGACTCTCGTCGCGCTGCGCGGGATGTTGGCCGTCGCCGATTCCGGGGGGCAATCGGCACTCCTGGCGCCAACCGAAGTGCTCGCCGCGCAGCACCTACGCTCCATCGTCCAAGCCCTGGGACCCGACCTTGCCGCCGACCTGCGCCCCACGCTCATCACCGGACAGCTACCGCAGGCCGAGCGCAGAAAAGCCCTGCTGTCCGCCATCTCCGGGCAATCGCACATCGTCGTCGGCACGCACGCGCTGCTGAGCGAATCCGTCGGGTTCTACGACCTCGGACTCATCGTGGTCGACGAACAACACCGGTTCGGTGTCGAGCAGCGTGAGGCGTTGCGTCGCAAGGGCAGCACCCCGCCACACACTCTCGTGCTCACCGCAACGCCGATTCCGCGCACCGTGGCAATGACGGTGTTCGGCGACCTCGACATCTCCACCATCGTGGAGCTGCCCTCCGGCCGCGTTCCCATCGTCACTCACGTTGTTCCCCTGGCCGAGAAGCCGGGCTGGTCCGGTCGAATCTGGGCAAGGGTCGCCGAGGAAATCGAGCTCGGCCGTCAGGCGTTCGTGGTCTGCCCCGCCATCGACGCGGCGCTGGTCGAGGAGGATACGCAGGAGCCGGCAGACCTCGTCAGTGCCAGTGCCAGTGCCAGTACCCGCGCCGCCGCTCCGCGAGCCAGCGTCACCGCCACGCTCGAGGAGCTGCGAAAAAACCCACTGCTGGCCGGCGCGCGCATCGAGGCGCTTCACGGCCGGCTGCCCGGAGAGACCAAGGACGAGCTCATGCGCACCTTCGCCGAAGGAAACATCGATGTGCTTGTGGCCACCACCGTGATCGAGGTCGGCGTCGACGTGCCCAACGCTTCGACCATGGTCATCCTCGACGCTGACCGGTTCGGCGTTTCACAATTGCACCAACTGCGCGGACGAGTCGGCCGCGGCGCGGTGCCGGGCCTGTGCCTCATGGTGACGCATGCCGAAACGGGAATGTTGGGCAGGGAGCGTGTAGAGGCGGTGGCCCGGACGCTCGACGGGTTCGAACTCGCGCAAGCCGATCTCGAACTGAGGCAGGAAGGAGACGTGCTCGGCAGCGCCCAGTCCGGTGGCCGCTCCTCGCTCAAACTTCTGCGGGTGGCCAAGGACGGACAGCTCATCGGTGAAGCCCGAACGATCGCCCACGAAGTGTTGGATGCCGACCCGCAGCTGCTGGAACACACGGCACTGCGCGATGCGCTCGCCCGTCGCCTCGATGACGAGTCCAGGAATTTTCTCGCCAAGAACTAGCTGATTACGGTCGGTTCAGGGCGGGTCGTGCGCCCTGACCGGTACGCTGAAGTTATGCACAGGATCGCCGTAGTCCCCGGCTCGTTCGACCCGGTCACGTTGGGTCACCTCGATGTCATCAATCGTGCCGCCGGTATATTCGATGAACTGCATGTGTTGGTGGTGCACAACCCGGACAAGGCGGCGCTACTGCCGGTGACGCAACGGGTCTCGCTTATCGAGCGCGCGATTGCCGAGGCGAATCTGCCCTCGAACATCAAGGTGACCTCGTGGAGCGTCGGCTTGCTCGTCGATTACTGCACGGAAGTGGGAGCCAGCGTGCTCGTCAAGGGCGTTCGATCCCAACTTGACGTCGCCTACGAGACTCCCATGGCGATTGTGAACCGCAATCTCGCGGGCGTAGAGACGGTGTTCCTACTCCCGGATCCCGCGCACGCCCATGTCTCGAGCAGTCTGGTGCGGCAGGTCGCGTCCCTGGGCGGCGACGTGTCGCCGTACGTGCCGCGTGCCGTCGCGGAGTTTTTGCAGAATCCTTGAGCGGAGCGGGCTGATGGGCATGTCTCGTGCCGCGCTGGACGAGTTTCGTGGCGTCTCCCTGCCCGACCTCATCGGCCCCGGTCTTCGGCTACTCATCGTCGGGATCAACCCGGGCCTCCGCTCGGCGGCGATGCAGGCCCATTTCAGCCGCCGCGGCAGGTTCTACCGCGCGCTTTTCCAGGCCGGGATCACCGACCGGGTGATCGACGCCTTCGAAGGGATGACCCAGGAAGACAGCGCGTACCTCGTCCGGCGGGGCGTCGGCATCGGCAGCCTCGTCCCAGGTGCCACTGCCCGAGCGGACGAGTTGACGTCTGGGCAACTTCGTGCCGGGGCGGTAAGTCTGACCGAACGCGTCGCCCGATGCCGGCCCAGGGTGGTGGCGATGCTCGGAACCACCGCGTACCGGGTGGCCTTCGGCGCCCCGAAGGCACGCGTCGGACGGCAGTCGGAAGATCTCTCGGGGGCGCAGCTGTGGGTGGTGCCGAACCCGAGCGGACTGAATGCGCACGCGAGCCTCGCGGACCTCAGCGCCGCCTATCGCGAGGTCGCCGTGGCCGCTGGCCTCGACGTCTACGACTCGCACCAATGAAGAACGTGCCGATCAAAAATTAAGGACACAATGCTTCCCCTCAAACTTGGATACAAGGCATCCGCCGAACAGTTCAACCCGCGCGATCTGGTCGAGTTCGCTGTCGCCGCAGAGGCACACGGCTTCGACAGCGTCACCGTGAGCGACCACTTTCAGCCGTGGCGCCACAAGGGCGGTCACGCGCCGTTCTCGCTCGTCTGGATGGCGGCGGTCGGGGAGCGCACGACGAGGGTGCAGATCGGCACCTCGGTGATGACGCCGACCTTCCGCTACAACCCGGCCGTCATTGCGCAAGCCTTCGCGACGATGGGCTGCCTCTACCCCGGCCGGATCATGCTCGGCGTCGGCACCGGTGAGGCCCTCAACGAGATCGCGACCGGATTCCGCGGAGCGGATGAGCCGGCCTGGCCGCCGTTCCCAGAGCGGTTCGCACGACTCCGCGAGGCGGTGCGCCTCATGCGCCGGCTCTGGACCGAAGACCGTGTCGACTTCCAGGGCGAGTTCTACTCCACCCACGGCGCATCCATCTACGACCGGCCGGACACACGCGTCCCGGTCTACGTCGCGGCGGGCGGCCCGGTGGTGGCCCGCTACGCCGGCCGCGCCGGCGACGGGTTCATCTGCACGTCCGGAAAGGGCATGGAACTGTACACCGACAAGCTTCTCCCCGCAGTGCGGGAGGGCGCGGAGGCGGCGACACGCGATTCTGCAGAAATCGACCGAATGATCGAGATCAAGCTCAGCTACGACACCTCCTATGAGACCGCTCTGGAGAACACCCGGTTCTGGGCGCCCCTCGCGCTCAGCACGCAGCAAAAGCACGACATCCACGACCCGATCGAGATGGAGAAGGCCGCGGATGCGCTCCCCCTCGGACAGATCGCCTCGCGGTGGATCGTGGGCGCCGACCCCGATGAGGTCGTCGCGCAGGTCAAGCAGTACGTCGATGCGGGCCTGAACCACCTGGTCTTCCACGGTCCCGGCCACGACCAGTACCGGTTCCTCGAGCTTTTCGAGCGCGATTTGGCACCGCGGCTGCGGGCCCTGGGCTGAGACGGCAGAGCCACACTGATGCGCAATTCGATCGGCTACGCTGCCGCGCTGGAACAGTTCCACCCCACCGAGATCCTCGAGCTGAGCGGTTATGCCGAGCGCCACGGATTCAGCGGCGTCATGGCGGCGGACCGGTTCCAACCGTGGGTGCCACAGCAGGGGCAGGCATCGTTTGTGTGGAACGTGCTTGGTGCTCTCGGACAGCTCACCACCGGAGATCTCGGAACCGGCATGACAGTGCCCACGTTCCGGCAGCATCCCGCGATGGTCGCCCAGGCCAGCGCGACCCTCGCGGCGATGTATCCGGGCAGGCACTGGCTCGGCATCGGATCGGGAGAGGCGATCGACGAGCACATCACCGGCGCGTACTGGCCAGAGACGGCGGAGCGCATCAACCGGATGTTCGAAGCCGTCGAGGTGATCCATAAGCTCTTCGGTGCATCCCACGCCGGACGAGACGCGAAACACGCGGGCGCCTACTTCACGCTGGAGTCGACCAGACTGTGGACCATGCCCCTCGTGCGTCCTGAGATTCTCGTCGCCACGTCCGGCCCGGTAACGGCCAAGCGCGCCGGCCGCACCGTGGACGGGCTCATCATCGACGGAGCCCCGATCGACAAGATTCCCGGACTGTTCGACCGGTTCGACGCCGGCGCCCGCGACGTCGGACGCCCGCCAGGCACCAAGGTGCTGCGTCTGCACCTCAGTTGGGCAACCACGAAGGAGGAGGCCATGACCAACGCGATCACGCAGTGGCCGAACGGCGGCGTGCGGTTTCCGCGGTCCGACATCCGGTCGCCGTTCGAGTTTGAGCAACTCGCGAAGCTCGTGCGACCGGAAGACTTTGACGGGCGGATGCTCGTGTCCGAGGATCCCGATGTGCACCGGGCCCACATCCAGAAATTCGTCGACCTCGGCTTCGACAAGATCTACCTGCACAACGTCGGCCGAAACCAACGGGAGTGGATCGACGTGTTTTCGCGCGACGTGCTCCCCGCACTGGCGCGCTGAGTGATGTTCAGCGTCGAAGCGCTCGAAGGCATCCCGGAAATCGTTGCGGGCGACGATTTGGCCACCATCATCGGCGACGCCATCGAGCGCAGCACCAGCGCACTGCGACCGGGCGATATCCTCGCCATCACCTCGAAGATCGTTTCCAAGGCCGAGGGCCGCACGGTGCGCGCGCCGGCCCGCGAGGACGCGATCACCGCGGAGACCGTGCGCGTCGTCGCGACCAGGGCACACCCCGGCGGGCTCACCCGCATCGTCGAGAACCGGCTCGGGCTTGTGCTCGCCGCTGCGGGCGTCGACTCCAGCAACACGCCGTTCGGCGCGGTACTCCTGCTGCCGCTGGACCCGGATGCGAGCGCACTGGTCGTGGCGCAAGCGCTGAGAGACCGATTCGAGGTGGCCGTCGGCATCGTCATCACCGACACCCTCGGCCGCCCGTGGCGCGTCGGACAGACAGATGCCGCCATCGGTGCCGCCGGCATCCGAGTGCTCGACGACCTGCGCGGAGGCCACGACGCCAATGGAAGGTCCCTCGAGGTCACCGTTCGCGCCGTCGGGGACGAAATCGCCGCTGCCGCCGATCTTGTGAAGGGCAAGGCCGAGAACCTGCCCGTCGCCCTCATCCGTGGTCTTGGGCAGTTCGTCGCCGGGCTGGATGCACCCGGCGCGCGCTCGATCATCCGCGACGCCGAACATGACATGTTCCGCCAGGGCAGCGCCGAGGCACGGGCGGAAGGCTTCGCCGCCGGCCTGAACGCGGGTCTTTCCCGCGACGCCACGCACGCTCCGGAGGCAGATTCCAGGTAGATTCCCGGCTGTCACAATGGCAGACTCCAGTGACACCCTGTTACGTTTTCAGTCGGAGTCGACCATGGACAGTATTGCGCCCAAGCTCTATTCGGGGAGGATCGATTCGGGGGCGGCACGAATCGTGACTGGCATGCCGCTGGCGGACTTCGCCGCCGTGAGCGGGCGTATCGTCGACACGATCGAAACCGTCATCGACGGCAAGCGGGAAGTCGCCACGACGGCGCTCACAGTTCTGCTCGCCGAGGGACACCTGCTGATCGAGGACGTTCCGGGCGTCGGCAAGACCATGCTCGCGCGTGCCCTGGCACGCTCGGTCGACTGCACGGTCAACCGCATCCAGTTCACCCCGGACCTGCTTCCGTCCGACATCACCGGAGTGTCGGTTTACAACCAGGAAAAGCGCGAGTTCGAGTTCAAGCCGGGGCCGGTGTTCGCGAACCTCGTCATTGGCGACGAGATCAACCGTGCCTCCCCGAAGACGCAGTCGGCCCTGCTGGAAAGTATGGAGGAGAGCCAGGTCAGTGTCGACGGCGTCACCTATCGGCTGGCCAGGCCGTTCGCCGTCGTCGCCACCCAAAACCCTGCGGAAATGGAAGGCACCTATCCGCTGCCCGAGGCGCAGCGTGACAGATTCATGGCCCGGATCTCGATGGGCTACCCGGATCAGCAGTCCGAGATGGCGATGTTGCGCTCGCGGGCGCTGGCCAGTCCGCTGGAGAACGTCATTCCGCTGGTGAACTCCGCGCAACTGCTGTCGATGATCCACACCGTGCGCAGCGTGTACGTGTCATCGGCCATCGAACAGTACGCGGTGATGATCGTACAAGCCACCCGACACGACCCCGACCTGCGCCTGGGCGCCAGCCCGCGCGCGACACTCCACCTCGTGCGAGCGGCCAAAGCCACCGCCGCTCTCGCGGGACGCGACTTCGTGCTCCCCGACGACATCGACGTGCTCGCCGTCGCCGTGCTCAGCCATCGGCTGATTCCGGTGCGTCGGGCGCTCAGTGGACCCGGCGAGTCCGTGGAGGGCATCGTGCAGCGCATCGTTGCGGCGACCACCGTGCCGGTCGGCTCCGGCGCACGCTGACGAACGTAGCCATGTCCCGCGCTTTCATGTCACCGTGGCGACGGGCCCGACGCCCGGTGAGGACGATGAGACTCACCCGGCGCGGCGTGTGGATGCTGACGCTCGGGGTGGTCTCGATCCTCGCCGCCTACGTCATCGGGCGCACCGAACTGGTCTACCTCGGCAGTCTGCTGGTCTTGCTGCCGGTCGGCGCGCTGGTCTTCCTCCGAGCGCGCCCGGTGCGCCTCGGGGTCGACCGACGGTTCACACCCGCAATACTCAGCGCAGGCCAGGTCGCCACGGTTTCGGTCGAGGTGCACAATCTCTCGCGCTCCTGGAGCGCCGACGTCGCCTGGCGCGACGTGTGGCCGTGGTACTCCACCCAGGCGCCGTCCGGGCGGCTTCCGTCACTTCCGCCGGGTGGGAGGCTATTCGCCCATCGCGGCCAGGTGCTGCGCTATCAGGTGACGCCTCCCCGGCGCGGCGTCTTCGAGATCGGGCCGCTACGCGTCGCAGTTGATGATCCCTTCGGCTTCGCTGTGCGCGAGAGTGATGTTGGTGAGAGGCACACGGTTCTCGTGGTGCCCGACGTGGTCCCGCTGCCCGACACCGTGCACGTGATTGCCGCAGACGACGGCTCCGGCCGCACGCTGCAACGCCAGACCGCCAGTGGCGTCGACGACCTCATGGCACGCGAGTACCGAACCGGTGATGCGCTGCGCCGGGTGCACTGGCGCGCATCCGCCCACCGGGGCGACCTGATGGTGCGTCAGGAAGAACAGCGCTCGCACGCCGAGGCGCGCATCCTGCTCGACACCCGCCGCGCGGGGCACCGCGATGCCTCCGTCGACTTCGAACCGGAAAGCGACAGCTTGGAATGGGCGGTGCGATTCACCGCCTCCGTCGGAGTGCACCTGAAACGGTGCGGTTTCGCTGTCCACATCGTGGAGACCTGCCCGCGCCAGATCGCCGGCCTCGACCACGCGCAGGAATTTCTCGCGTCTCTCGCCGAGGTCCGATTGTCCGACCAGCCCATCGCCGACGAGGCACTGTCGTTTTCACCGGGGGTGTCGCGTTCGTTCGGGGCGATGTTCGCCGTGCTGGCCGATGCCGAAGACGACGTGGTCGGCCGTCTTGTGCGAGCAGCACCGGCGTTCGACACGGCGGTGGCGTTCCTCGTGGGCCGGAGTAACGCCGCGCTCGCGCCGCCGCTTCGCGCCGCCGGCTGGGTGTGCGTCGCGGTCGGGGCGCGCGACGGTCTCGACGACGTGTGGCTGGACGCCGCACGGGCACTTCAGGCGCACCGTGCAGGAGCGTAGCGTGCGACCGGCTGCCACCGCTGGGGACGCCTCGGAGAGGGGCACCCGGGTTCGCACCAGCCTGATCCTGGTGCTGGCGTTCTGGACCGCCGCTCTCGGCCTGCATGTCCTGCTGGCGGACCTCGCGTGGTGGCTGGTCGTCTGCCTCGTTGTCGCAGCGGTACTCGGTGCCCCGGCCGCGGCCCGCGAGTGGGTGCCTTGGCGCGGTGCACCGCCGATTGCCGGGGTCGGCGCGCTACTGATGATCCTCACCGTGTTTTTCGCGCCGAGTACCGCGTTTCTCGTCGTCGTGCCGACCTGGGACACCTTCGGGCGTTTCGGCTCGCTGGTCGCGCAGGCGCTGACCTCGGTCAACCACCAGTCGGTGCCGGCCGATCCGAACACGGCGATCGTCTTCCTGCTGTGCGCTGGGGTCGGCGCGACGGCGGTGCTGGCGGATGCCCTCGCGATCTCGGCCGGGCGACCCGCGCTCGCCGGGGTGCCGCTGCTGGTGGTCCTCGCGGTGCCCGCCATCACCGCATCGGGCCTCACCGACTTGGTTGTCTTCCTTGTGGTGGCCGCGACGTATCTGTGGCTGCTGCAGCGACGCGGCCGTGTGCAGCAGAGGAGGTTCTCCTTGGCGCTCGGCGCCGGACTGCTGGCGGCGACGCTCGCGCTGCCGGCACTTTTGCCCGCCGTTGCGGAAGCGCCGTCCCTCGGCGAGGGCCGAGGCGGATTCGCTGCGGGTATCAACCCGGTGGTGAACCTGGGAGACAATCTCAGGCGCGGTGCCATCCAGACGGCGTTGACCTACACCACCGACTCCGGGCAGGGCACTTATCTGCGCCTGGTGAGTCTGCAGAACTTCAGCGGCGACGGCTGGACTCCAGACAGGGTGACCATCGACAAGAACAACACGACCGAGCAGTTCGCACCGCCACCGGGGTTGTTCCGCGACGTCGAGGCCACCGTGGATCGAACTCACGTGTCTGTCGATCAACTGAACAGTCCGTGGCTGCCGGTGCCCTATCCGAGCGTGAAGATCACCGGGCTGAACGGCGACTGGTTCTGGGAAAAGGCCGCGCTGACAGTTTCCAGCCCGGACCGATCCAGTTGGGGTGAGAACTATACCGTTGATTCGTTGGCGCTCGCTCCGACACCCGACCAACTCAGAACGGCGGGGACCAGTGTTCCTCCCGGCCTCGAGCGCTACCTGCAACTGCCGGCCGGGATGCCGGAGGTCATCGCCTCCACCGCTAGAAAAGTCGCCTCGAGTGTCGGATCCAACTATGAAAAGGCATTGGCGCTGCAAGAATTCTTCCGGCACGGCGATTTCGAATACTCGGAGAGCGCACCGGTGCAACAAGACTTTGACGGCTCCGGCATGGAAGTCATCGCCAAGTTTCTCGAGATCAAGCAGGGGTATTGCATCCACTTCGCCTCGGCGATGACGGTGATGGCCCGCAGCCTCGGCATCCCCGCCCGCATGGCGGTCGGGTTCCTGCCGGGCGTGCTCACGACGGAGCGCACCGAGGGCCGGAACGTATTCCGGGTTTCCACGCACGAGCTGCACACCTGGCCCGAACTGTACTTCGAGGGTGTCGGCTGGGTGCGGTTCGAACCCACGGTGAGCCGAGGCGACGTGCCTGATTACGCGGCTCAGGGGTTGGCCGGGGTGCCGGTACCGCCGCCGCCCGCGGCGACAGACCCGGCACCGCCGACGTCGGCCCAGCGTGAGCCGGACAATACCGGTGCGGCGGCACCGTCGGATCCGGCCGCCGCGGCGACCGGGCCGACGGCACTCGACACCGCCGGCGTCTGGCGGGCGGCCCTCGGCGGGGCGCTGCTGATTCTCGTCCTGATGCTCATCCCGGCGATGGTCCGCGCGGGACAGCGCGTCTGGTGTCTGCTGCGGTTGTGGCGGGGATCCGGCACCGCGGCCGACGCGTGGACCGAGCTGCTGCGCAGCGCAGAGGATCTGGATCTGCCGGTCTCGAACACCCAGACCCCACGGGAGACGGCCAGCGGTCTCGCCGCGGCGGCGGGCATCGATCTGGGCGGTCCGATGGCCAGGGTGGTGCGCAGCGTCGAGATTCAGTCGTACGCCAGGCCTGGGGGATCCACGCTCACCGTCGACACGGCCAGGGTGAGCACCGGCGACGCCGTGCGGTCCATCCTGCAGTTGCACACGCAATCGAATTCGCGCACCCGCATCCGTGCCGCGCTCCTGCCGCGTTCGATCTGGTACCGGATGCTGGCGCCGTTCAGTCGAGCGGGCTGAACGCGATCACCGGCCGGCCGGTGTTCGGGTGTGGGAGCACTATCGAATCCACACCGTAGACGTCGAGGATGAGTTCGGGGGTGAGAACTTGCGCGGTGGGACCGGCGAGGATCACCCGGCCCCGTTGCAGCACGATGAGGTGGTCGCTGGTCGCGGCGGCGAGGCCGAGGTCGTGCAGGGCGGCCAGGACGCTGACGCCCGACCGGGCCAGCGTGTTCAACAGGCGCAGTGTCGCCAGTTGTGCGCGGATGTCGAGGTGATTGGTCGGTTCGTCCAACAGCAGGAGCCTGGGCTGTTGGGCCAGGGCTTTCGCCAGCAAGACGCGTTGGCGCTCTCCGCCGGACAGGGTTGTGAAATCCCGGTCGGCGAACGCGACCATCTGAGTGGCGACCAGGCTCTTCTCGACGACCTCGTGGTCGTCCGCGCCATTCTCGCCCCACAGCGACTGGTACGGTGTGCGGCCGAGCGCCACCACTTCCCGCACGCTCAGCGCCAATTCGGTGGAGGCATCCTGTTCCACGAGGCTGACGATCCGGGCGCGCCGCCGGCGGGGCAGTGTGAGCAGGTCCTCGTCATCGAATCCGATTGTGCCGCCGCTGGTCTTCTGCGCCGCCGCGATCGCCCGCAGCAGGGTGCTCTTGCCGGCGCCGTTCGGGCCGATGAGCGCACTGAACGACCCGGAGGGCGCGGTGCAGTCCACACCGTCCAGCAGCAGTGTCCCGTCGATCCGCACGTCGACGCGGGACACGACCAGGCCGCTCACGTCTCGCTCTTCCTGCGGGCGAGCAGCACCGCGAAGATCGGTGCGCCGATCAGCGCGGTGATGATTCCGACCGGAAGCTCGCGCGGGTCGAACAACGACCGCGCCGCGGTGTCTGCCCAGATGAGGAAGATAGCGCCCACCAGGGCGACCAGCGGCAGCAAGGTGCGGTGGCGCACACCGGCGACCAGCCGCACCGCGTGCGGCAGAATCAGTCCGACAAACCCGATCGATCCGCTCACCGACACCATCGCGCCGGTCAGCAGTGCGGTCGCGCCCAGTAACGACCAACGCACTCCCTGCACGTTGACGCCGAGAGTCGCCGCCGACGTGTCGCCGAACGCGAAAGCGTCGAGGATGCGTCCGCTCAGCAGAATCGGAATCCCCGCAACGACGACCGCCGCGAACCCGATGGCCACGGCAGGCCAGCGCGCGCCGGCGAGCGAGCCGAGCAACCAGCCGAGGATTTCCCGGTACGAGTCACCCGTGACGGTCCAGAAGATGATCAGACTCGTCGCAGCCGAAGCGAGGGCGGAGACGGCGAGGCCGGCCAGAACGGTGCGGCTCGGGGTAATACGGCCGAGCGAATTCGCCAGCAGCAGAGTCATGCCGAGCGCGACCATGGCACCCAGAAACGCTGCCAACGGCAGCAGCAGTGCCGCTCCGAGCAGCAATACCGCCACCGCGCCCAGCGACGCTCCCGAGGACAATCCGAGCAGGTACGGGTCGGCCAGCGGGTTACGGGTGAGCGCTTGCATCACCGCGCCGCTGACTGCAAGTCCTGCGCCCACCGCTGCCGCGGTGAGCACGCGCGGAAGCCGCAACTCCCAGACGATCCCGTCGCGCAGCAGGCTCAGCGGGCTGTGTCCTATTCCCAGGTGGTGCAGCACGCTTCCCCAGACCTCCGTCGGCGTGATCTGCGCTGGGCCGATCGTGATGGCAAACGTCACCGAAGCCACGAGCACCGCTGCGAGCAGGACTCCCCAGAGCGCTCCGTGCCGGCCACGTTCCCGATTCGGTCGGTCGGCGCGCCCGGTCGCGTTTCCCCTCACCGGTGACGTCGGGCGCGGGGAGACGGTATCGGGGGCGGTCACTTGACTGTCACGCATTTAGTCCAGATTCAGTTTCGCCAGCTGCCTGGCCAGGTCGGCCGCCGCCGAGACCGAGCGCACCCCGGCTTCGCTGGCCGGGAACGGCACGGTCAGGTAGCGGTGGTGCTTGACGGCGTCCAGATTCGCGGTCGCCGGATTGCTCTCGAGCACCTGGATCTTGTGGGCCACGGTGTTCCAGGACGCGTCGACGAGCACTATCACATCGGGGTTCGCGTCGATCACGGCTTCCCAGTTGAACGAGGTCCAGGTGTCCTTGATCGACCCGGCGATATTTTTCAGGCCCACCGTCTCCATGAGCAGTTCCGGTGCGCCGACGCCGGCGCCGACGTACGGCGTGTCGGAGCCGGACGAGTACCACAGTGCCGTCAGTCCGCGCGAATCGGGCGTCACGGCGGCCAACTCCGCCCGTTGCTCCTTCAAAAGTGAGGTGTCGTCGGCGCGGAAGATCGTCGCGACCTGACCGATTTCGGCGAAAATGTCGTTGAAGCCGAGCTTCGTCGGTTTGTACTCTGGTTCCTCACAGGCGGACGGAGACACGTAGCTGGCGACGCTCAGCGCCGCGAGATCGGCGCGCGCGCCGGCACCGTCCGCAGAAAAGTTCGACTCCCAGCCGGCATAGACGAGGTCGGGGCCGGCGTTCAGCACTGCCTCCTGGGAGGGCACCCGTTCGGCGAGCACCGGAAGCTTCGCGGCGGCGGCTGCCCAACGCTGTGGCACCGGTCCGTCCTGGAAGGCGGTGCCCACGATGCGGTCGCCGAGCCCAAGAGCCAGCAGCATCTCGGTGGAGGTGGATTTGATGGTGATCACACGTTTCGGCGCCGTGGTGAACTTCAGGGGGGTGCCGCAATTATTTACCGACACCATCGCGCTGCTTCGTGCGCGCGTGGCGTTCGGGGCGGTTGGCGCGCCGGCCGCCGAAGCGCACCCGGCAAGAACAGAGACGACGATGGTCGCGAGCGCCGCGGCGCTGAAGCGGGAGCGGATGCCTGGCATAGGTAACTTTCGAGAGGGCGCGAAGGAGAGGGCCGAAAAAGAAAGAGCACCAGTCGTCCCAACTCCGGGGCTGACGCACCGCGCGACATCCGGCGCGGGGGTCTCCTGTGACATCGTACGTCCTGGGCGGTGCTCGTGGGCAGGCGGTTGCCTCGCGTAAACTTAGGGCTCGTGGCAAATCCCCAGAAGACGCCGTTCACGGTTGACGTTTACGACCTCATGCACCGTCCGGGGGAGATGCGCGAATACCACCTCGATATCGTCGCCCCGGAACGCTTCGGCAACGCCATGATCGGCGTGCCCGCCGGCGGCACAATGCAGGTGGACTTGCGCTTGGAGGCGCTGCACGACGGTCTCCTCGCCAGCGCGGATGTCCTGACCACCGCTGCCGGGGAGTGCGGGCGGTGCCTCATCGACATGGAACTGCCCGTTCAAGTCGAGATTCGGGAGCTTTTCGCGTACTCTGAGACCGAAGATTTCGAGTATGCGTGTCGCAACGATACGCTGGACCTTGAACCCGTCATTCGGGATGCGGTGGTGTTGTCGCTACCGTTCCAACCGATCTGCCAAGAGGATTGCCTTGGTCTGTGTCCGCAGTGCGGGGCGCGGCTCCTGGACGATCCTGGTCACAAACACGAGGCAAAGGTCGATCCGCGGTGGGCTGCCCTGTCAGGTTTGTCGGGGATAGCAGAAACTGCCGGAGATGGCGCTCCCGTACCAGAAGCACACGATGTCGCCGAAGCGGCGGATGTCGAAAGAAAGAGAGATATGTAATGGCTGTACCGAAGCGCAAGATGTCCCGTGCGAGCACTCGCGCCCGTCGTGCACAGTGGAAGGCGACCCCTCCCACCCTCGTGAAGACCATTGAGGGTGGCAAAGTCACCTACAGCCTCCCGCATCGCGCGAAGGTCGTCGAAGACTCCACCGGCATGCCGCTGTACCTTGAGTACAAGGGTCGCAAGGTCGCAGACGTTTAGTCCGTCGTCGGAACGGATGCGGGCAACGCGTGTCCGGCGGTGACCTCGGCGCCGGAGGAGCCGGCGATTCCGGTACTCTGCACGCCAGGCAGCCCGTCGCACGCGACCTTGCAGAACAACTTCTCATCGCAATCAGCCCTGAGCACCTTCAGCTTGCGCTGACGCATCGTTCGTTCGCGTACGAGAACGGCGGAATCGCACACAACGAGCGGCTCGAATTCCTCGGCGATTCGATCCTCGGCCAAGCCGTGACGGTGATGCTTTATACCGAGTACCCCGATCTGCCCGAGGGCGAACTCGCCAAGCGGCGTGCCAGCCTCGTGAGCAGTGTTGCTCTGGCCGAAATCGCCCGCGGAATCGGACTCGGAAAACACATCAGACTCGGCCACGGTGAAGAACTCACCGGCGGCCGCGACAAATCATCCATTCTGGCGGACACCGTCGAAGCGGTCATCGGTGCGGCATACATCGACGCCGGAGGCGAAGCGGCCACGGCGCTGGTGCTGAGACTGATCGCACCGCTGCTCACTGACCCCGGCAGGTTCGGTGCCGCCATGGATCCGAAGACCAGCCTGCAGGAGCTCTCGGCAAAGCTTGGGAAAGGCGTTCCCAGCTACATCGTCACCGAAACCGGACCGGATCATTCGAAGTGGTTCCACGCCGAAGTGGTGCTCGCGGGCGATCACATCGCATCCGGCCACGGCTCGAGCAAGAAGCACGCCGAAATGGCCGCTGCCCTCGACGCCTGGGCGATCCTCCACGCCGACGCCGGCTAGCCTTGCCGGAACTGCCAGAGGTCGAGGTGGTGCGCCTCGGCCTTGCGCCGGCCGTCACCGGAGCGACCGTGGCCGCAGTCGCGGTCTATGACGAGCGATCGTTGCGGCGCCACCCCGGTCCGGCAGAAGACTTCGTCGACCGGCTCACCGGCCGCATCCTGCAGCACGCCTCGCGCCGGGGGAAGTTCCTCTGGTTGCCCTTGGGCTCTGAGGACGAGGCGCTCGTGGTGCACCTGGGAATGAGCGGGCAGGTGCTGCTGCGCGAGCCGGGGACGGATGACGCACGCACGCGCATCCGGATCGACCTGGAGCACCCGCAGCATGGCCCGCTGCGGCTGAATTTCGTGGACCAGCGTATTTTCGGGTCGATGGCCATCGACGACCTGGTGCCGGCACTGGACGTTCCCGGACAGCGGATGCCGGCCAGCGTTTCGCACATCGCCCGCGACCCGTTGGACCCGCACTTTGACGACCGCAGCTTCCTGACGGCGTTAGCCAAACGCAACAGCGCCGTGAAGCGCGCGATTCTCGACCAGAATCTCATCAGCGGCATTGGCAACATCTACGCCGACGAGGCATTGTGGGCGGCACGTATTCACTACGACCAGCCGGCCGCGAGCCTCAGCCGGGCGCGCGCGACCACGCTGTTGGCCGAAATACGGAGTGTTCTGGCAGGCGCGCTCGCCGACGGTGGCACGAGTTTCGACGCGCAATACGTCAATGTCAACGGCGCATCCGGCTACTTCTCACAGTCTTTGAACGTCTACGGACGACAGGGCGAGGCCTGCCCACGGTGCGCTCGGGTGGTCGTCCGGGAGAAGTTCATGAACCGTGGCAGTCACTTCTGCCCGTTCTGTCAGCGGCTGCGGCTCTGAGTGGTCTTCTTCCACCCTCCGGCATAGCCGATCGGCACGAATCCGAGCTTCTCGTTCACGGTGAGCATGTGCCGGTTCTCCTCCGCGTTGAATGTCGTGACACTCGGATGCCCCGGATGACGCGCCTGCACCTGCAGGAGGTTCGCCGCCTTCACCAGCATCCCCAGCCGGTGTCCTCGATGCTCTCGCAGCACCAGGGTGTCCTGCTGCTCGATGCCGCGCCGCAGGTCGGGCGGGACTGACAGATCGTTGAACGCCACCAGTCGGCCGCTCGGGACATGTTCGACGGCCGCGTGGAGCATCCGGCGGGGACTGGACCGGTTCAGTTCCTCGACCGTTCGCACCCGTTGTGCATCCCAGGGTTCGGCGGGGAAATCCAGCCCGGCGCTTGGCGCATCGGTGCTCATGCCGGCGTGCAGCCGAGCCAGGTCGGTCAGCCAGCGCTGCGCCCGGTCACCTTCCCACTCTGCGGTGCCCGCCCAGATCACCGTTCGGTAGTCTGCTCCGGCGGCCGCCTCAGCCGCCGCGAGGTGCGCCGCGAGCACACTGGACTCCAGCGGGAGCGCAAGGCGGCTGACCCGCTCCACCTGCTCCAATCGGAAGCCACGCGAGTGCAAGAACCGTGATTCCACGCTGTCTCGCGGCACCGAACCGAATCCGGTGGGGGCGAGAAGGCGCCTCCCGGCAACGTCTGTGTGCACCAGCTCGGCCTGCAGGCTGGTGCGGTCGTCGTCCGCAGCGAGTCCGATGAGGCCCTCGTAGAGGGCGCCGCCGATGCCGCGACACCGGAACTGTGGCAGCACTTCGACGCTCAGCCACGCCTGAACCGAGCCCTGTTCTATCGGAGCCTCGTACTCGCCGCAGCCGACCACCTTTCCGTCGACACGGGCGAGCAGCACCCGCCGCGGCTGATACGGATCGTGAAAGTCAGGCAGCAGCTCGGCGGGCTCGTACGCCAGCTCGTTCGTGCCCAGCGCCAGCGCCTCGATCTCGTTGCGGACGCGGCTCATCTGAACGAAATCCGCGGCCTCTGCGCTCTCAATGGCTGCCGGCATCATCAGTTCGTCGATGGTGAAGTCGCTCATGCCTCAGGCTCCAGATTTCGTGTGTGCACCACGGTACAGCGCAACCGGCGGGGATCGCCAGAGTTGCGATGTCCGCCGCGAGCATCCCGGCCAGCGGCGCGGCGTCCGGTACCGTAGTTGCTGGACTCGTGCGGCGACGGTAGAAGGGGCGATGCGGTGTACTTGAAGAGCCTCACGCTCAAGGGATTCAAGTCCTTCGCGCGTCCGACGACCTTCGCGTTCGAACCCGGTGTGACCTGCGTGGTCGGCCCGAACGGGTCAGGCAAATCCAACGTCGTGGATGCGCTGGCCTGGGTGATGGGCGAACAGGGCGCCAAAACCCTGCGCGGCGGAAAGATGGAGGACGTCATCTTCGCTGGCACTGCGGCGAAGGGGCCGCTCGGCCGGGCCGAGGTCATCCTCACCATCGACAACACGGATGGCGCCCTGCCGATCGAGTACGCCGAAGTGACCATCAGCCGCACGCTGTTCCGCAACGGCGCCAGCGACTATGCCATCAACGGCACGAACTGCCGGCTGCTCGACGTGCAGGAACTGCTCAGCGACTCCGGGCTTGGCCGCGAAATGCACGTCATCGTCGGGCAGGGCCAGCTCGATGCGGTGTTGCGCGCGAGCCCAGAGGAACGCCGCGGCTTCATCGAAGAGGCAGCGGGCATCCTGAAGCATCGCCGCCGTAAGGAGAAGACGCTCCGCAAGCTCGACGCGATGCAGATGAATCTCACCCGACTCAGCGACCTTGCCGGGGAGATCCGTCGCCAGCTGAAACCATTGGGTCGCCAAGCCGAAGTCGCCAAGGAGGCTCAGTCGATCGCCGCGGCCGTGCGGGATGCTCGCGCCAGACTCCTGGCCGACGAGGTCGTCACTCTGCGTGCTTCACTGGCGATCAGCACCCGCAGCGAGTCCGAGCAGAAGACGCAGCGCATCGTGTTGCAGGAGCAACTGGACCAGAACCGACTCCGTGCCGGGCACATCGAGCAGACGCAGGTCGGCGACGCCGTCGACGGGGCCCGGCGCACGGCATTCGGTCTCGAGTCGGTGCAGGAGCGACTGCGCGGCCTGTACACGTTGGCCGGCCAGCGTCTCGCCCTGCTGGGTGGGCAGTCGGACGACGCCGGTGCCGGTGTCGGTGTGACCGTCGCGATGGTCGAGGAGGCCACTGCCCAGGCGGAACAGCTTGTCGAGTCGGTCGGCGTCGAGGAGCGACTTTGGCATGAGGCGCACGCCGTCACCGCCTCCGCCAGGGCGGCACTGGACGGGCTGGACGAGCAGATCGCCTCCCAGAGCGCCCTCGTCTCCCGGCACGATCTGGAGGTCTCACAACTTGCCGGCCGGGCCGACGCCGCAGCGTCCAGGCTTCAGGCGGTGCACGGTGAACTACTGCGGCAACGGCACGCGCTCGATGCGGCACTGCTGCGGAAGGCGGATGCTGACCAGCGACTGAACGACGTGCAGGCCGACGTCACCGGCGACGACGACGGCGGTACCGACCTGGACACTGCCTACGAGGCGGCCCAGGCGGAGGTGACCTCGTACGAGGCGCGGATCGAGTCGTTGCGCGAAGAGCTGCACACTCGGGAGCGTGAACGCGACGCGCTCGCCGCCCGCACGGGCGCCCTGTCCTCGGCACTCGACCAAAAGGATGGCTCCAGTGCGCTGGTCGCGGCGCAACTGAGCGGCATCCGTGGTCTCGTCGCCGAGCACGTCAAGGTGGAGCCCGGTTTCGAAGCCGCCATCGCTGCGGCGCTCGGCTCGCTCGCGGACGCCGTGCTCGCCGACGACCGTAACGCCGCGATTGACGCGTTGGACCACGCAAACTCGCGGGAACTCGGCCGGATCGAGCTGCTGCTCGCGGAAGCCGGCTCGGGCATTGTGGCGCCACGCCCGCTGCCCGAGGGCGCACTGCCCGCCGGTAGCGTCGTCACGGCGCCGGCCGGTGTGCTCGGACTGCTCGCGCACGTGGTCATCGCCGATGACGTGACGGCCGCCCGCACGCTCTGGCGGAACCTTGACGCCGACGACAGGTCGACGCTCACCGTCATCACGAGGGGCGGCGACGTGCTCAGCCGGTTCGTGCTGCGGGGCGGCTCCGGAGCCAAACGCTCGCGACTCGAACTCGTCGCTGACCGCGATGCCGCCGACACCGCGCTTGCCGAGGTGAGCGAACTCATCGAAACCTCTCGCAGCACTCTTGCCCAGCAGCGAATGGAGCTGCAGAGCGCCAAGGAGCGCGCGGCCTCCGCGCTGGGCGCGCTGCGCGAATTCGACGCGCAACGCGCCGCCCACACCGAGAAGCTCGGTGTGACCCGAGTGCAGGCGGAATCCGCGGCCGCCGAGGTGGCGCGCCTCGAGCGCGCCTCGGCGACCATCAGCCAGAGCGCGAGCGACGCGGCAGCCGACTCGGAACGCGCCTCCGCAGAACTGGACACCGCACGCTCGCGGCCTCGGCCGATCCTCGACGTGTCGTCCCGTGACGGCGTCGCCGCCGACCTCGATGCGGCACGCGAATCGGAGGTTCAAGCAAGGCTTCGGGTGGAGACCGCCAGGGAACGGGTGCGGGTCGAGACGCTCCGTGCCGAAAGCCTCGAACGCCAGCGGGAGCGTGACCGGGTCGCCGCAGAGGAAGCTGCCCGCAGGGCGGTCATCCGCCGCGCCCAGGCCGCCGCCGCACAATCGGTCATCGACTCGCTGCCTCCCGTGCTGGACGCCGTCGAACGGTCGCTGTCCGAGGCCAGGATCGACCTGGCCGCACGTGAGGCCGAGCGGTCGGAGCACAGCGCGGAACTGTCCGGACTGCGCGGTGAAGAGTCGGTGCTGCGCCAGCGGCTGTCCGCGCTCGGCGACGACGTGCACTCGGTGGAGATGCAGATCTACGAGAAGAAGCTGCAACTATCGACGTTGCTCGAACGGGCCGGCCAGGACCTGGGCCTCGTCGAAGACGTGCTAGTGGCGGAATACGGTCCCGATGTGCTCGTGACGCCGGATGCCGCAGGCTCCACTGACGACGCAGCAGATGGTGCAGCGCCGGTGTCGGCACCCGGCATCCGGTTCGATCGCGCGGAGCAGCAGGCCCGCCTCGCGCGTGCCGAACGCAAACTGGCCCAGCTCGGCCGGGTCAATCCGCTGGCGCTCGAGGAGTTCGCCGCCCTCGAACAGCGGCACAAGTTCCTCACCGAGCAGCTCACCGACCTCAGCAACACCCGCAAGGACCTGGCTCAGATCATCGGTGAGATCGACGACAAGATGCGGGGCATCTTCCAGGCCGCGTTCGAGGACACCAGGGCCGCGTTTGCGCAGGTGTTCCCTGTGCTGTTCCCCGGTGGAACCGGCAGTATCCGACTGACCGACCCGGAGGACCTGCTCACCACGGGAATCGAGGTCTCGGTGAAGCCGGTGGGCAAGAAGATCGAGCGGCTCTCACTGCTCAGCGGTGGGGAACGCTCTCTGGCCGCCGCCGCGTTCCTTATCGCGATCTTCAAGTCCCGGCCGAGCCCGTTCTACGTGCTCGACGAGGTCGAAGCGGCACTCGACGACGCGAACCTGGGGCGCCTGTTGACGATTTTCGAGGATCTTCGCGAGTCTTCCCAGCTCATCGTGATCACCCACCAGAAGCGCACCATGGAGATCGCGGATGCCCTCTACGGCGTCTCAATGCGGCAGGACGGCATCTCCGCCGTCGTCGGGCAGCGCGTTGCCAAGGCCGAGCAGAAGGCCAGCTGATCGCGGGCGGTCGCGTGCGCCCTAGACTGACGCGATGAACGACACCGCCGCCCTGCAACACCGTGTCGTCCGCGTGCTCATTGCTGCGCAGATTCTTGGCGGCATCGGCCTCGGTGCGACGGTGTCGATCGGGGCGCTGCTGGCTTCGGATGTCTCCGGCTCGCCGGCATGGTCGGGGATGGCCGCCACCATGAGCACCCTCGGGGCGGCGTTGCTCGCCGTGCCCTTGGCGCGCGCCGCCGCAGCTCGGGGCCGCCGGGTGGCGCTGGCCGGCGGAGCGCTGCTCGGCGCCTTCGGCGCCACCTTCGCCACCGGGGCGGCGGCGATCGGGTCGTTCCCGTTGCTGCTGGTTGCCCTCGCGCTGGCCGGAGCCTCGTCCGCGACGAACCTGCAGGCCAGATTCGCCGCCACCGACCTCGCGCCGCCCGCCCGCCGGGCGCGAGACCTGTCGATCGTCGTCTGGTCCACCACGGCAGGCGCGGTGCTCGGTCCCAACCTCATCGACCCGGGGGAGGCAATCGGCTCGCTCATCGGCCTGCCGACCCTCACCGGCCCGTTCGTGTTCACGGTTGCCGCGCAGCTAGCGGCCATGGCCGTGTACTTCGTGGGACTTCGTCCCGACCCGCTGCTCACCGCCATCGGCCACGCTCCGGCTCCCACCGGAGTCCCGCCGCAAAAGGGGCTGGCCACCCTGCGAGTCAACTCCCTGGCCAGGTACTCCGTCGTCGCCGTGGCGCTCAGCCACACCACCATGGTGGCCATGATGGCCATGACTCCGGTGCATCTCTACGGGCACGGCGCAACCCTGGCCATCGTCGGGTTCACCATCAGCCTGCACATCGCTGGCATGTACGCGCTGTCCCCGGTGTTCGGCACCCTCGCCGACCGGTTCGGCCGACTGCCGGTGATCCTTGCCGGGCAGGGGCTGCTGTTCGCCGCGCTCGTGGTGGCCTGGCTCGGCAGTGAGTCGGATGGGTTGGTCGCGCTCAGCCTGATCCTGCTGGGCCTCGGTTGGTCTGCCGCCACGATCGCCGCATCCACTCTTGTGACCGAATCGGTCCCGGTCGACGACCGGCCCGGTGTGCAGGGAATCTCAGACCTGTTGATGAACGCCACGGCGGCGGTCGGGGGCGCTCTGGCCGGACCGGTGCTCACCGTGGCGGGCTACGCGGGGCTTGGCATCGCGTGCATGCTGCTCGTGCTGGTCGTGGCGGTCTGGACGCTCGCCAGAATGTCAGCGCGGGCGCCGGCGCCGCTGCGCTGAACTCCTTGACTGCCCGAACTTCTTGACAGCCCGAACTGTGTGGCTGCCAGAGCTGTGTGGCTGCTTTAGCCTGGTTCTATGGCTGAACGCACCCCGTGGTCCCTGTCCGGCGCCCTGCGCGGCATGTTCGCGAAGCAGACGATCGATGAGAGCACCTGGGAGGACCTCGATGACGCCCTCATCGGTGCCGACTTCGGATCGGAGGTCACCGACGCGATCATCGGGCAGCTGCGCGCGATGGTGAAAAAGTACAACACGACCGACCCGGTGGACCTCAAACGGATGCTGCGCGAAATCCTCGAGGAGCGTCTGGCCAGGCTCGACCCCACCCTGAATCTCACCGCCCGGCCCGCGGTGGTGCTCGTTGTCGGGGTCAACGGGGTCGGCAAGACCACGACAATCGGAAAGTTCGCCAAGTTCCTGGCGAACCACGGTCGCAGCGTCGTCGTTGGGGCTGCCGATACGTTCCGCGCGGCCGCCGTCGAGCAACTGGCCACCTGGGCGCAGCGCGGGGGAGCGCAGATCGTGCGCCCGCAGCAGGCGGGGCAGGATCCGGCGTCCGTCGCCTTCCAAACCGTCGAGAAGGCCACCCGCGAGGGCATCGAGATCGTGCTCATCGACACCGCCGGCCGGCTGCAGACCAAGAGCGGCCTCATGGATGAGCTCTCGAAGATTCGCCGGGTGATCGAGAAACAGGCGGAGATCGCCGAGGTGCTGTTGGTGCTCGACGCCACCACAGGACAGAACGGCCTCGCCCAGGCTGAGGCCTTCATCGAACACGCCGGCGTGACCGGACTCGTGCTCACGAAGCTCGACGGCTCGGCCAAGGGCGGTTTCGTGTTGGCCGTTCAGGAGAAGACGGGCATCCCGATCAAGCTCGTCGGCCAGGGTGAGGGCATCGGCGACCTCACCGGGTTCACGCCGCACGTGTTCGCGCAGAACCTCATCGGCTGACTTCCGTTATTCAGGAGAGTGTGGGGCTGGTGATGCTGGAGTGGCCAGAGTCAGTCCCATCCGCCGCAGAGGTCACATCTGTCACACCAGGTCCTGAATGATGAAAGCGCGAAGGACGGATGCCGGCGTCAGGAAGCAGCGTAAGCGCGACTGAGCTGAAGGTAGTGTTCCGCGTTCCACAGCAGTTTCGCGTGTTCTTCGTCGGTGAGTTCGCGCCGCACCTTGGCTGGTACGCCGGCCACCAGGGAATTCGGCGGGACGATGGTGCCCTCGAGCACCACGGAACCGGCCGCGACGAGCGATCCTGCGCCGATAACCGCGTGGTTGAGCACCGTTGCGCTCATCCCGATGAGACAGTCGTCCTCCACCGTGCACCCGTGCAGAACCGCGGAGTGTCCGACGCTCACACCCGCACCGACGGTGGTCGGAACACCGGAGTCGCAGTGCACACTCACGTTGTCCTGGATATTGCTGCGCGCGCCGATGCTGATGCTGTCGGTGTCGCCGCGCAACACCGCCCCGAAGAACACGCTGGCCTGGGCGCCGAGCGCCACCCGGCCGATGAGCGTGGCGTTGGGCGCGGTCCAGGCGCTGGCTTCGATAGCCGGGGTGTTGCCTTCAAAGGGCACAATCAGAGTAGTCATGCACCAAAGTTAGCGCGCAAAACCGGAGGCAACCTCGATCAGAACGTCTTCGCTGCCCGCGTAGACGCCGTCGGCTCGAGGCCAGTGTGCGATGACGTCGGTGAAACCCATTCCAGCGGCACGACCGACCGCTTCCTCCCAGTAATCGACGCTTGAAAGCGCGAAGCGCCCAGCGGAATCGAGACTGAGGTGACGTTCGACGCTGTCGGGTGAGCGTCCGGCTGAGGTCAGCGTGTCATCGAGGCGCGAGGAGAGCTCGGCGACCGACCGCCACCACTCGTTCGGAGTTTCCGACTCCCGGCCAAGAGTGACCCAGCCGTCGCCGTATTCCACGACGAGTTGCAGGCCCCTGGGTCCGTTCGCGGCGATGATGAACGGCATCCGCGGCGATTGCGCAGGTTGGCCGACCATCCTGGCCCGGTCCGCGGTGAACCAGTCGCCGCTGAAGCTCACGCCGCCGGAGCCTGGCACCTCGAAGCGCAGCAGCTGGTCGAGCCCCCGCACGAACTCGGCGAACCGGTCGTGGCGTTGGCGTGGCGTGAGTTCCTGCTGCCCAAGAACAGCGGCGTCGAAGCCGGTACCGCCGGAGCCCACGCCGAGGATGAGCCGCCCACCGGCGACGTCGTCGAGTGTCGCCACGTCCTTGGCGAAGGGCACCGGGTGTCGAAAGTTGGGAGAGGTCACGAACGTGCCCAACCTGATCGTGTCGGTGACGGATGCCGCAGCGGTCAAGGTGGGGACTGTCGCATGCCAGGGCTGGTCGGCCAGGGATTTCCAGGACAGGTGGTCGTAGGTCCAGGCATGGTCGAAGCCGAGTTCTTCCGCCTGCTGCCAGGTGCGGCGGGCGTCCGCCCAGGGCTGCTGCGGAAGGATGACGATGCCGTGTCTCATTGGCCCACTGTAAGGGCCGCCCCTGGGGTAGAGAGAAGACCCCTGCCCGGGGCGACTGCGGCGTCGTCGGTGCCGCGTCGACTGTGCTGCGCAGCACCGCTTAAACTGGTGGCACTATGGCCACCTTCGGAAACCTCACCGACCGTCTCGCGGAGACCTTCAAGAACCTACGCGGCAAGGGCAAATTGAGCCCCGCGGATGTCGACGGCACCGTTCGCGAGATCCGCCGCGCCCTGCTCGACGCGGACGTCGCCCTTCCCGTCGTCAAGGACTTCACCGCCAAGGTGCGCGAACGCGCGCTCGGCGACGAGGTCAGCAAGGCGCTGAACCCCGCACAGCAGGTTGTTCAGATCGTCAACGATGAACTGACCGCGATCCTCGGCGGCGAGGCCCGGCGCATCCGGTTCGCGAAGAACCCGCCGACCGTGATCATGCTCGCCGGTCTTCAGGGCGCAGGAAAGACCACGCTGGCAGGCAAGCTGGCCAAGTGGCTCGCCGGCGAAGGGCACACACCATTGCTCGTCGCCGCCGATCTGCAGCGGCCCGACGCCGTCACCCAACTCCAGGTCGTCGGCGAGCAGGCCGGGGCACGCGTGTTCGCGCCCGAGCCCGGTAACGGCGTCGGCAACCCGGTCAAGGTTGCGAAAGACTCTCTGAAGTTCGCCCGTGACAAGCAGTACGACGTAGTCATCGTGGACACCGCCGGCCGCCTCGGCGTCGACGCCGAACTGATGAAACAGGCCGCGAACATCCGCAAGGCCGTCGAACCCGACGAGGTGTTCTTCGTCATCGACGCGATGATCGGGCAGGACGCGGTCACCACGGCGAAGGCCTTCCTGGACGGAGTCGACTTCACCGGGGTCGTGCTTACCAAACTGGATGGTGACGCGCGCGGCGGCGCCGCCCTGTCGGTGGCCTCGATTACGGGCCGGCCGATCATGTTCGCCTCCACCGGCGAGGCCCTGGATGACTTCGAGCCGTTCCATCCGGACCGCATGGCCAGCCGCATCCTCGACCTCGGCGACATCCTCACACTGATCGAACAGGCGCAGAAGAACTTCGACGAGGAGGAGGCGAAGAAGGTCGCGGGGAAATTCGCGACGGACACCTTCACCCTCGAGGACTTCCTGGCTCAGATGCAGCAGCTCAAAAACATGGGCTCGATCAAGAGCATGCTCGGGATGCTGCCGGGCATGAAGGGGATGCGGCAGCAGCTGGACAACTTCGACGAGAGCGAGATCACTCGAACCGAGGCGATCATTTACTCGATGACACCGGCCGAGCGGCGGACGCCCAAGGTGCTCAACGGATCCCGCCGGGTGCGGATCGCGCGCGGCTCCGGCACGTCGGTCACCGAGGTGAACTCCCTGGTGAACCGGTTCGAGCAGGCAGCCAAGATGATGAAGACGGTGGCCAAGGGCGGGATGCCTCAGGTGCCCGGCATGGGGCCGATACCCGGCGGGTCGTTCGGCGGCAGCCGCGGCAAGCAGCAGAGCAAAAAGAAGGGGTCCCGGTCGGGGAATCCGGCGAAGCGGGCGGCCGAGAACGCGGCCATCGCCGCGGGCACCAAACCGGTTACCACCGCTGGCGGGTCAGGCTTCGGCCTCGGTGCCAAGCGCGGCGGCGCGCCGACCGAGGAAGAACTCGCGACGTTCCAGAAGCTCCTCGGCGGCTAGCCGCCATCGTCCCCACTCGCCGCGCCTAGGCTTGGTGGATGAGAACGCCCCGGCCGATCAGGATCGGCGTGCAGGTCGCGCAGCAGCACTCGGATTACGCGACAATCCGTGACACTGTCGCCCGCCTGGAGGATGCCGGAGTCGACATCGTGTTCAACTGGGACCACTTCTTCCCGCTGAGCGGTGATCCCGGCGGCTTGCACTTCGAATCCTGGACCATGCTCGCGGCCCTGGCCGAACAGACCAGCCGTGTGCAACTGGGCACTCTGGTCAGTTGCAACAGCTACCGGAATGCGAACCTCCAGGCGGACATGGCCAGAACCGTCGACCACATCAGTGCGGGAGACGATGGCGTCGGACGCTTCATCTTCGGGGTTGGCGCCGGCTGGTTCCAACACGACTACGACGAATACGGCTACGAGTTCGGCACCGCAGGCACCCGGCTGAACGCCCTGGCGGCCAGCCTGCCGCAGGTCATGGCGCGCTGGGCCAGGCTCAACCCGCCGCCGACGAGGAAGATTCCGGTGCTGATCGGCGGTGGCGGAGAGAAGAAGACGCTGCGGATCGTCGCCCAGCACGCGGACATCTGGCACAGCTTCAGCGACGCCGCCACGCTCGAGCGAAAGCTGGGCATCCTTGACCAGCACGGCAGGGACGTCGGACGCGACACGGACGAGATCGAAATCTCCACCGAGATCCGCAGGCGAACGCCCGGCCAGGCCGACGAGCTAGTGGGGCTCGGCGCGACTTTGTTCACGGTGGGTATTACCGGACCCGATTACGACCTCGCGCAGGTGCGCGATTGGCTCGCGTGGCGCGACGCACACAATCGCGGCTGATCGCCTCAGTCACGGGTGTCGGGTACCGACGCGCTAGCGTGTCAGAGTGAGTTCACAGCGGGTGGTCCGGTCCGACACTGTTCCGCCACGCGTTCTGACCGCCATCGTGGTCACCGTCGTGGTGTGGGCGAGCGCCTTCGTCGTCATCCGGGGTGTCTCCGTTGACATCTCCGCTGGAGCACTTGCGTTGGCGCGGCTGCTGGTGGGCTCCGTACTGCTGGGGCTGGTGCTGATCGGCCGGCACTGGGTGGCGCCGACCGGTCGGGAATGGCTGCTCATTCTCGGTTTCGGGGCGGGGTGGTTCGGGGCGTACAACATCGCGCTCAACACCGCAGAACAAACCCTTGACGCCGGCACTGCCGCGATGATCGTCAACATCGCCCCAATTCTTATCGCCGCGGGAGCCGGGATCTTTTTGCGGGAACGGATCCCCCGATGGCTGGCGGTAGGCGCCGGCATCGCGTTTCTCGGAGTGGTGTTGATCGGAATCAGCACCGGACTGACCGGATTCGGAGACGGCATCGGCGTTGCCTGGTGCCTGCTTGCCGCGCTGACGTTCGCAGCCGGTGTGCTGTTCCAGAAGCCGACGCTTCGACGACTGCCCTCCGGGCAGGTCACGTGGCTCGGCTGTGTCGCCGGAGCACTGGTGTGTCTTCCGTTCGCGGGGGACTTGATCCGCGAGGTGCAGGTTGCACCGCTTCCCAGCATCCTCGGCGCCCTTTATCTGGGCGTATTCCCCACCGCGCTGGCGTTCAGTACCTGGGCGTACGCGCTGTCCACCATGCCGGCCGCTCAACTGGGCGTGACCACTTATGTCGTGCCGGCCATCGCCATCCTGCTCGGCTTCGTGGCGTTTGCGGAGATCCCCACGCCGCTGGCCATCGTCGGCGGTGTCGTCTGCCTTGTCGGCGTTGCGGTGTCCCGCAGGCACGACGCCACAGCCCGTGGTCACGGTCCGCAACAAAATCTGGCAGAATAGTGAGTCGAGTCCGTGCTCGTCCGACCCTCTAATCAGGCGGCACAGGATCCCTTCGAGCTCGAGCCGAGTGTGCACCCCACGCTCACGGCCAC
>JBDTBD010000048.1:0-15777 GCA_039924285.1 Terrimesophilobacter sp. | reverse complement strand
TAGGCGAATCGCACCGCGATGCGGTTATCGTCGAATGCCCACATCTCCTTGATCAGCCGATACTCAAGCTCCTTCGCCCACTTGCGGGTGAGAAAGGCGATGATGGCGTCGCGACCTTCGACGAACTCGGACCGATTGCGCCACCAGCTGTCGACCGTGTATGCGGCCGCGACCTTCACCGGGTCGCGGCCGTTCCAGCCGTCTTCACCCGCTCGGACTTTTTGGATGGCGGTCTCGCGGGTGAACGGTGGGAACGGTGGCTTATCGCCAGTCATGGGTTTATCCTCCTCGGGCAACGCGGGGACGCGCTACAGCTCCTACCGTACGCGCGCGCACGACTGTGCAGCTAATAAGGCGGCGCGGCCGCCCCTGGGCTCAGCTGCGCGGCCAGGGGAGCGAAAGCCGGCGTCGATACGCGCTTTCACGCGCATCCCGCTCAGTGCGGACCTGATGGCGACGGATCAACGCCTCACGTCCGTTGCGCACCGTGCTTCGACGGTGGCCCCAGATGATCAGAGCGATACCAACCAGCAGGGCGAGTCGCTCCAGGAAGTTCGGTGCCCGTGAGCGCCTGTTCGCGGTACTCGCAGCGGAGGTGACCGGCGAGCGTCGCTGCGTCTGGGTCAGTTCGGTGTTCATGATTCTCCGTGAAAATGGATGGGGTGGAGCGTGGTGAGCTGCCGTTGGTCATCCCTGCTGGTCGCCTGGAAGTGGTGGCCGATGCAGGTTGGAAGGCCGATGCAGGTTGGAAAGGCTGCGACAAACGGGCCTCGACACCGCGTGTGTGTCGTGCGGGTCGAGACGGTCAGGTCAGGCGGGAACTAGCCCTCTACAGAACTAGCCCTCTACAGAACCAGCCCTCTACAGAACCAGCCTTCAAACCCAACTAGCCTTCAACGCAACCTTCGACAAAGGAGAGGGCATTGATTGGAAAGATTGGAATCGTCACATCAATCACGTCTGCTCTCCTTTCGCATGTTCTTACCGGCTGTGTTTGTTTTACTGGCTGCGTTTCGCCGTTGGTCGCCGCACAATTCCGGTCACGGCGGAAAACGAAGCCCAAAAGGCTTTAGCCGGGCTAAGCCCGCCGGCGCAAGCAAAACCAAAAAAACAGGATGAGGGCAGCACCATGGGTATTGGTGACGCGGGGTATTGGTGATGCGCAGATGCGATGTGGCGTTCAGGCGTTGAGTCGGCTGAAGGCGCGGTGGGCGGCGTGGGCGAGTTCAGTCTCGTCGACGCGGCTATGGCGCCCGCCCTGAACGACGAGCCGGCCGTTGACGATGACGATAGAGGCGATATCCGAGATGCCGGTCATCAGTAGGCCCTGGATCGGGTCGTGTATCCCCACCCGGTCGATGCGCGACATGTCCCAGAAGGAAAGGTCGGCTGCGTACCCGGGGGCGATCACACCGAGGTCTTCGCGTCCCAGGCAAAGGGCGGATCCTCGAGTTGCCGCGTAGAGCAGCTCCCGAGCGGTCAGCCACATTTCGGGATCTTCATAGTGCACGCGATGGGCCAGTGCGGCAACGCGGAGATCACCGAGGACATTCGAGCCATCGTTGCTTGCCGACCCCGTCGTCCCGAATCCGACTGTGACGCCGGCGGCCAGCATTTCCCGGACGGGGGAGAAGCCGAATCCCATGCGCAGGTCAGGGGCGATCAGGTGCGATACCCCGACGCCCGCCTGCGCCAGTTCCTCGATCTCGTCGTGCGGAATATCGACGACGTGTGCCAGCCACGTCTGGTCGGTGGCCCATCCGTGCTGTTGCAGGAATTGCCAGGGGCTACAGCCGTACCGACGGCGGCAGAATTCCGAGTCCACTGCCTCGTACAGATGGGTGTGCAGCCGCACCCCGGGGTGGTCACCGGCCAGCTGGGCGAACTCGTCGAACAGCTCGGGGCGGTCGGCATGCACGCCACACGGGGCGAGTGCGATGCGGGTCATCGCATGGTGGCCGGGGTCATGGTGCTCGTTGATCAGCTCTTCGCTGTGGCGCAACACCTCGTCGATGCCTTGGACCATCGCCTCCGGGGCACCGCCGCCCGCATTGCTCCCGAGCGTCAGGGTGCCTCGGGCTGCGTGCATTCTCATTCCGAGGGCTGCGGCGGCCTCGATCGTCTTCTCGATGAAGGGATGCGTCTTGCCGCTGGGGTGGAAGTAGTGCTGGTCGGCGACCGTGGTCACACCGCTGAGCTGAGACTCGAGCATCCCGGCTTGCGCGAGCACTCCGACGCTGTCCGGTGTCAAGGTCCCGCGATCCCACCACTTAAGACAGCGCGTTCCCAGCCCGGCCAGCCATGGCCCGATTCTCGCGCGTTCCAATTCCGGGATGGCGCGAAGTGCCACCTGGTACAGGTGGTGGTGGGAGTTCACGAGGCCGGGGGTGCCCAGCAGTCCGGTCCCCGGTAGGACCTGACAGCCGGCCGGAGGGGTGATGTTTTTGCCGACGCGCACGATGGCGCTGCCGTCGATGAGGATGTCGACGTCCTCAAGCTCTCCCTGGCTGCTGTTGGTGAACAGGTGGGAAACGTGTTGAATCAGCAGCATGGCCGGTCCTCAGGACGGTAGCGGGGCTTCGGACAACTCGGCTGGCGGCGTCGGGACCCCGCCAGACTTCTGCAGGCTGCTCCGCCTGTCGAACAACTCTTCCGCGGCCGCTTGTGCCTCCGAGCGCACGCTGGCGATGTCGAACGTCTGCGGCACGCCCGCGTCGACGAGCAGCTGCCCGTCAACCCAAACGTTTCGCACGTCCCGCCCGGAGGTCGAGAAGACCAAGTGAGCTGCTGCGTTGAAGTCCGAGCCGTGCAGCAGCGGCGTGCTGTGCAATCCGCTGAGGTCGACGGTGATAATATCCGCCCTCTTGCCGGCTTCCAGCGAACCGGTGATGCCGTCGAGGCCCAGCGTCTTGGCGCCTCCGATCGTCGCCATCTCGAGGATGTCCCAGGGGGAACCTTGGACCGGGTCCAGGGTGGTGACCTTCTGCAACAGTGAGGCGAATTTCATCTCCTCGATGAGGTCGAGGTTGTTGTTCTCCTTCTCTCCGTCAGACCCGATGCCGACAGCGATTCCGGCTTCGCGCATCTTTCCTATCGGGGCTGCCCCGGAGGACAGTTTCATGTTCGAGCACGGGCAGTGCGCGACACTTGTGCCGGTCTGTGCCAGGATCTCGATCTCACGGTCACTGACCCAGACGCAGTGGGCTATGACGGTCTTGCTGCCCAGGATGCCCCAGTTGTAGAACTGCTCGATCGGGCGCCTCCCGAAGCGCTTCAGGCATTCCTGGACTTCCCAGATGCTTTCGGACGAGTGCGTGTGGATGCCGGTGTCGAACTCTTCCGCCAGCTCCACCGCCTGTGCGAAGGCGCCAGGAGAGCAGTAGATCCAGTGCTCCAAGCCCACCCAGGTTCGCACGCGACCGTCCGCGAAGTTCCGGTGTGATTCAAGCAGCGCCCGGTTTGTGGCGAGAGTTTCGAAGTAGTCGTATGGTGGCAGATCCGCGACGTATGGGACGAGCGTCGCCCTGATCCCGACGCGTTCGGCGACTTCTGCGCTTTGGTCCATGTATCGCCACATGTCCATCACGGAGGTCGTGCCAGACAATACGCCCTCACTGTAGGCGAGCGAGGATGCCGTGCGTGCGATTTCTGGGGTGAGTGCCTTGTGGGACGGGTCGACGTAGAACTTCAGCCAGTCCCAGAGCGACATCGACTCTGCGGTGCCCCGAAGCAGGCCCGAATGGAGGTGGCAGTTGTGCAGCCCGGGTAGGACGGCCATGCCGCCGGCGTCGACAATCTGCGCGTGGGCAGCGGCCGGGTGTCGCTGGACATCCTCCCGGTTGCCTACTGCCAGGATCTCGTTGTCGGCGAACAATACTGCGCCCGGGTCGAAAGCGATCCGTCGTCCGGTCATTGGAAACACGATGCCGTTGATGATCAGAACTGCGTTGGACATGCCTTGCTCCGTACGTCGTTTGTTGAAGGTTTCGAATTGATGCAGGTCGCGGGGGGCTGCCGGCTGGCGCGCGTTAGCGCGTGCCAGCCTCGCCGTTATCGTCTCGCCAGGACTTTCTGTCGCCGGCTTTGGGATAGCAGCAGGTAGGCAACGGCCGCGACGGCCGCCCCGACTGCCGCGGTGATGTCCCCGAGCCCCGGATTTGCCTGTGCGACGAAACCGGTGAAGATGGTTGAGCTCATGAAGGGTACCGAGGCGGCTATCCCGATAAGAAGAGCCGGCAGCCCTACCCCCACCTGACGCGATTCGTCGTACAACGCTCCGAGGTCGGTCAGTGCCGGCCTCCGCGCGGAGAGGGCGAGTCGGACGATCATGATGGCGACGAACGGCGCCAGCCAGTAGCCCAGGAACACCAGGAAGGACTGGAACTGGCCGTAGAAGTCTCCGATCCCTGCGATGACCGCCAATGCTGCTCCGATGGTCCCGACGATCAGCGCGGTCGCCCATTGGGGTATCCGTAACCCCATGGTCAGCAGCGACAGGGATGAGGAGTACACGTCGATCGTGCTGGAGGATGCGGTCGACAAGAACAGCGAGAGCAAGATGACCACGACCAGACCGGCGGGTAATGCGCCCGCGACCAGGTCGGCTGGGGTGCCCAACTTGATAGCCAGGCCCAGCGCCGCGCCGATGCTGCCGATCCACGCGCTGGAGACGAACGTGCCGAGGAAAACGCACAAGAATACCTTCCGCGACGAGGTGCTCCGCGGTAGGTACCTGCTGTAATCGGATGCCGCGGCGGAGAAGCTGAGCAGCCTGGACGTGCTGATCGCGATCGCCACGCTCATCGCTCCGCCGACCCCGATGGCGGCGGCCGCCCCGTGCACCGGCGCCGCGAGATCGACTTGGCTGAAGGTGAAGATGCTGACGATCACGAAGACGACGATCAGGAGGTACGAGAGCACGTTCTGCACCAGATGCATCAGTTTGTAGCCGACCACCGCGATGAAAACCTCCACAGCGGCCAGGATGATGGTGGTGGGGATCAGGGGGAGTTCGACCAGAGCCTGTAGCACGAACACGCCCAGCACGGTGGTCACGCCGAACCAGCCGATCGCCGTGATGAAGAACAAAATGGCCGGCAGATAGTTCCCGCGGAAACCGAACGGCCCTCGCGCTTGCACCATCTGCGGCACGCCCATGCGTGGGCCGCCGGTCGCCAACAACCCGAGGGCCGCGGCTCCGATGGCGGAGCCGACGGAGAATGCGAGCACAGCCTGGCCCAGATCAAGACCCAGGAGGGATGTCGTCAGCGCGCCCGCGGTGAGAGTGGCGAACTGGACGCTGGCGGTGAACCAGAAGGTGAATTGCGAGATCAAGCTGCCGTGCCGGGCGGATTCCGGGATCGGCTGGATACCTTCGGTCTCGACGGCGGTGTGCTTTTCGGCCTGACGTAGCTTTGTCTCTGCTCTCATGGTGGCGCGCGCCTCTCCGTGCCTTATCCGGAGCGCTTCGGTGGGCCCCGTCTCACCACCTAACAGAACACGGGTCCGACCAGGAAAACCAGTAGTGGAACATCCGCACTTTTTGCACAGTCTGTTGTAGGATCATCTAATTTAGTGCGTGCGCAACGCCGAGAGCAGGACATGTGGATCTGGCAGATGTCGTGGCATTACCCAAATTCGCGCTGGACCCCGTGGTTGTCGGGCCGGGGCTGACGGGGCGCACCGTGCGCCGGGTCTACACGACAGACCTTCTGGACTCGGGTGATTTCCTGGTCGGCGGGGAGCTGGTGCTGACCTCAATGGTGTGGCTGCACGACGATGAAGACGCCGAGCGATTCGTCGGAGTCCTGGCGGCGGCGGGGGCGGCCGGACTCGTCACCGGAGGCAGGCTGCTCGGCCGCATCCCGGATTCGGTGATCGACGCCTGCCGGGCACACGACATGCCGTTGTTGTCCGCGTCTTCCGGAGTGTCCTATGAGGAGCTGTCCAGGGTCGTCATCATCGCGTTGGAGCGCGAGCACGGCCGGCGGATTGCCGGGACCGCGGAGCAACAGCGCCTCATCGTCAGTGCGACTGTCGCCGGTGGGCTGTCCGGGCTGGTGGAGGAGATGGCACGGGTGGTCGGGGTTCCTTTCCTGCTCACCTCGCTCGCCGGCAGAGCCGTCGTGCACTCCTCACCCGCACCTGCGATCGATGCAGCCGTTCTGGCCGGGGCTGCCCGGCGCAGCCCGTCGGTGCCTGCCCTGGCGCCCGGCCCCGGCGGAGTGTGGTCGGTGTTTCCGATCGGTGCCCGCACCGAGCCCGCCGCGTTCCTAGCCGGATGCGGCGACGCGGCCACCTGGAGTGAGGACAACCGGGTCCTCGTGGAGATGGCACTCGAACTCGCCTTGCTCGAGCTCGGCCGGGAACGCGACCGTGAGCAGACGCGGCGCCGTCTCGCCGGGAGCACCCTCCAACAGGTCGAGAACGACTCTGATCCGGTCGCGGCAGGGCTTTGGTTCGCCCGCCACGGCTTGGACCCGGAGTCGCCGGCGTGGGCCCTCGCGATCAGCTCCGAAGGCTTGCCGGATTGGGTTGACCTGGGCGCTGACCTACTCGACCCGGCGTCCGACGGGCTCGGCACGGTCACGATCGAGGACGAAGAGGGTACGCTCGTCGTCCTCGCCGCAGACGCGCGTGGGTCGATCCCTCAACGGATCTACGCGCGCAAAGGGCAACTGTGCGGCTGTATCCCGCCCGGTGCCCATATCGCGATCGGCGCTGCGCTCGCGTCCTCCGGGCTATCCGGGATGCCGCAAGCACTCCAGCGGGCTCGGTTCGCGAACACGCTCGCCGCTCGCCAGCCAGGCCCCGTGCGCGTTGTCGACGACAGCGGACTGGCAACCACCGAGTCGTTGCTGGCGTACGTACCCCGGGAAATCCGGGTCGAGTTCACCGACCGCCTGATCGGCCCGCTGCTGCGTTACGATGCCGATCACAAGGCCGACCTGCTGCCCACCCTGCGCGCCTTCCTCGAATGCGACGGCTCCTGGCAGGCTGCAGCAATCCGCCTGCATGTGCACGTCAACACGCTGCGTTATCGCATCGGAAGAATCGGTGCCCTCACGGGTACTGACCCGGCCACCGTCCACGGGCAGGCCAATCTCTTCGTGGCCCTGCAGGCAGCAGACTGGCGTTGAGGGCGGCGCGAGGTGAGGCCCCCAACCCGCAGCATCCGCACAGCTTGTTAGGAGAACGTTGAACGCTGTGGGCCTGATCGTCGATGCCGTGCTGGTGCTTGCCGCGATCGCCGCCATCCTGGGTGGCTGGCGACGCGGAGCTGTGCTGTCAGCCGTGCCGATGGTCGGGCTGATCGCGGGCCTCTGGATTGGCCTGACTCTGGCGCCGCCGGTGGTCTCGTGGATCGCTCGCGCCGGGTGGTCCGGCGGCCCGGTGGACAGCATCGTGCAACGCACGATCGTCGCCGCCGTCTTTGTGGGGATCTGCGCCGCCGTCATGTACGCGATTGCTGCAACGATTGCCGCGATGATCCGGCGCCGTACCCGTAAAGGGGTCGCCCGTGGGGTCGATGCGATCGCGGGCTCGCTCGTCGGGCTGGTGACCTGGGCCCTGGTGGTGTGGCTGATCGCTGGCTTCCTGCAGACCACGAGCCTGCTGCCGGTGACCCAGCTGGCGAGCTCGTCGAGGATTGTCGCCGCATTGAATGCGGTCGCTCCGGTGCCGTCCTCAAGTGTGCTCGGTGCCATGGACGATGCCTTGGGGCAGGCCGGACTGCCGAAGGTCTTCCTGCACGGTGGCGAGCAGGTTGCGGATGCGCCGCCGCCGGACCCGTCGATCCCTGCGGCGGTGAATGCCGCAGCCGCGGGGGTCGTCAAGGTGCTGGCTTCCGAGCCTAACTGCGGCACCGATTCGGAGGGCAGCGGCTGGGTCGTCTCGGAGGGGATGGTCGTTACGAACGCGCATGTCGTGGCGGCGGCATCCGCAGTTGCCGTGCAAGTGCGCGGGGTCGGACGCGCCTTGCCGGCTCGACTCGTGGTCTTCGACCCGGAGCGCGATTTGGCGGTGCTGGCGGTACCGGAGTTGCAGGCCGAGCCGTTGCAGCTTGGCACCGAGCTGGCCGCCGGCGCATCCGCTGTGGTCGCCGGTTTTCCCGGCGACGGCCCGTATCTGGTGACGCCGGCCCGGGTGCGTGAGGTACTTCACGCCACCGGAACCGACATCTACAAGCAGCAGCCGGTAACCCGGGAGATCTACGCACTTCGTGGCACGGTGCGCCCCGGGAACTCCGGCGGCCCGTTGTTCGACACCGGCGGAAACGTCGTCGGGGTGGTGTTCGCGCGGTCGACGACGGATGCCGACATCGGCTTCGCGCTGACCCTCAACGAATTGCGCCCGGTGCTTGCGCAGGCCCAGGCCGGCAGCGCGGTGGGCTCTGGGGCCTGCGTCGCGCACTAGCCGGCGTCAGCGGCAGCCGGCGTCGTGCACTAGCCGGCGTCGTGCACTAGCCGGCGTCAGTGGGGATCGGGTTCCAGAACGATTACCGGGATCACTCGGGATACCTTGGCTTGGTAATCGGCATACTGTGGATTGCACTCGAGGGCGCGCTGCCACCACAGGGCCCGTTCCTCGCCCACTGCCTCATGGGCCGTCACGGTTTCTTTTAGCGGCCCGTCTTGGAGGTCGACCTGCGGATGCTTTTTCAGGTTGAAATACCAGCCGGGATGGGAGGCCGCGCCACTGGCGGAGGCCACGGCGGCATACGTGCCGTCATGTTCTACCCTGATCACCGGCACCTTTCGCAGCTTTCCGCTGTTCGCGCCGACGGTCGTCAGGATGACCACCCGAGCCGAGCCCATTCGGCTGCCCTCGGCGCCTCCGGATGACTCATATTTGCGGACGTGATCGGTCACCCATTTGGATGGCCCAGGAAGATATTCACCGGAGAGAGGCATGTCTTCACTCAAGCACTGACCGCAGCGTTACCGCAAATGACGGGTGGAGTTTCTCGCTTCTAAAAACTGGATATCTTGTCACAAGACGCGCTATGCTTCTAAAAACAAACCGACTTGTTTATGGAAGGACTCCCACTATGACTGAATCAACGCACACTGTGGCCCGCGACACCACCTCAATCTTTCAGCGAGATCCAGGGTGGCAGGCGTTCGCAATGTTGCGCACCGTCTTTGTCATCGCCCCGATTGTCTTCGGCATCGACAAGTTCTTCAACCTGCTGACCAACTGGCCCGGTTACCTTGCTCCCATCGTGACCGACGTCGTGCCGATCTCCGGCCAGCAGTTCATGTACATCGTCGGGGTTGTGGAGATCGTCGCCGGCCTCGCTGTGCTGATCAGGCCGAAATTCGGATCGCTCTTGGTGGCAGCATGGCTGGCCGGCATCATCATCAATCTCTTGGTGCTGCCAGGCTTCTTCGATGTCGCGTTA
The DNA here is from genome assembly GCA_039924285.1 of Terrimesophilobacter sp. GTDB lineage: Bacteria > Actinomycetota > Actinomycetes > Actinomycetales > Microbacteriaceae > Parafrigoribacterium. Next base: position 6,374 of record JBDTBD010000048.1, on the reverse strand, counting down.
CGCGACTTCGGACTGTTTGTCGCAGCGTTGGCACTGTTCCGTTTGTCCGTGGTCTATGACAAGGGCGGGGTGAAGGCACGGGAGGCGCAGCACTAGCTTCTTGAAGCTGGCAAGCCGCCACCCGATCGGAAAGACGCTAACCAATGATCGACGACAACCGCCCTGGAACATCGTCTGCATGCACAGTTCGTGGGTCTGAGGGTCGTGAGGCTTTTGAGCCCTCCGCCCCCGCGCCCTCGGCCCTCGAACCCAGCATGGCCTCCCCCCGCACGATTCTGATCGAGTTCGTCACGGCGGTGCGGGATGGAAAGACACCAGCCCAGGGCCGGGAAACACTCTCCGCTCGGCTGGACATCGAGGTGACTGAATTCGGCTACCGGCATCTTGTCGCTCCGGTCGAGTTCGCCCGGCAGTTCGAGCCGACGCCGCTCAGCGACGAGGCGTTGGCCGAACTCGCCGACGAATGGCTCGGCTTGCTACCCTGACCATCCGGTTCGGCGACGGTCAATCCCGGAGGAACTCCAGCATCGCCCGGTTGACCTGCTCCGCGTGGGTCCAGATCAAAGCGTGCGGCGCCCCCTCGATCTCCAAATATCGCGCGCTCGGCAAGAGCTTGGCGAACGGGCGGCCGGTCGAGTCGATCGGCAGAATCCGATCGGCTGTTCCATGCACGATCAGGGCGGGCACGTCGATTTTCGCGATGTCTGCACGGAAGTCGGTCAACCAGGTCGGCACCACCGCAGATGCCGCGAACCACGACGCGCGCGTTGCCACATTCCAACTGTGCCGCAGCGCGGCCTCGCTGATCCGGGTGCCCAGCGTCTCATCGGTGTTGTAGAAGTTGGCGTAAAACGCATCGAACCACGCGAACCGGTCCTCCTTCGCGGCAATTTCGATGTCGTCAAAGACGCTTTTCGGAACGCCGGTGGTGTTGTCGTCAGTGTGAAGCATGAACGGTTCCAGCGAGGCGAGGAACACCGCCTTGGAAATCCGCGCTGACCCGTAGCTGGCCAGGTATCGGGCGACCTCGCCGGTTCCCATGGAGAAGCCGACGAGTACGGCATCGTACACATCGATGGTCTCCAGCAGGGTGTTGAGGTCCGCGGCAAAAGTGTCATAGTCGTACCCGATGGTGGGCTGGCTGGACTGCCCGAAGCCGCGGCGGTCGTAGGTGATCACGCGATAGCCGGCCTCCAGCAGCACGGCAGCCTGCCGCTCCCACGAATGTCCGTCCAGCGGATAGCCGTGGATCAGGACGACGGGTTGGCCGGTGCCGTGGTCCTCGTAATACAGTTCGATGGTGCTGGAGTTTTCCCGGCCAACGCTGATGAATGACATGACGTGCTCCTTTGACTGTGCCTTGTAGGTATCTAAGCAAAGGCAATAGCGTGACCGGTAGGGGCAACCACGATGGAGGAGAAATGTCGGTGCTGAGCGAGATGGAACGGCCGGTGGTTGGCGCGCCGATGGCGGGTGGTCCGACGACCTGCGAGCTCGTCGTGGCCGTGTCCGCCGTCGGCGGCATCGGCTTCCTTGGTTCGGGCTATGCCGCGGCCGCCGACCTCGCCGCCGATATCGCGGTCGTCCGATCGCAGGTGCAGCTGTTCGGTGTCAATCTCTTCGTACCCAGCGATGCGCCCATCGATATTGAGGGGCTGAGGCGCTACCGGGAGGAGCTGCTGCCCGAAGCGGAGCGGTTCGGCGTCACCCTGCCGGCGATCGTACCGGAGCCCGACGCATACCTGAATGACTTCAGCTGGGCCGACAAACTCGATCTTCTTGCCGCCAACCCGGTGCCGATAGTCAGCTTTACCTTCGGCATCCCCGGTGCTGGGGTCGTCGCCCCGCTGCAGAAGGCCGGCAGCCTGGTTGTGGCGACGATCACCTCGCCGCAGGAGGCTGCCCGTGCCATCGAGTCCGGCGTCGACGCCCTGGTCGCGCAAGGCGGGCTGGCCGGAGGGCACAGTGCGACGACGACTCCGGATGGTTACCTCGGCACGACCGGCACCGTCGACCTGGTTCGGGCGGTGCGTGCCGTCACGAATCTGCCTGTGATCGCGGCCGGTGGGATTGGTGGCAGCACGGATCTTGCCGCGGTCCTTGATGCCGGGGCGAGCGCCGGGCAGATCGGCACACTGTTGTTGCGGGCAACCGAGGCGGGCACCAGGCCGGTGCACAGCGCCGCGTTCGCCGATCCGCGGTTCGGTGAGACGGTCGTCACTCGCGCATTCACCGGCCGGCCCGCGCGCGCACTGCGCAATCGGTTCACCGACGAACACTCTGCCGGCGCGCCATTCGGCTTCCCAGCAGTCCACTTTCTGACTGGACCGATTCGCCGTGCCGCGGCCGCCGTCGGGGATGCCGAGGTCGTGAATTTGTGGGCCGGAGCCGGTTTTCGGGCGGCGCGCAATGCATCCGCTCGCGTTATCGTCACCGACCTCGCCGACGGTGTGTGACTAGGTGGCCGTCGACTGGCTCGAGGTTGTCATCCTGTTTGTCGCCGGGACCGCGACCGGCACCATCAACTCCGTGGTGGGATCCGGCTCCCTGGTCACCTTCCCGGTACTGGTCGCGCTGGGCTACCCGCCCGTGCTAGCGAATGTGACGAACAATATCGGGATCTTGCCTGGTTCGATCAGCGGCGCCGTCGCCTACCGCAGCGAGCTGAAGGGCCACTTCCGTGCGGTGCTGCCCCTCGCGGCCTTTTCGGCTGTCGGCGGGGTCTGCGGGGCACTGCTGCTGCTGGTGCTGCCGGCAGCCGCCTTCGATACGATCGTGCCGATACTGATCCTGCTCGCCTGCGTGCTGGTGGTCGCGGGCCCGTGGCTGAAGCGGTGGGCGGCAGCACGGCAGGCACAAGTTGAGTCGTTGCCGGTTCAACGAGGGGAGTCGGCGCCTCGCAGGCGTGTGGCACTGTGGACCAGCACCGGCCTGACCGGAGTGTACGGCGGCTATTTCGGCGCGGCACAGGGGGTTATTCTGCTGGCCATCCTGCCGATGCTGCTCTCCGGTGGCCTGCAACGGGCGAACGCCTACAAGAACATCCTGGCAGCGGTGGCCAACGGGGCAGCGGCAGTGGTGTTCGCGTTCACGGTTCCGATTGCCTGGTTCGCGGCACTGGTGATCGCGGTCGGCGCCACTCTCGGAGGGCAGATCGGCGGCCGTCTCGCCCAGCGGCTACCCCCTAGCGTCTTCCGCGTCATCATCGTGCTCATCGGCGTCATCGCGATCGTGTATTTCTACGTCAGGTGACGTTCAGGCACTATCGCCCCACCGCGTATCCCTGCCCGCCGCGCGGGTTGGCCGCAGCCTTCAACCACCCGCCGTCGGTGGCCACTGCACCGGTGCGGCCCTCCGACCAGCCCGGCCCGGTCACGATGCGATGCCCTCGGCGCTCCAGCTCAGCCAACACCGCCGGTTCGAAGCGGTCCTCGACCACGACCTCGGCCGGGTGCGCGTCGTGCGGATAGAACGAGCTTGGCATGTGCGTGGAGTGGAAGTCGGCGGCATCGATGGCCTCTTGGAGGTTCATCTTGCCGTGCACCAGGTTGAGGAAGAAGTGCAATGACCACTGATCCTGGGCGTCGCCGCCCGGGGTGCCGAATGCCAGCCACGGACGCCCGTCGCGGAACGCGATCGTCGGGGAGAGCGTGGTCCGCGGCCGTGCGTTGGGCATCAGTGAGTTGGGCAATCCCGCTTCGATCCAGAACATCTGGCCGCGGGTGCTCAGGCAGAACCCCAGCCCGGGGATCGTCGGCGAGGATTGCAGCCAGCCTCCGCTCGGGGTGGCTGAGATCATCATTCCGTCGCTGTCGACGACGTCGATGTGGCAGGTGTCGCCGCGAGTCTGGCCGGAGGCGGCGACCGTCGGCTCGCCGATGCCGATCTCGTGCCCGGTTACCAGCGGCTGGGTGTAGCTGGGCAGGCGTGGTTGACGACCGGCCGGGCTTCCCGGCAGCAGTTTTGTGGATGCCACGGCCGCGACCTGCGTACGACGTGCGTCGTTGTACCCGTGGCTGAGTAGGCCGTCGAGGGGAACTCGGCTGAAGTCCGGGTCGCCGTACCAGGCTTCCCGGTCGGCGAACGCGAGCTTGCTGCACTCCACGATCGTGTGCACCCAGTCCGCCGATCCGACGCCCATGCCGGTCAGGTCGAAGCCGCGCAGAAGTGCCAGCTGTTGCAGGAACACCGGCCCCTGGCTCCACGGGCCCGGCTTGAACACGGTGTATTCGTGGTAATCGATCTGGGTCGGTTTCTCCACCGTTGGCGCCCACCGCGCTATGTCGTCGGTGGTCAGCAGCCCGGCGTGCCGCTGGCCTGAGGTATCGGTTACCGCGGTGCCGGCGCAGAAATCGCCGATCGCCTCGGCGACGAAGCCGCGGTACCAGCAGTCCATTGCCGCCTGGAGTTGTCGTTGTCGGTCACCGCCGGCCGACTCGGCCTCGGAGAGCACCCTGAGCAGGGTCTTGGCCAAGACCGGATTCGTCACCGGATCGCCTGCCTGCGGTGCGTGCCCGTTTGTCAGCCAGGTGGCCGCGGACGTCGGCCACTGGGTCTGGAACATCGGTTGCACGGTGGCGATTGTGCGCGCGGCACTGGCAAGCAGGGGATGTCCGTGCGTGGCGTAGTGGATGGCCGGGTTCAGGATCTCGGCCAGCGGAAGCCTTCCGTGCTGCTGAAGCAGCAGAATCCAAGCCCCGAAGGCGCCGGGAACAACGGCCGGAAGCAGGCCGGTGCCCGGCATCTGGCCGAGTCCGAGCTCATTCACGCGCTGGATCGTGGCGGCAGCGGGGGAGACGCCTTGGCCACAAATCACCGACACCGCTTTCGTGGGCTTCGACCAGACCAGGATCGGGACTTCCCCGCCCGGCCCGTTCAGGTGCGGCTCAACGACTTGCAGTACGAAACCTGCGGCCGCAGCGGCATCGGCTGCGTTCCCGCCGCGCTCCAGCATGCTCATCCCCACCGCCGAGGCCAGCCAGTGGGTGGTTGCAACCATGCCGACATTGCCGACGAGTTCGGGACGTGTGGTGAACACGAGGCATCCTTTCCGATACCACCACTCTAGAGTCGAGTGATGGATGCTATTTCCCGCGTCCGCGTAGACAGCTGGTGCTGGGCCGTGCGCGGGTTCAAGACCAGATCGCTCGCCACGGCCGCATGCCGCGCGGGTCATGTGAAGGTGAACGGGGAACGGGCGAAGGCGGCTCAGCCGGTTCGGGTCGGCGACGAGGTGCGCATCCGGGTTGCCGGATTCGATCGGGTGCTGGTGGTGCGCCAACTGCTGGTCAAGCGCGTGGGCGCCGAGGCGGCCTCAGCCGCCTTTGATGACAACAGCCCACCGGCGCCATCGCCGGAGCAGGTCGCCGTGGCGCCACGGCGGGACCGAGGTGCGGGGCGGCCGACCAAGCGGGAACGCCGGGAGATGGAGCGTCTGCGCGGCCGGGAGGAATCGTCGGAACCCAGATAGACCGGTCGAACCGGCCGGTGCGACCTGGCAGACCAGGGTGCCGGAGCGATCGTCTAGGCGCCAGGCGGGTAGTTGCCGTTGAGCGCCTCGATATAGCGTTCCGCGGAACGACGCACGATGGCGTCGGCGTCGTGCGGAACCAGGGTATTCCACCAGGCACCGAGAATACGGTCGAACCGGAAGGGCGCCAGCCTCGAGACGATCCTGCGGACCTCCGGTTCGGCGAGCGGAATCAGATTGGGGTACGAGTACATGAACGACACATATTCCCGATCTGGAATAACTTGGACGATGTCGCCGGAGAGCAGCGTTCCCGAGCCGCGCTCGATATGCAAGACCGTGCCGCCGGCGAAATGACCGCCGAGCCGCAGCAGGGTGAGGCCGTCACCGAGTTCGTGCCGATCGCCCTGCCAGAGCTGCACGGCGGGATCGGGCCGCATGATCCACCGCGCGTCCTCGGCGTGGAGCAGAATCGGGCAGTCGAACGCGTGCGCCCACTCGACCATCGCTGAATAATAGTGCGGATGCGAGATCGCGATCGCGGACAGGCCGCCGGCGGCGCGCACCGCCGCAATACCGTCATCGTCGATGAGCGTCTGACAATCCCACATCGCCGCTCGTCCGACGTGCGGCACGAGCAGGGCGCGCTGGCCGATCGCGAAACGCGGCAGCGCGGCCAGACCGGTGAAGCCCGCGTCGTCCCGGACCTCGGTTCGATGTTCGACCCGAAGCTCCTCCACGGTGGTCCAACGCTGACCGGATTGCGGAACGTACTGACGCTGATCCTGGCAGATCGGGCATGCCCGCGGCGGCTGATCCGATGGGCTGAACTGGACTCCGCAGGTGGCGCAGACGAACTTCCGCATGGCCGCCAGCTTATCGGTGCGTTTCCCGCATCGTCATT
>JBDTBD010000047.1:0-16496 GCA_039924285.1 Terrimesophilobacter sp. | reverse complement strand
GTTTTTCCACGGGCAAAGCCGTTGCTGTCGCCGACCGAGCCGTCGATCGGCGTGGTAGTGGTCGCCACCTTGGGGGACTGGGGTGCAGTGGTCCCGCTCGGAGCCGGCGTGGCTGGGGAAGCGGCGCTCGATTGCGGGGCCGTTGTGGTGGTTGCCACGGTCGCCGTCTGAAGGCCCGATCCGTAAAGGCGCAACCCGACGGTGAGGCCCAACACCATGAGCACCATGACGAAAAGTGCGGTTCCGCGCCATTTCTTTTGCTTCATGACATGCTCAGTTCGTCTCGGTGGATGAATCGGCCGGGAACGCGCAGGCGCCGGAGCGAAGCCTCGGCCTGGAACGCCATGGCTTCCGGCCCGCAGATGAATGCCTCTCGATCGCGGGCATCGGGTACCAGGTGCGCCAGTGCGGTCGCCGAGAGCGGGTCGTAGCCGAGCTCCCGGCGGCGCCCTGGTATCGGGATCACGCTCAGCCCGGGTATGGCCCTGAGCTCCGCAAGCAACGCCAGGTGGTTGACGGAGCGGGGCGGTAGACCACGACCACGCCGTGACCGCGCGCCGTCAGGTCTTGGGCCAGTGCACGAATGGGCCGATCCCAGCCCCACCGGCAATCAGGAGGATGCGCTCACGGCTGGCACGATCGGCGGTGAAGTGGCCGAAGGGCCCTTCGGCCAGGACGAGCGTGCCCGGGCGCAAGTCGCGGGTGAGACGGGAGTGGTCTCCCAGCGCCCCGACCGTGATGCGTAAGGTGCCCGCTTCGGGCACTCGGGACACCGAGTACGGATGCGCGGTGAGCAGGTGGCCCCAACTGACGAAGCGGAACAGCAGGAAGTTTCCTGCGTGCACCCCCAGTTCATCCAAGTTTCGGCCGGTGAACCACACGCTCGTCATGCCCGTCGACTCGATGACCACTCGATCGATCCGCAGTCGGTGCCGCCACGCGGCGGCGGCGGGCAGCAGAACGCGCCAGGTGATCACGGCAGACGCGGTGCCGAGATAAAGCAGCAGCCAGGCAACGCGGTTGGCGGGATTGTTCACGAAGTGAACCCCGGCACTGAGTTGGTGTAGGAATGTGAGGAAGATCGCGACGTACGTCGTCAGGTGTACCCAATACCAGGCCTCATACGACAGCCGTCGTCTGATCAGGCGGGCGCTGGTGAGGCCTGCAGCGAGGAACACCGCCGTTCCGAGGTAGGCGGGGAGCATGTCCGGGTAGCTGCCGAGGATCGTAAAAACTTCACTCCACGGCGTCGAATGATCGAGCAGCATCCCACCGGTGATCATGAATCCGATGTGCGTGAGAATCAACAGCACGACCGTCGTGCCAAGCGTGCGGTGCCAGCGCACCAGCTTGTCCAGGCCGACGGCAGCTTCAAACCACGGTACCCGCGCGATGAGCAACACCTGTGCGCACACGAGATACCCGCCGAGCATGCCGCTCAACTCGCCGATGGTGGTGGCCAACTGTGCCGGAGTCGTCACCGGTACCGAGGTGTCAGTCCACCACATCAGTAGCACGCCGGCGAATCCCACGTCAATCATCGCCCGCACGGGCAGAGCACGCCGTGGCCGGGCAGGCACTGTGGGCACGCGGTGTTCAGTCGCGAATGGTGCCGTTGTCAGGGTCATTGTCGATCACGCATCGCTCTGTCGGCCTTTCGATCATCGGATTATGACCACGATGCGGCAGGTTTCTTTGCGCATTCTTAGCTGGACTGCGAGGCGACTGTGAGCTCCCTATGGATGCGTCGGGATTCGTACCACGACGGCCGCCCCGTTGCCTGGCTCACGAGGCTCGATGCTGACGGTGCCGCCGTGGCGCACCGCCACCTCGGACACGAGCGCGAGACCGAGGCCATAGTGCCGGGGCTGGTCGTGCGCCTGATTCGCCGGCCGTGACGAAGCGAATCGTTCAAACGCGTGCTCGTCCATATTGGGCGGGAAGCCTGGACCGTCATCCGCGACCCGGATGACGGCCTCACGGCCGTGCAGGGTCACCTCGACGCTCACCTCAGAGACCGCGTGGTCAAGCGCGTTGGCGATCAGCGCGGTGAACAAACGCTGCATCGAGACACGAGCCGCGCTCGCCACAACAGGATCAGGAGACCCGGTCCGGTGGATCATGATCCCGCGCCTTTCGGCGTCGGCACGCGACGAGTCGACAGCGTCTTCGGCAAGTCTTGTCACGTCCAGACGGTCCCGCTCTGCCACCTCGCGCGGGTCGGCTGTGACCAACAGATCCTCGAGGATTTCGGCCAATACCAGCGAGTCCTGCACGATCTCGTCCAGGCCGTGGGCGACATCGACCGCGGGCCCGGTGGTGCCGCTGGCCGACAGGCGTCGGCGCACCAGCTGAGCTCGGGTGCTCAGAAGCGTCAGGGGCGTGCGCAATTCGTGGCTCGCGTCCATCACAAAACGACGCTGCAGGGCAAGTGCCTCGGCCAACGGCCGCATCGTGCGCCGTGCCATCCACGCTGCGACGAATCCCGCGGCAAGGGCGGCGAGGATTCCCGAGACCACGAGCGCCACACCCAACCGCTGCAACTCCTCGTGGCTTTCGCGCAGGTCGACGGCGACCTGCGTGACGCGACCATCTCGGGCGGAGGTGCGAATCGTAAAGGTGTGGCCGGCGAAGGTCTTGGTCTGCTGCACCTCGCGACCGGTGTCGGACACCTCCCGAAGCGCCGCGGCATCGGGCAAACCCGGTGGCAGGTCCGAAGGAATCTCTGTTCCCCGATTGCCGCTGATGATGACGAAGACACCCGACGGGGCATCGCCGGGTGAATCGACCCTGGATGTGTTGAAAAGTGTGCGCTGAATCGCCTCGGACTGGCTCGCGCTGACTACGGCGAAAACCACACCACCGAGCATGGTGAACAGCATCACGATGAGTGCGCCGAACTGCACAGCCAAACGCAAAGAACCGCGCCTCAACTCGACACCGTCACGCGTCGTCACGGCTGCCGTCCCAACCGGTAACCGATACCCCGCACGGTGAGCACACTGCCTCGCCCCAGCTTTTTGCGCAGGTAGTGCACGTAGGTATCGACAACACCCGCGTCGTCCGCATCGGCAAACACTGTCACCAGCAGGTCGCCGCGCGAGAACACCTGCTCCGGTCGTCGCGCAAGCCTCTCAAGCAGACCACCCTCCCGCTCGGAAAGACTCACCACCTCGCCACCGGTCAGGGTCACCGACCTGCTCTGCGTGTCCAATGCCCCGCCCGGGATGCGCAACACCGGAACCGTCGAGGCCGCCCGGCGACGCAGCGCCCGCAACCGCGCGAGCAGTTCCTCGATATCGAATGGTTTCGACAGGTAATCTTCCGCTCCGCCATCGAGGCCCGCCACGCGATCCGAGGGATTGCCGAGAGCCGACAGGATCAGGGTCGGTGTTGTCACCCCGTGCGCACGCAGCCGGGTCAACACATCCAGTCCATCGAGCACCGGCAAACCCCGATCAAGAAGCAGCACATCGAACTGCTGTGTCAGCCCCGCATGCAGTCCCTGTTGGCCGTCGGTTGCGACCACCACCTCATAGCCTTCACTCTGAAGCAGCTCCCGCAGCATCGCCGATAGGGCAGCATCGTCCTCCACGACAAGGATGCGTGCGCCGTCTTCCATGGTCGAAGTATAGATATCCGAACCTTCTCTAGCGGAGTTTTTGCCGCGGGGACAGTAGTGCTGCTCCGCAGTTCAGTTCGAGGCGCGCAACAAGACTCGCGGGGGTGCGAACACCCACCAGCGGTAGAGCGAAAACCGGAATGCGGCCCCGAGCACCAGGCCGACCACGTTGGACGACACGTTATCTGCCAGCAGTGAGGTGAGCCCCAGCGCGTAGTGGGATACCCACAGGCACGCGACAGCGATGAGCATCCCGGCAATGCTGACCACGGCGAACTCAATGCCCTCCCTGGTGATGTCGTGGCGTCGGTGCGTGCGGAAGGTCCATAGCCGGTTGCCGATCCAGTTCGCCGCGATGGCAATGGAGGTCGAGATTGTCTTCGCGATAATAGGCCCACCGTGGACGGATGCTGGCGTCAAGACCGAGGTGCGCAGCGCGTTGAACACGACGACATCGATCACGAGGCCGACTCCGCCTACCAGGGCGAACTGCACGAGCTCGCGCAGCACGTCCTGCCTACGTTCACGTGGCATGAGCAGGCTCCTGCGCCGCCGCGGCAGGAGCCCGTCTCCACCCGGCGAGACGCGAGGGCACGCCCCGCAATCCCCACAGCGTCACCCGAATGATCGCTTCCCTCACGATGTCCGGGCTCATCTTCGAGACTCCGAAGCGACGCTCGACGAAGGTGATCGGCACCTCGGCGATTCGCACGCCCGCCCGGTGGGCGTGCCACAGCAGGTCGATCTGGAAACAGTAGCCCTGGCTCAGGATGCTCGGTAGGTCAATGGCCTCGAGCGCCTCACGGCTCAACGCTCGGTAACCCCCGGTGATGTCGCGGAACGGCAAGCCGAGCGCAATCCGGGCGTAGAGGCTGCCGCCTCGTGACAGAACCACCCTGCGCCTGGGCCAGTTCTCGACGGTGCCGCCGGGTACCCAGCGTGAGCCGAGCACCAGCCCGCCCGCCTCCAGCGCACCGAGCAGCCGGTGCAGCTGTTCCGGCTGGTGCGAGCCGTCGCCGTCCATCTCGACGAGTTGTTCGTAGCCGCGGTCGAGTGCCCAGCGGAAACCAGCCTGGTATGCGGCTCCGAGGCCGGACTTGTCTTCGCGGTGCAGCACATGCACGCGCGGGTCCGCGGCCGCGAGGTCATCGGCGAGTGCCCCGGTGCCGTCCGGTGAGTTGTCGTCGACGATCAGTACGTGCGTCTCGGGGACACTCTTCAGTACGCGACCGACGATGGGCATCAGACTCTGCCGTTCGTTGTAGGTCGGGATGATGACGATCGTGCTCTTCATGGCGTGTCCCTGATCAGTTCGTAAACGCCGTTCCGGTGCACCGGGTATTCGTGCACAAGATGAAATCCGAGGTGCTCGAGGGCTGCGACGTCCTTGGTGGTGTCGGACCGAGTTCCCGGCAGCGGGTCGACTGCCCACACCGTCGTCGAGCCCACCAGCCGCGCGGTGACTGTGCGGAGCGGGGCCGCCTCGTCGCGCAGTCCCGGGGAGGCGAAGAACGGGGTAGCGAGTTCGACGTTATTCAGCCCCCGGTAGTCGAACGCGTAGGCACGCATCGCGAGCCGCGGCATTCTGGACGGCCGGGACGCGAGCCCGAAGACGATAGCGTCGCCCGCTTGCGCGTGCGCGCCCACGATGCTGGAGATCTGCCGCCAGTCGCTTCCACCGTCCATGGCATACGGTCCACGCTGCACGAGAAATCCCGGGACGACGAGAGCAATCAGCAGCGCGATGGTGGACGCTTGCATCCAGATCCGAGGAAGCACCGCTATCCCGGCGGCGATCAGCAAGGCCACCGCTGGGGTGCAGAAGGTCAGGTAGCGCGTGGCGTACATCGGGATGGTTACGGCGTTGCCCACCAGCAGAATCGCGGTCGGGAGCACGAGCCACGCGATCGCCAGCGGCGCGCCCATCGAATCGGTGCCCACAGCGCCAGGGCTCAGCACTTGCGAGAGTCCCGCCCGGCGTCCGGCGGTGAGAACGGGTCTGACGACCGAGGCAATGCCCAACGCGATCAGCCCCCAGCACAATACCGGAAGCCACGAATCGTTGAACCACTGGCTGGCGAAGACAGTGGATAAGTCCACCTGGTATCGGCTGCGAAGGAAGGAGATCTGATGGTGCTGGGCGATGCCCCAGACCAACACGGGGGCCGCCAGTCCTACCGCGATGCCCACGCCCCAAAGCCATCGACGCAGAATGCCCCGTGATCTGGTCGTGGCCAGGAGCGCCACACCGTGCACGAAAACGAGCAGGAACAGATACAGGAACAGGTAGATTGCCGCTGCGAGGACGATGGCGTACCCGAACCAGGCTCGCCTGCCGACGCTACCCCGACTTATAAGCACAACGAGCAGAACGGTCAGCCACACGGCCACGGCGATTCCCAGGGCATACGAGCGTGCCTCGACGCCCGCGTACGTCACGCGGGGGAGCACGGCCAGCACAACCCCGGCAACGATGCCGATTCGCCGGCCGAACAGCAGGTTCCCGAGAATTACCGTACCGGCGGCGGCGATCCCCACGCCGATGATGCTCGGCGATCGGACCGAAAGTTCGGACGTTCCGAACACGGAGATCCAGCCGTGCAAGAACAAGTAATAGGCACCGTGGACGGCATCGATTCTGCCGAGCATGGCGAACAGGCTGGGCAGCGATCGCTGCGCCGACATGATGCTCACCGCTTCGTCGCCCCAGAGCGACGGGATCCAGGCGCCGGTGAGCGATACCAGCAGGGCGCCGGCTCCGACCAGTGACGCGATGGTACGGATACCGAACCGGTGCATGCGCGGGCGTGCCAGCGGTGCCCCGGTGCTGAGCGCGCGTCGAGCAGTCGCTGTGGTCACCGGATCCCGCCTCATTCCCCGGCAATTGGTTGGGCACCGACGCCAGCAGTGCTGGGGAATCGGTCTGTGCTCCCATTGTCTTGCTCAGGACCTGAGACCATCCCACCATTTGCGGCCGAACCGATGAGAGTTCATACAGGTTGTGGGAGGTCCGGCGGCAGGGCGGGAAGCATCACCGAGACGCGGAAGCCGCCCGAGGGACGGTTCTCAAGCCTCACGGTTCCGTGCGCGGCTACGGTGATGGCGCGAACGATCGCAAGGCCGAGCCCGCTCCCCGTGCCACCGCGTGCCCCGTCCGGCCGAGAGAAACGATCGAACGCGATGGGAAGGAACTCTTCTGGCATTCCGGCGCCGGAGTCGGTGATGGTGAGAAACAGCGATGAGCCGGACTGGCGAAGATCGACGTCAACGCTGCCACCGGTCGGTAGCGACGCAATGGCGTTGCCCGTCAGGTTGCTGATGAGTCTCCCGAAGTTATCCCGCGCGACTGCGTATCTGGTCGCGTCATCCAGGTCGTCCGAGTCGAAGTCGACGGTGATGTCATGCGGTGCGGCAAGCACGCGGGCGCGGTCCACGGAAAGGGCCAGCTCGGCGGCAAGTTCGGTACCGGAGCTCGAGGCTCCGGTCGGACTCGATTCGAGTCGGGAGAGTTCGAGCAGTCCGGTCGCAAGCCCGGCGAGGCGTTCAACGGAGCGTTCGGCCGCGGAGATTTCTCCTTCCAACGCGGCGGCGTCGCCGTGGGCCAGGTGGGCTAGTTCGAGTTGGGTCTTCAAAATTGCGATAGGGGTTCGCAACTCGTGGCTCGCATCCGAGACCATCTGGCGTTCTCGCGCCGCGGATTGGCGCACGCGCTGGATGAACTCGTTGAGCGTTGTGGCCAGGGCCGCGAGTTCGTCGCGGGTGGCTCCGACCGGCAGCGGTTGCGCAGATCCTTCCGCGCTGAGCAGCTCGGCCCGCTTGCGCATCCGTGTTACCGGACGCAGGGCGGCGCCGGTGAGCAGCCACGACGCGCCGCCGAACCCGACGACCAGAACCACCGAGGCGATGACCAACGCCTGGGTCAGGCGATCCAGGATCAGATCCGGGGCGTCTCGGTTCCGTGCGGTGACGACTTCCCAACGGCCAGCGGCCGTCGGAACGCTTTTGCTGACGACGACGTACTTGTCATCGAAGGAGGTGATCTGCTCCGCGTTTTTCGCGCTGAGCAGTGCCGGAAGCCGCTTGCGGACACCGGCCGGGAGGGTCGAAAACTCGACAGTACCGGCCGGGTCGACAGCGGCCGCCAGCTGCCCTTTGCTGGGACTGGAGACAGACGATCCGCCGCTGCGAATGAGATCGCTGGTGAACTGGCTGGCGTCGTTGGTGGCCAGGCTCACGGTGGCCGTTGTAAGGATGGAATCCACCTGAAGGCGGAACAGGGTTGCGGCGACACCGAAGAAGAGGGCGGCGACCAGCAGGCTTCCTAGCGTGATTCGCCAACGGATCGACAGTCGGGAAAGACTCAGGAGTGTCACGTCACCACCTGCAGCAGATACCCGACGCCACGGACGGTGACGATCTGCACCCCGGTCTCGGCCGGGTCCAACTTGCGCCTGAGGTAGCTGACGTACTGCTCGACGATGTTTTTGTCGATGTTCTCGGTGGTCCGCCATACCTCTTCGAGGATTTCCCTGCGGCTGACGGCTTTGCCGGCGTGCAGCGCGAGCAGACGCAGCACCGCGAATTCTTTGGGGCTCATCGACAGCGTTTTTCCGCCGGCCGAGACCCGTAGTGCCGCCGAGTCGAGCGTGAGCGCTCCGGCGGTGACCGCGAGCTTGTCGCCGGCCGCGTCGCGGCGCAGTAGCGCCCGGATTCGGGCTGCGAGTTCCACGAAAGCGAACGGCTTCGTGAGGTAGTCGTCCGCCCCCGAGTCCAGACCGAAAACCCGGTCCTCGACCGCGTCGCGAGCGGTCAACAGCAGTACCGGCATCGTGCTGCCGGACTGCCGGATTCGCCGACACACCTCGAATCCGGACATCTGGGGCAGCATGACGTCGATCGCCGCCACCGAGAAACTGTCGTGTGCCACCGCCACAAGGGCGTCCACCCCGTTTGCCACGACGGTGACCTCGTATCCCTCGGCCACCAGCCCGCGCTCGAGTAGGCGGCCCATTTCGGGATCGTCGTCAACCACGAGGATGCGCATGCTGGTCGTACTCCTTCCAGGCGAGCCGCGCGACGAAGCTGTCGAATGCGGTCAACGCGATGAGGTTCCACGAGAAAGATAGCGCGGGGCGGTGGGCCCGGGGGTCGTGGGTCGGCATTCAGTCACGGGGTCTAGATTCTTTTCGTGCTGCTTCGATCAACCCGTGCCGTCGCCGACCCGTCCGAAGTGGCGCGAGCCCGAATCCGGCTGGCCACCCTTCCCGTGCCGCGGCATTGGATAGTTTTGTCGGTCCTGCTGGGGGCTGCAGAGATTGCTCTTGGTTTCACCGTGACGTTGGTCCGCCAGATCGCCCCCGCAGAAGTCATTGTCGACCAGGAACTCAGCCGAGATCACAGCGCCGTGCTGACTGCGATCGCGCTGGCGATCAACACGGTCTTGTCCCCGCCAGGGATCGTGTTGATTTTGGCCGGTGTCTTTATCGTGCTGTTGCTGGTGTCCCGGGCGCCGGTGAACGCGGTCGCGGTGACACTGATTGCGGCCACCGGTTGGCTGTCCAGCGAGGGATTCAAACTCATCGTGTCCCGCGCACGGTTGAGTCCTTCGTTGCTGGTGGATCCGCTCGCGTCGGAGTCGGGGTGGGACAGTTTTCCCAGCGGCCACACGAGCTTCGCGGTCGCTCTGGCGATCGCCGTGTATCTGTTGGCCCGAAACACGAAATGGTCCACGCTGGCGTTGGCCGGCGGTATCGTCTTCGCGGTCGTGGTCGGAGCCTCCCGGTTGTACCTTGGCGTGCACTACCCCAGCGACATCCTCGGAGCCGTTCTCGGACCGATCGCGGTGATCGTCGCCGTCTTTGGAGTTTGGAACCGCTACGGAATGGTCGTACTGCGCCGAATCCCGATCCTGGCTCGCATCGGCCCAATCCCCAAAGAGCCCTGAGAGTTCTCTCATATTCCAATGCCGCTCCAGGGCGGCTTGTCACTCTCCCTGTTCTAAACTCACATACCATGCCTCTGTTCCAATCAACCGTGGATAGCTGATGCCGGACATCGTGACGCGGGTGTCGGGTTTCGTCGCGGAGTCGGGTGGGATCCTCGACCCCTCAGCCCTGCTGACCGGTGCCGGCCCGTGGGTTCTGATTGTGATCATTGCCTTGATCTTCATCGAGACGGGTCTTCTGTTCCCGTTCTTGCCCGGGGACAGCTTGCTGTTCACCGCAGCGCTGCTTAGCGCGCCGTTGGCACTGCCCGTGCCCGTCTTGATCGTGGCCGCGGTGGCCGCGGCCGTGGCCGGCGATCAGGTGGGTTACCTGATCGGCAAGCGTTTCGGGCGACGACTGTTCACGCCGAACGCGCGGGTGTTGAAAACAAAATATCTCGATCGCGCCGACGAGTTTTTTCTCCGTCGCGGCGCCAGTGCGCTGGTGCTGGCACGATTCGTGCCCATCGTGCGCACCTTCGTACCTCCGATCGTCGGCATGTCGCGCCTTCCGTACCGGAAGTTCCTGATGTGGAACGTCACCGGCGGGGTCGGCTGGGTGCTGCTGTGTGTTCTTGCCGGGGTCTGGCTTGGGCGCATCCCGTTGGTCGCCGACAATGTGGACCTGATCGCCATCGCGATCGTCGTCGTCTCGCTCGTCCCTGTCGCCATCGAGGCCTTGCGCGCTCGACAACGCAAGGCTTAAGCGTCGGGGCTCCATGAGCGCGAAGGCTCAGCGATACCACCGTCGTCGAAGCAACCGACGGTAGTAGCGTGTAAAGATGCTTTCGTACAGCGCAGTACAGTCAGAGCTTCCGTTGCTTGAAGACACCATCGGTGCGAACTTCGAGAAGTCGGTCGTTCGGTTCGCCGATCGGGACGCGCTAATCGACGTTCCATCCGGTAGGCGATGGATCTATCGGGAACTCAACGTCGACGTGGACCGGTTGGCCAGAGGGTTGCTGGCCGCAGGGTTGGCAAAGGGCGATCGGGTTGGGATCTGGTCTCCGAACTGCGCGGAGTGGACCATTTTGCAGTACGCCACCGCAAAGGTGGGCGTGGTTCTGGTCAACGTGAATCCGGCCTATCGAGCTTCCGAGGTCGAGTTCGTTGTCAAGCAGTGCGGCATGCGGATGCTGGTCAGCGCGCCATCAGACAAGTACAGCGACTACACCGCGATGGCGCGCGGGGCGGGGCTGAGCTGCGCCTGCCTGGAACAACTGGTGTTCATCGAGGAGCCGCCTGGAGGTCTAGCTGACCACGGCGAAACTACGTATGACGCTCTGTGCGTCAGCGGAGATACGGTGCCGCCCCGAGCGCTTTCGGATCGGATGGCTCGATTGGACGCCCACGATCCGATCAATCTGCAATACACTTCCGGCACCACCGGGTTCCCCAAGGGCGCCACGTTGACACACCACAACATCCTGAACAACGGTTACTTCATCGGCCAGTTGATGAACTACACGGAGGCGGATCGAGTCGTGATTCCGGTGCCGTTTTACCACTGCTTCGGAATGGTGATCGGCAACCTGAACGCGCTGTCAATCGGGGCAGCGACCATCATCCCGTCCCGCCGGTTTTCGCCAACGGCCGCCCTGCAGGCGGTACAGGATCACGCCGGCACCTCCATCTATGGGGTGCCCTCGATGTTCATCGCGGAGCTCGCCCTCGATGACTTCCAGGACTATGACCTGTCCACCCTGCGCACCGGAGTGATGGCAGGCTCACCGTGCCCCGAGGAGGCGATGAATCGGGTGATCAGCGAGATGAATATGCGCGATGTCGTGATCTGTTATGGCATGACGGAAACCTCCCCGGTCTCCACGATGACCCGCGCCGACGATACGATCGCGCGGCGGACACGCACCGTAGGGCGCACGATGCCGCATCTCGAAAGCAAGGTCATCGATTCGGTCGGCGGGCAGACTTTGGAGCGCGGCGTCGTGGGGGAACTGTGCACTCGCGGGTACGCCGTGATGTCCGGATATTGGAACCAGCCCGAGAAGACCGCGGAGGCAATCGACGCCGAGGGCTGGATGCACACCGGCGACCTGGCTCAAATGGACGAGGACGGGTACATCAGCATTGAGGGCCGAATCAAGGATGTCGTCATCCGCGGCGGCGAGAACATCTACCCCCGAGAGATCGAGGAATTCCTCTATCAGCACCCGTCGATCCAGGACGTCCAGGTGATCGGCGTGCCGGATGCGAAATATGGCGAAGAGCTGGCGGCCTGTGTCATTCTCAAGCCCGGAGCGGCGCCACTGACCGCGGCCGACGTCGCTGAGTTCGGCCACGGCAAGCTCGCGCACTACAAGATCCCTCGCTACGTTGAAATCCTCGAGGAGTTCCCGATGACCATTTCCGGGAAGATCCGGAAGGTGCAATTGCGGGAGGATTTCGCCAAGCGACGGCTGTGAGCCGTTGTGGCCTGGTCGTGCTGGTTCGGAACGTGGAGCGTTGTGGCGCATAATCAGTTCCGGACAACACAGGGAGATCGTGGATGCGGGCGCTGTTAGACGCGAACATTTTGGCGGGGCCGTTGCTGTACCTCGTCTATGCAGTTGCCGCAGCGCTGGCAATCGTCGTTGCGATCGGGGTCTTCGGCCGGCTAGGGAGCAGGCGTGTGTGGGCACTGCGCGTCATCGCTGCGGCCACGGTCGGGGGAGCGACGGGGTTGGTGTTGTCGTGGCTGGTCGCGGATGTCTGGAACCTCTTCGGCGCGCCGGTGTCGGCACCGACGCAGGCCTGGAGCAGCGCGACGCTGGCTGGAATCGCGGTGGCGACAAACGCGTTCTGGCGAACCCGCTGGTGGACCAAGGTCACCGCGGCAGTCGCCATTTTCGCGATCCTTGCCGCCGGGCTGTTGGGTATCAACGCTGACATTGGCGAATATCATTCCCTGCGTTCGGTGTTCTCCACACAGATTCGACCGATCGCGTTGCCGTCGAAGCCGGCTGCGTCACCTCTGCCTTCCCCGGTGCCGGATACCCGACCGTTGTGGCAGTCCTGGACGCCGCCAGCGGATATGCCGGCGAGCGGGCAGCTGGGTGGGATGAGCATCCCCGGGGTGGTCTCGAAGTTCCCCGCCCGGCAAGCAGTGCTGTACCTGCCTCCGGCGGCGCTGGTCGCTGATCCGCCGCCGCTACCCGTGGTGATCGCCTTGTCTGGCCAGCCCGGGCAACCGATGAACGTCTTCGAAACGGCGAACCTGCACTCCATGCTGGAAGAATTCCAGAAGGCCCACGACGGCCTGAGCCCCATCGTTATCGCTCCTGACCAACTGGGGGCGCCGTACGCGAATCCGATGTGTGTGGATTCCCCGCTGGGCAACTCGGCAACCTACCTCACCGTCGATGTCCCGGCATGGATCAGAAGTCATCTGCACGTGCAATCCGGCCCGGCGTCTTGGGCAATCGGCGGATTCTCCCAGGGAGGAACCTGCGCCATTCAGCTGGGGGCAGCGCATCCGGAACTCTTCGGCGCGATCCTGGATGTGTCGGGGGAACTCGTGCCGCGTAACGGCACTCCGCAACACACCATCGATGTCGGATTCGGCGGGGACGCGGCGGCGTACGAGCGAGCTAAGCCGGTGAACATTCTCGCTGCGCATGCCCCGTACTCCAACATGACCGCGATTTTCGCGGTCGGCCAGACTGATGCTCGATACACCCCGTGGGAGCACGAAATGGCGGCGGCGGCGCAGGCCGCGGGAATGACGACCACGTTCATCGTCGCTCCAGGAACCGGTCATGACTGGCACACGGCGTCGTACGCGCTCGCGGCGGGGATGCGGATCCTCAGCGCAAAGTTCGGACTGGCCAGCCAGTGATCGACACCGTCCTGAGGTACCTGCGGCGCATTCCCGTGACACTGGGGCTGGCCGGCCTCACAGTGGTGGTCGCCATCGCCACCGGCGGGTTCGCTCGTGGCCCACTGCCGTCGGTCCGAGAGATGTTCGGTACCGGGCTCGACCCGCTGCTTGAGCATCACAACTACTTCTCGCCGATCACGTCCGCGTTCTTGGTCAACGGGCTCGGCGAGCTGATCGTCGTCGTCATCGGCATAGTGATGTTGGTCGGCATCGCCGAGCGGCTAATGGGATGGTGGCGCACCCTCGTCGTGTATGGCGTGAGCGCGGTGATCGGTACCGCGCTGGGGATCGGGCTGCAATCGCTGGGTTTGAACTTTCACGAACTGTGGTCGGTGGGCGTCAAGGATTTGACTACGCTCGACCCGTTCACCCCGATCGCCGGAACGATCATCGCTGCCAGCGCGTTCGCAGGACCCCTGTGGCGCCGCCGGATTCGCGTGCTCGGCTTCTCGATTCTCGTCATGTTTTTGCTGTACTCGGGGCAACCGGGCGACCTGTTCCGGCTCCTGAGCGCCTTGGTCGGTCTACTGCTCGGACTTCTGATGTCGTCGGGGAAGCTGCAGCTGAGATGGCAACGCAGCTCCCACAGCGAGTCCCGGGGCTTGCTCGCCGCAGTGCTGGTTATCACGGCCGTCGGCCCGCTGATCACTGTCTTTTCTCGCGCCAAGTTCGGACCGTTGCACTCTCTCGGTTTGCTGTTCCGAGATGTGCTGCCGCATCTGGGCACCGTCACGCAGCAGTGCCGGCTCGATCTGCGCACCAATACGTGCCTTCGTGACTTTGCTCTGGCACGGTTGGATGGTCCAGGTCCTGTGCTGTTGACGCTTATGCCGCTGCTCGTCCTGCTGATTGCTGCGTTGGGCATCCTGCAGGGTAAACGCTTTTCCGCTTGGCTGGCGATCAGTGTGAATGTCCTGCTCGCGGTCTTGGCCGGCTACTTTTACGGCTTCATCCCGCTGTCCGGCATGCCGATTGCCGTAGTCCGTTCGCGTGGGCCGCTCGAGGCGGCCATCGAATTGATCGTCTCCGTGCTCGTTCCACTCATCGTGGCGTTCCTCATTCTTGCCAACCTACGACACCTGACCGTATCGATCGCCCGCCGCGTCGTAGTGAACTACACGCTCGCCGTCGCCATCGCGTTCGCGCTGTTGTCGAGCGTCTACCTCGTGCTCGGATCGCTCACGAGGAATGAGTTCCGACCCAGGATTTCACTGGGTGAACTGATCACCGACCTTCCGCAGCGTTTCGTGCCCGTCGGCTTTCTCGGTGTAGAACGCATCGAATTCGTGCCGACGGGAACGATTCCCCGGCTGGCGTATCAGTGGGTCGGTCCGGCGTTCTGGCTTGTGGTCCTGATCGGCGCGATCGCGGTACTGACCTCCGTGTTCGATCACAGCGGTGCGGAGGATCGGGATCGTGCCCGCGAACTGTTGGTGCGCACCGGCGGAGGCTCTCTCGGCTTTATGACCACCTGGGCAGGAAACCGATGGTGGTTCACTGACGACGGCGCCGCCGCGGTCGCGTATCGGATTGTCAACGGCGTCGCCATCACCACCTCGGAGCCCGTGTGCGCCGCAGATCGGAGGGACGCTGTCGTGCGTCGGTTCGCGACCTTCTGCGACGACAACGGCTGGATCCCCGTGTTCTACAGCGTGCACGACGAGTTTCGGCAAATATTCGCCGCGATGGGCTGGAGCATCATGCTTGTCGGGGAAGAGACCGTCTTGCGGCCTGCGACCTGGTCGATGAAAGGCCGCAAGTGGCAAGACATCCGCAGCTCCATCAATCGGGCCGAGCGCAGCGGCATCCGTGCCGAATGGACAAGCTACGCTCGGCTGCCGTTGCACATGTCGAGCCAGATCGAAGAGATCTCTGAGCAATGGGTGGCGGAGAAAGGCCTCCCCGAACTCGGCTTCACGCTCGGCGGGCTCAACGAGCTGAAAGATCCGGATGTGGCCATCATGCTCGCCGTGGGGCCTGACGATTGGGTCGAAGCCGTGACCAGCTGGATGCCGTGCTACCGCGGTGGCGAAATCGTGGGATGGACCCTCGACTTCATGCGCCGCCGCCCCGACAGCATGAACGGCGTCATGGAGTTTCTTATCGCATCCGCCGTCATCCACATGCAGACCCGCGAGATCGAATTCATGAGCCTCTCGGCCGCGCCGCTCGCGCAGGAGCCACGGTCTTCCAGCGATCGCGAAAGCGGGATAACACGCTTGCTCGCCTTTATCGGAGCCGCGTTGGAGCCGGTGTATGGGTTCCGCTCGCTTCTTCGGTTCAAGCAGAAGTTTCAACCCGAGTATCGTCCGCTGTTCATGGCATACGCAGACCCATTCGCCCTGCCGACCATAGGCACCGCTATCGCCCGCGCCTATTTGCCGACGATGTCCATGAGCGCGACGCTGCGGTTCATGCGCAGCCTGGGATAGCGTCGACTCGGTTTTCGCGGTCACCGCTGAGAATTCGCGTGAGAAGGATGCCGACGTCGAATTGGCTCCAACGATTGCCGGCTAACGTCATGCCGTCCTCGAACGCGCACCACCGGGCATCACCGTGGAGCAGGGCGATTGACTTGCCGAGGAAGCGTGTTGCGGAGGAACTCAAAGCTGGGTCAGCAAGAATGTTGAGCGAATTCTGTTGGATGGATTCGACGAGTCGCGAGATTTCTGAGGCCAGCGGTGACGGATCTTGCGCCCGAACGCCTCGTCTCACGGTCGGGCTGCCACCCCACTGAGCATTGTGTTGGGGGCCTCTGTTGGTAATCGTAGGTGGATTCGAATGACGAGAAGTGTGACGGGCAGCGAGGATCTTGCTCGCTTCACCTACCCTCAACCGCTCGTGAAATCAAAAGATGGCGAATTATCTAGGTGTGGCCCGAAAGTCATCGTCTTCTCCTCCCCATGTGGGGGTTGGGGTAGTTTCCCATGGATCGTAGTTATCTACGGATGGTGTGGGGTGGGGTGTGGGAAAATTGGGGGTATGGACAACCTCACCGCAGTACTGGATGCGAT
>JBDTBD010000046.1:0-4494 GCA_039924285.1 Terrimesophilobacter sp. | reverse complement strand
TGATGCCTTCGCGCTTGAGGCAGTTATAGCTGCGCACCGAAAGGTCCAGGTCCTCGATCGGCATGGACAGCTCAGAGCTGAGCACCACATCGACCGGAGCCGGCCCGATCTCGATTCCTTCGGCAGCGACGTTCAGCTCGCGTGCCAGGCCGAACAGCTCGACCAGCGTGCTTCCCGCCGACGCGATCGCGTCACGAGGAGTGATCGCTGGCTTGGTCTCCACATCGACGACGAGGCTGTCGAAGTCGGTGCGTTCACCGGCGCGAGTCGCCTCGACACGGTAGGTGACCTTGAGCACGGGCGAATAGATCGAGTCGACCGGAACCTGTCCGGCCTCCGAGATCTCCGGACGGTTCTGCGTTGCGGTCACGTAACCGCGGCCGCGCTCGATGGTCAGTTCAAGCTCGAACTTGGCCTTGTCGTTCAGAGTCGCGATGACCAGTTCGGGGTTGTGGATCTCCACCCCCGCCGGAGCCGAGATGTCGGCTGCGGTGACCTGGCCGGCTCCCTGCTTGCGCAGGTACGCGGTGATGGGCTCGTCGTGCTCGCTGGAGATGACGAGGCTCTTGATGTTGAGGATGATCTCGGTGACGTCTTCCTTCACCCCGGGAACCGTGCTGAACTCGTGCAGCACGCCATCGATGCGCACGCTGGTGACAGCGGCGCCGGGGATGGAGGACAACAGGGTACGGCGAAGCGAGTTGCCGAGCGTGTAGCCGAAGCCCGGCTCGAGTGGTTCGATGGTGAACCGCGAACGGAACTCGGAGATGTTGGCTTCGGTGAGCGTAGGGCGCTGTGCAATGAGCACTGTTGATTCCTTTCGGCGAAATGCCCGTTATATGACATTTTCGTGAGCGAGGTATTGAGTTGTGTAGGGACCTGTTGGTATTCGTCGGCGACCGGAGGCGCCTCGTCCCGCGCGGCCGGGGTGATGCGGGTGCGGCTCTCGCCCCACCCGCGTCACTCCTGCCAGCGGATACTTAGACGCGGCGACGCTTGGGCGGGCGGCATCCGTTGTGCGCCTGCGGCGTCACGTCGTTGATGCTGCCGACCTCCAGGCCTGCGGCCTGGAGTGAGCGGATCGCGGTTTCGCGGCCGGAACCCGGCCCCTTCACGAACACGTCGACCTTCTTGACACCGTGCTCCTGCGCCTGGCGGGCAGCGGCCTCGGCCGACATCTGCGCGGCGTACGGGGTCGACTTGCGCGAACCCTTGAAGCCGACGACCCCGGAGGACGACCAGCTGAGCACGGCCCCTGTGGGGTCGGTGATGGTGACGATGGTGTTGTTGAACGTCGACTTGATGTGGGCCTGGCCCACGGGTACGTTCTTCTTGTCTTTGCGGCGAGGCTTGCGGGCAGCCGTTTTTGGTGTTGCCATGATTTCTCCTGAATCCTAAAGGCGATGGTGGCTGGGCCGTTGGCCTAGCGAACCTTCTTCTTGCCGGCTACGGTGCGCTTCGGGCCCTTGCGGGTGCGAGCGTTGGTCTTGGTGCGCTGTCCGTGGACCGGGAGTCCACGACGGTGGCGGATGCCCTGGTAGCTTCCGATCTCGACCTTGCGGCGGATGTCGGCGGCAACCTCGCGACGCAGGTCACCTTCTACCTTGTAGTTGCCTTCGATGTTGTCCCGGAGGGCGATGAGCTGGTCATCGGTCAGATCCTTGACGCGGATCTCCCCGCTGATGCCGACCTCGGCGAGAGTCTTGAGTGCTCTCGTGCGGCCGACTCCGTAGATGTAGGTCAATGCGACTTCCACGCGCTTGTCGCGTGGAATGTCTACGCCTGCTAGACGTGCCATGGTGGCTTCTCCTGTGTTGTTCCAGAGGTCTGTCCTGACGCTGGCACCGGCCTCTTCCGGTGGTGTCCCCCGGCCGGCCCGGTGGGCCGACGCGAGTTCTTACGTCACGATTTATTTTTGTACTGCCTGTAACTGCCTGTGCTGCCTGTACCGCCGAAGCGCGCCGGGTGCTGCTAGCCCTGGCGCTGCTTGTGCCTGGGGTTCTCGCAGATGACCATGACGCGGCCGTTTCGGCGAATGACCTTGCACTTCTCGCAGATCGGCTTGACGCTGGGGTTTACCTTCATTGTTCTATTTCCTGTTCGCTGTCCTCGTGCCGTCGTGCTCGCCGATCGGCGACCATTCATCGGCCGTTACTTGTGCAGCAGAGACGTTACTTGTAGCGGTAGACGATTCGGCCACGGGTCAGGTCGTACGGGCTCAGCTCTACGATCACGCGATCCTCGGGGAGGATTCGGATGTAGTGCTGGCGCATCTTGCCTGAAATCGTGGCGAGGACCCTGTGCCCGTTGGTCAGCTCAACGCGAAACATCGCGTTGGGCAGAGCCTCGACCACTGCGCCCTCAATCTCGATGACACCATCTTTTTTAGCCATTGACTCACTGTCGCTATTAGTATTGTTCGCTGTTCATGCGTGGATTGTGGCATTCTGAAAACCGCGGTGAACCGCGGAAAACGCGCACGGGAAACGTGCACAAAACACCAAGGGTCAATCTTATGGGATTAACGGTGGAATTGCCAATTTGCGGTGTTGCCCCGTGGCCCCCTGGCGTCTTCGGTGAGAGCCGGATCAGCTTCGCGGAGTTCCCGGCCGGTCGCCTCAGGCGCCCAGCCGGATCCCGTATCGTGGCGGGATGACCAGACCTCCGCGGATCCGCCGCACGACCGTGCGCGCGGCACTGACCGCTGCGATGCTGCTGACACTCGCAGGCTGCACCAGCGGGGCACCGTTGAACCGGGCACCGAGCGCCACGCCGGCGCCCAGCCCGGCTCAGGCTGCTGCCGCCCGCGTGACGCTGCCGCCGGACCCGGTGACCGTTCTGGACACCTCGGATGCCCGGGCCGCCGCCCTGGCGATGAGCGCGGCCCTGTTCGACAGCGCCCCGGCCGTGTTTGTGATCCCGGACGGCGACGAGCAGGCCGTGTCGGCAGCCGCCGCCGGCGCCGCGTCGCTGGGGCTGCCCGTGCTCGTCGGTCCCCCGGCTTCATCGCCGGGTCCATCGCCGGCGCCGAGCGCCGCCGCGCAGACCTCCGCCGCGCAGACCTCCGCGACCGCCGCTTCGCCGAACCCGAAGGCGCCGAA
The DNA here is from genome assembly GCA_039924285.1 of Terrimesophilobacter sp. Classification (GTDB taxonomy): domain Bacteria; phylum Actinomycetota; class Actinomycetes; order Actinomycetales; family Microbacteriaceae; genus Parafrigoribacterium. The sequence continues at coordinate 1,393 of JBDTBD010000046.1, read as the reverse complement.
CCCGGACTCCGCCGACAGCTGGCTGGTCGCACTCGGCGGCGAACTCGACCGGCTGCAGGCGCAGCAGGTCATTGCCGTGGGCACCGAGGATTCGTTCGACTGGGACAGACTGTCCGCGCCGGACCGTCAGGTGCGCACGCTCGGCACCGTCCCACAGGATATGGACGAGTTCGTGCGAGAGTGGCCCGGTCAATCCGGCACACCCCTGGAGGCCGTCACCGTGGTCGCGGAGGACACGCCCACGTTGGCCGCCGCCCTGGCCACCGCCAGGGCCGCGGGCGCCGAGGTAGCCGTGTCGCCCGCAGCCGATCCGCTGAGCACCGCTGAGGTGATGACCGCCGTCCGCGATCAGGCGGCGACCCACCTGGTCGCCGTCGGCGACGTGTTCGCCGCCGCGACCACAGGCCGTGCGGCCCTGCCCTGGAAGTTCCAGGTCGCCCAGGGCGGCCGACAGCTGCCCGGCGGCGGCGGCCAGTGGTTTCCGGGCCACACCCTGATCGGGCTCTATGGAACGCCGGGGACGTCCGCGCTCGGCCTGCTCGGCGAACAGGACCTCACCGCGTCGTTGCACCGCGCCGAGCAGATGGCCGCGCCGTACCGCAGCCTGACCGATTCGACGGTGGTGCCCACGTTCGAGATCATCGCCACTGTTGCTGCGGCACAGGCGGGTTCCGACGGCAACTACTCGAACGAGATGGATGTCGACACGATCTTCGACTGGGCCCACGCCGCCGACGAGGCCGGATTCGCCGTTGTGATCGACCTGCAGCCGGGGCGCTCGGACTTTCTGACCCAGGCCAAGAAGTACCAGAAGGTGCTGATGCTGCCCAACGTGGGCCTGGCCCTTGACCCGGAGTGGCGCCTGGCGCCGAAAGAGGTCCCGCTCGAGCAGATCGGGCAGGTCAGTGCAGCGGAGGTCAACCAGGTCTCCGAATGGCTGGCCGACCTGACCCGGGACAACACTCTGCCCCAGAAGCTCTTCGTGCTGCACCAGTTCCAGCTGCGGATGCTGCAGGATCGCACGACCATCGATATGAGTCGCCCCGAACTGGCGACGGTGATCCACGCGGACGGGCAGGGCAGTCAACCGGCCAAGCAGGACACCTGGCGCGCGCTGCACCTGGACGCCCCGGCGCAGGCGGCCTGGGGCTGGAAGAACTTCATCGACGAGGATCACCCCATGCTCACGCCCGAGCAGACCATGCAGCAGGTGAGCCCCGTACCGGACCTCGTCACCTACCAGTAGCGTGCAGCGCCACCATCCGCTCGGCGACGAAACAGCTAGGCAAACGGAACGGGGACGATCCCCAGTGGGGCGAGGTCGGCGGCTCCGCCGTCGGTCGCGGTCAGCACCCAGATCCCGTCCTTGTGCACGGCCACGGAATGCTCCCAG
>JBDTBD010000045.1:0-15818 GCA_039924285.1 Terrimesophilobacter sp. | reverse complement strand
CGAAGCGGCCCGGGTCGGGCTGCAGAAGCTGCCGCGCGACGCGTCGCCGGTTCGATTGCGGGGCCGTGACGCCATTGACGGACGTCCTCGTGGATACCTCAGCCAATTCGGTGTTTCCCGTGTACGCTTCCGGGATATGGCTCACCGAGGCGAATTGCCCGGAATCACGAAGTCAAGCTGGTAAATTGTCATTCGGCTCGTGCCCGGGATTCCGCCGGCCGTGGGCCGGAAGTCACAAAAGTTCCACAAGCTCACACTGAACCAAACGCTGATCCGGCGCGAACGGGGCTGCTCATCCGAGCGGGCCGGTTCTCGTCGCCCAGCACGACGTCCGAGGAGGACACCCAATGGCTGACAAGTCGCTAAACCGTACCGAGCTCGTCGCGGCAGTTGCCGCCGAGTCTGGCCAGAGCCAGGCAGCAGTAAACGGCGTCCTCGACGCACTGTTCAACACGGTTGCCGCCAATGTGCACGACGGCACGAAGGTCACAATCCCCGGATGGCTGGCTTTCGAGCGCACTCACCGCGAGGCCCGCGCCGGCCGCAACCCGTCCACGGGCGAGGCCATCGAGATCAAGGCCGGCTATGGGGTCAAGGTCAGCGCCGGCAGCAAGCTGAAGGCTGCCGCCAAGTAGCATTCGTTTAACCCTAGGAGGGGACGCGCGCCAAGCGGCGCCGTCCCTTCCTGGCGTTAAGACGGTGAGGGGAACGGGCCCATCCGCATCCGCATAGGCTGGAGGTCGTGCCAAGGCTAGTTCGCATTGCCGGCCCAGCAGCCGTGCTGGGTGTCGCCGTGCTGTCGCTGCTCGCCGCTTTGCAGTTCGGCGGCGGTGCCGCGGCGTCGCCGTTGTCCGATCCCGGTACCGTGGTGCGTTACGGTCTGCCGGTGGCCACACTCCTCGTCGATCTGAGTGCCGCGGGGACGATCGGCGCCCTGGTGCTGGTGTGCTTCGCGCTGAGTAAGCACGAGCCGGAGTTCGAACGGGCTCTGGATGTCGCTGCTGGTTCTGCAGCGGTCTGGGCGGTGTCCTCGGCCGCGACCGGCTTTTTCACCTTCCTCAGCATTTACCAGGAGCCGGTTTCCGCCGACAGCCGCTTCGGGGAACTGCTCGGCAACTTCCTCACCACCATCGCTCCCGGTCAGGCGTGGCTCGCGACCACTCTGATCGCCGCGGTCACTACCGTGCTCTGCTTCGCGGTGCGCAGCCACGCAGCGCTCGTCTTCGTGACCGTGTTCTCCGGCGTCGGCCTCGTCCCGATCGCCCTGCAGGGTCACAGCGCCGGCACGGCTGGACACGACATCGCCACCACCAGCCTGGGCCTGCACCTCGTTTTCGTCGCGGTGTGGCTGGGTGGCCTGCTCACCATCATCCTGATCCGTAGCAGCCTGGTTGGCGGTCGGATCGGCCCGGTGATCAGCAGGTATTCCACACTGGCCATCGTGTGCTTCGTTGTCGTGGCGACATCCGGAGTGGTGAACGCGTCACTGCGGCTTGGCGACTGGCCCGCGCTACTCACCCCGTACGGCATCCTCGTGCTCGTGAAGGTTGTCGCCTTGGGCGCTCTCGGGTTCTTCGGGCTCGCGCAGCGCCGCTTCCTCATCGGCAAGATGCAGCTGGCACGCAACGGCGGCAAACGGTACTTCTGGTGGCTCATCGTCGCCGAGCTGGGTTTCATGGGTTTGGCATCCGGAGTCGCCACCGCCCTGGCCCGTACGGCGACGCCGGTGCCTCAAGTGAAGATCACGACCACTCCGGCGTTCATTCTCACCGGCGAGGCTCTGCCACCCGAACTCACGCTTCCCCGGTACATCACGCTGTGGAGGTTCGACCTGCTGTGGGTGCTGGTTGTCGCCTTCTTGGCGTTCTTCTACCTCGCCGGAGTGTGGCGGCTGCGACGCCGAGGAGACAGCTGGCCGCTGCATCGCACGATTCTGTGGCTGGCCGGGCTCGCGCTGCTGTTCTACATCACCAGCGGTGGTGTCAACGTCTACGAGAAGTACCTGTTCAGCGTGCACATGTTCATGCACATGGTGCTCACCATGATGGTTCCGTTGCTACTGGTGCCTGGCGCGCCGGTGACACTCGCGATGCGCGCTGTTCGCAAGCGGCTGGACGGCAGCCGCGGAGCCCGGGAGTGGATTCTTTGGGTCGTGCACTCCAAGGTGGCCGGCGTACTCACCAAGCCGGTGGTCGCCGCGGTGATCTTCGCCGGTTCGCTATGGGCGTTCTACTATTCGCCGGTGTTCCGATGGGCGGCGACCGATCACATCGGCCATGAGTTCATGGTCGTGCACTTTCTGCTCGCCGGGTACCTCTTCGTGACGGTGCTCATCGGCGTCGACCCGATACCGAAGCGGGCGCCATATCCGATGCGGCTCATCGTGCTGCTGGGCACCCTGGCGTTCCATGCCTTCTTCGGTCTCACCTTGATGACCGGGTCCGGCCTGCTGCTGGCCGACTGGTTCGGGGCAATGGGCCGCACCTGGGGTGCGAGCGCGATCGTAGACCAGCAAGTCGGCGGCGGCATCGCGTGGAGCGTCGGGGAGATTCCCACTGCGGTGCTCGCCCTTGCTGTTGCCTATCTGTGGTTTCGCAGCGACTCTAAGGACGCCAAGCGGATGGACCGCAAGTCCGACCGGTCCGGCAATGCCGACCTCGCCGACTACAACGCCATGCTGGCCCGGCTCGACACCGTGCCAGAGGAACGCCCGCAGGTTCGGTGACGCGACGGCTATTGTCTGGCGGTGATGGTTGGGACGCCGCCGTCGGAAAAGGTGATCGAGTAGCTGATCGTGAACGGCACGTCCTTATCGAAGGTGGACAGCGTGCCGTCGAACAGTGACCGCACCTGCACCTTGAGGTGCGCGGCGCCCGCCGTCTGCGGTACCTGCCACTGTCCGGGTGCCGGCCCGGGAACAATGGCCAGCTTCGGGTAGCTCGCCATCGACCAGACGGGTTCACCCTCGATGCGGTTGTCCATGGGCTGGCCGAACGGGCATCCGGTGGGCAGCAGCACCTTCTGAGTGGTGCACTGCTTCAACTGAGTATCAAGCTGTGTCTGCAGTTCTTTCACGAACGCGTCGTTGGCCTGGATGTCGACGTCGGCGGCGACACTGCCCGGTTGCGTCACCACGACCCTGGTGGGCTTCGCCGCGAGATAGGCCGACGAGTGGCCGAGCACGATGGAGGCCGGCGCCAGCACACGGTACGCAATCGGGGCCCCCGGTTTCGGGGCGCTGAGAACGATACCGTTCGCGGTGAACGATGCGGCATGCTGCGGCGTGACGGTGAGGACGCCCATCGGCGAGTCCCGGAATCGCCACGATGAGAAGAATCCGAGGTGAACTCCTGCCGGTGTCACGGCGAACTGCGACAGCTCCCGCTTTCCCGTGAAGGTGTAGCTGTAAGCGAGGAGGTGGACGCCGTCGCTGCTCACGGTGTCGCGCTCCAATTTGATGTCGTCGAGCGGGCCGAGCGCGGCGGGCACGAGGAGGTCATCCACGCCCGACTCCGGCCGGGTCACGCCGGGAGTGGCCAGTGCCGCGCTCACGTCGTGACGGGCCAGGGTGTTCAGATAGGAGCTGACGAATCCGCTGGCGCTGTAGAGAGTCGAGTTGAGGATGGCGACGGTGCCGGCGAAGGCGGCGATGGTCAGACCGACCAGCAAAAGCCAGGTGACGAGGAAGCGGCGGCGGGAGTCTGTTGTCTCCTCCCCAGCCACCCGCGTCATTGCATCATCCTAAGCCGGGTCACTCTGCGCATCCTTCAGCGAGGCAGCGGGTAGATTGGAGAGCCAGTCCAGAGCGCCCGAAGGATGTCTGTGGTTCAATTCCAGCTCTCCGCCGAACAGGCGGCGGTGTACGAGACCATCGAGGGCACCCGCGAGCACATTTTCGTGACCGGCCGCGCCGGCACGGGCAAATCAACGCTACTGAACCACCTGTCCTGGAATACGTCCAAACAGGTCGTCATTTGCGCGCCCACCGGTGTGGCGGCGCTCAACGTCGGCGGCCAAACGGTTCATTCCCTGTTCCGGCTACCGATTGGCGTCATCGCAGGGCAAAAGATCGAGCAGGACGGCCGTCTCAAGAAGCTGTTGAACACCATCGACACTCTCGTCATCGACGAGATCTCCATGGTGAACGCGGACCTGCTCGACGCCGTCGATCGCAGCCTGCGGCAGGCGCGGCAACGACCCGACGAGGCGTTCGGCGGAGTGCAGGTGGTGATGTTCGGTGACCCCTATCAACTGGCCCCGGTTCCCGGAGACGCCGACGAGCGCGCCTACTTCGCCGATCAGTACCGGTCGATGTGGTTCTTCGACGCGAAGGTGTGGAGCGATACGCAACTGCGCATTTTCGAACTCAACGTCATCCACCGCCAACACGAGGAAGAGTTCAAGTTCATGCTGAACGCGGTGCGACACGGCCAGGTGACGGCCGAGATCGCCGGTCGCCTCAACGCCACCGGTGCCCGGCCGGCACCCATCACCGGTGCGATCACCCTGGCCACCCGGAACGACACCGTCGCCAGCATCAACGCGCGCGAGCTTTCGAAGCTGCCCGGTCGCGTCCGCACGGCGAAGGCAGAGATCAGCGGCGACTTTGGCGGTCGCCAGTACCCCGCAGACGAATCGCTTGAGCTCAAGGTGGGCGCCCGGGTGATGTTCCTGCGCAACGACCCGGATCAGCGCTGGGTGAACGGCACTGTCGGCACGGTGGTGAAGATCGCCTCTACGGTGTTCGTGGAGGTGGACGGCGAGGTGCACGAGGTGCAGCCGGCGGTGTGGGAGAAGTTCAAGTATTCCTACACGACTGCGACCAAGAAGCTCACCCGCGATATCGTGGCCGAGTTCACCCAGTTCCCGCTGCGGCTTGCCTGGGCGGTCACCATCCACAAGTCTCAGGGCAAGACCTACGACCGAGCCATCGTCGACCTCGGTCAGCGTTCGTTCGCCCCGGGGCAGACCTACGTGGCCCTCAGCCGGATTTCACAGTTGGACGGTCTCTATCTCACGCGGGCGCTGCGGCCGAGCGACATCATCGTGGACGACAACGTGCGGCGGTTCATGACGCTGGCTCAGGCGATCCCCGGTATTTCCGCCGGAACGGTGCCTGCGTAGCCGGCTGAAGAGGCACCCGAGTCCGGGCGGACCTCCGTCTGGATTCCGGGCCGACCTCCCTCTCGAGTCCGTCCTCAACCCGTTTCAAGGAGAAACTGACACTTGGGTGCCTGGTCTTCGGTCAGGATGCTCCAGCAGAACAGAAACTCCGTGAGATGGGCTAGTGCGAGTCGGCCTTGACCGACTCGAGTTCGCCGAGCACCTCGGTGGCGTACCGGTAGGCGAGCAAAACCTCGTCGACAATGCGCTGGCGGTCTTCGGCGCTCCAGCCCATCGCATCCAGCCGTGCCCAGTACGCCTCTTTGAACGACTTGGGGCGCAAAATCTTGTCGAAGAGATAGAACTCGACACCCTCGTCGTCGAAGCCGAACTGGCGTTGCACCAGCGTGCGGATGATGTGCCCATCGGAGAGGTCGCCGAGGTAACGAGCGTAGTGGTGGGCGATGAAACCGGCATTCCAAGTGGCAGCGACCGTGTCGATTCGGTGCACGTAGTGGCTGGTGGAGGCCAGAGGGGTGATCTTCGCGCGCCAGTTGTCGCCCAGCAGGTACCGCAGGTCGCGGGTGAGGGCCGGGACCCGGGTGAGGGCGGGAGTAATAAAGGGACCGGCAACCGGATCGGTCTTCATCCGCTCCGCAGCACCCTCCAGCGCGGCATAGACAAAATAGTGCTGCACCAGGAGCGCCGTATAGTCGTCCTGCGTACCGCTGCCTCGCATCAAGTCACGCATGAACGGACCGCTGCCAACTGCCTTGCGGGTTTTCAAGGTGCGTTCCCGAAGCGCCTGAGAAAACGGGAAGATTGTCGACACTCTGGCTCGGTTCTCGGGGGGAATGTTCAGCCGAACTCTACCCTAGTGTGAACCGTGTTCGGAGGTAATTGGCTGAGAGGGTGGCGCCTGCTGGCTCCACGACACCGTCTCGGAAAATGCCGGGGTAACTAGAGCAGAAACCGCCAGTCCCGCCGCAACGAGGCTCAGCAGTACTGCGCCGCGCGTCGATGCAATGCCGTAGCGGGGGCGGTGGGACGACTTTCGTCGCTTGCCGCGTAGGTGCACGCTGAGGCTGCCGGCAATGAACAGGTCGAACATCGTGGCTGTCCCCATCGCCAGGAACGGGAGCGCGAGACCTCCAGTGGCCGCGCCGCCGACCAGCACCAGCGCCCAGGCCGCAACCGGTGCCAAGGCGGCTCCGCGAGCCAGCCGGGGAAAGGCCACGCGGTCAAGGACCAGCGCGGTCAGCCCCCAGGCCACCTCGGCGATCCCGACGAGGGCGAGCACCCCGGCGAGCGCGCCACCGGCAACCGGCTGGGTGTCGAGGAGCCGGTTGGCCGCGGCCCAGGCTAGAGCGAGGTGCACGATTCCAGCCCCCGCTGCCGCCAACGCCAGCCACGATCGAGCTAGTAGGTGCGCCTCGCCGGCTTTAAAGGAAGCGTGATTGCGGGTTGTCGGCACGCCATCAACCTAGCCGTTGCACGAACCAGGGCATCATGGAAGCATGCCCATTGTTCCCGATACCAAAGACTGGACCTGGGTGCTTCGTCGCCCGTGCTCGCAGTGCGGGTTTGACGCCAGCACTTTCGCGCAGACCGAGGTGGCCGGAGCGATCCGCGAGAACGCCGCACAGTGGCCGACGGTTTTGCACCGAGCAGATGTCGCGGTGCGGCCGAACCCGGGCGTCTGGTCTGCCGTAGAGTACGCGGCGCACGTGCGCGATGTGCTGCGTTTGTTTCGGTACCGGGTTGCCCTGATGCTCCAGGGCGACGACCCGACCTTTCCCAGTTGGGACGGCGACGCGCTCGCGGTGTCGGAGCGATACGGTGAGCAGGAGCCGGCCCGGGTGGCGGCCGAGCTGCTGCAGGCCGCCGAGGAGTATGCCGACGTGCTCGAGTCGGTGCCGGAGGCCGCCTGGTCGCGCACCGGTCGCCGAGGCGACGGCGCCACGTTCACCGTGGCCTCCCTTGCGCTCTATTCTGCGCATGATCCGATGCACCACCTGTGGGATGTGCGCCAGTAGCTCAAACGACTCAGTCGAGCAGGTACTCCTCGAGGAAGCTCACGGTGCGGGCGAATGCCAACGCGGCTGCGCGAGTGTCCACGCGATCCGGAAGGTCGGCGTTCGCGAACGAATGCCGCGTTCCGGAGTAAGTGAACTGGGTGATCGGGGTGCCGTGATCCTTCGCACGGTCGACGAACGAATCCGGGTCTTCGGTCTCGGCCCACTCGTCCACTTCGGCGAGCTGGAGCAACACCGGACAGGGGATCAGACCCTGTTCGCTGGCGCGCAGGCTCGCGTAGTACGCCACGACGGCATCCGCTGAGCCACCCTGCGCGTGCAGCAGAGTCAACCAGCCGCCCATCGAAAAGCCGATGACCCCAACCCGAGGCGAGCCCTGCTCGCGGGCCATGAGGATGGTGTCGTCAATGTGGGCGAGCGCGGTCCGCAAGTCGAGGGCGCCCAAAAGGTGGGCGGCTTCGGCGGGGTCGGTGGTTGTCTCTCCGTTGAAGAGATCTGGCACGACGACGCGGAAACCGCGGCGTGCGAGCCCTTCCGCGTACGGCAGCAACCAAGGCAGCCTGCCGTACCAGTCGTGCAGCAGGACGACGAGCGGACTACCCGGATCCCCATAGCTGAGCGAAGCTCCAGACGGGAACGGAGTCAAATCGCTCATGGGAACCTTCCGGATCGGGGCGCCGCGCTACCGGCGACGCACCCGAATCCCAGCATATACGCGTGTTCCGCTCGCGTCTCGGAAGTGCGAACGATGCTACTTTTGCAACACCACTTCGATGTCGATCTCGATCTTCACGTTGTCGCCGAGGGTCATGCCGCCAGCCTCGATCGCAGCGTTCCAGCTGACGCCGAATTCCAGGCGGTTGATTGTCGTGGTGGCGGTCGCACCGGCCCTGGTGAGTCCGTACGGGTCGGTGATGACGCCTCCGAGTTCGCCCTTCAACGTCACGGGTTTGGTGACTCCGCGAAGAGTGAGGTCGCCCTCGACCGTGAAGTCGTCCCCGTCGGCGTGGAGGCTGGTGGAGCGGAAGGTCATCGTCGGGAACTTCTCGACGAGGAAAAAGTCGCTCGTGCGGAGGTGGTTGTCGCGATCGGGCTGGCCGGTGTTGACCGAGGCAACGTCGATGACAGCCTCAATGGTGCTGTCGTGCGGGTCTTCGGCAGTGACGATTGTCACGTCGGCGGTGTCGAACGTGCCGCGCACCTTGCTGATCATGAGGTGCTTGACCGTGAAGGAGATCTTGCTGTGGGCTGGATCGATCTTCCAAGTTCCTTGGGTGTACTGCGGCCGGGTCTGGATTGTTTTTGTAGTCATAACTCTATGCAAGTGCATACAACTGCGGCGTATTCCCGATTTCGATGACGCGATACTACGGGATTATTACTCGTCTCCTGGGGGCGTGGCAGTGGGCAGAGGGTTCGCTGCCCTGCTCTCGGTGCTCACAAGCACGATCGTCGATGCCGCGGTGACCCCCATCCTGGCGCGCGACTCCGGCGACGCGAGCGCCACCCGGATTCCGGCCAAGGATGCCGCACCGCACGGGCCAGAGTCGAAACCGAGTCGTTCGAGATCCCGCACCGCCCGAGCTGTCTGCTCCTCCGAGACCGCTACAGCGGCGTCGATCCCGGCCAGCAGAATCGGCCAGGCCACAGTGGACGGTGTACCGCAGTTGAGCCCGTTCATGCTGGAAACCACTGTGGGCACCGTCATCAGCTGGCCGGAATGCAGCGAGGCGAGGACACAGGCGGCAGTTTCTGGTTCGACGCTGAGCAGGCTCGGGTGTGCGGCGCCGCGCGATCGCGAATGCACGACGGAAGCCAGAATCAGCGAGCCGACACCGACCGGAGTGACGACGACGTCAGGCACTGTGCCGGCGTCGGCCAGTTGAGCGTCGATTTCCCCGTACAGGCTCGAGTAGCCTTCCACGATCCAGCCCGGCACCTCCGTGTATCCGGGCCAGGCCGTGTCCTGGATCAGGAGGGAGTGCGGCTGGGCACCGGCCTCCTTCGCTGCCGCCACGGCCTCATCGTACGGACCCTCGATCCGTGTCACCGTGGCGTTTTCGCTCTCGATAGCCGTCACTGCCGCACCGCTCACGCCGCTCGGAACGAAGATGGCCGCGGGCAGTCCGAGCAGGTTCGCCATGTGGGCGACGGCGCGCCCGTGGTTGCCGTCCGTGGCCGCCACCAACCGTGCCTGTGTTCCGGCAGCCAATCGCTCTTTCAGCTGGGCCAGTGTCGTCGGCTGTTGCACATCCGGCTGCTGCGCAGCCAACCGTGCCGACAGTACTCGGAACACCGCCCACGAAGCTCCCAGAATCTTGAACGATGGCATACCCATTCGTGCGGATTCGTCTTTGACGTACACCTTCGCAACGCCGAGTTCCTCGGCCAGCAGCGCACATTCGGTCAGAGGGGTAGGCGCGTACTGCGGGAGGCTCGCGTGGAACGCGGCGAGCTCGCGCACATCCTCAGTCGTCTCGAAATCACGTGCGGCTGGATTGCTGTACCACTTCACGAGGCGTCGTGCAGAGAACTATACGAGGCAGCCGCAGCAATCAACCCCACGAAAAGCCCCTTGTCTGCGGTGGTTTCCGGGTGCCATTGCACCGCCACCTCGAAACGTTCGCTCTGCGACTCCATCGCCTCCAGCGTGCCGTCGCTGCTGTGCGCGGTGGCCACGAATCCAGGATGCGATGCGACTGCCTGGTGATGGTGGCAGGCGACGACGAGGTCCGGGTCGGTCAGCGCTGAGATGCGGTGCCCGGCCTCGATCGTCACCGCGGTGGAGCCGTATTCACTGCCGGCACCGGAGTGATTCGTGTTGCCGACCGCGTCCGGTAAGTGCTGTACCAGCGCGCCGCCGGCGTGAACCGCCATCACCTGCATGCCGCGGCAAATGCCGAGCACGGGCAGTTGCCGGAACATCGCCGCGTCGAGCAGCCACATTTCGGAAGCATCGCGGTCATCTTGCCACCGGGTCACACTCGGGTGGGGTTCTTGCCGATACAGGGCCGGGCTCACGTCGGAGCCCCCGGAGAGGATGAGCCCGTCGAGGCGGGACACGAGTGCCTCCGCCGCAGCGGGGGAGTCCACCGGCGGGATGAGCAGGGGCACGCCGCCGGTGGCGGTAACGGATTCCGCGTACGCCGACGGCAGCAGGTCTGCCGGGGTTTCCACCCAGGAAGACCACGCGGCGTTCTGCCGGTAGGTGCTGATACCGATGACGGGGGGCGTCTGGGCCTCAGCGCTACTCAAAGTCGGCCTCCAGCGAGGTGACATACGCGTTGGACAGGCCGCCGTCTACGAGGAAGTCGGTGGCCGTGATGAAGCTCGACTCGTCGCTGGCGAGGAACGCCACCGCGTTGGCGATCTCTTCAGGTTCGGCGAAGCGTCCCATCGGTATGTGGATGAGCCGCCGTGCTGCCCGCTCCGGATCCTTGGCGAAGAGTTCCTGAAGCAGCGGGGTGTTCACCGGGCCGGGGCACAGGGAGTTGACCCGGATGCCCTTCTTCGCGAACTGCACGCCGAGTTCTCGGGTCATCGCCAGCACCCCGCCCTTGGATGCGGTGTACGAGATCTGCGAGGTAGCCGCACCCATGATCGCCACGAACGATGCCGTGTTGATGATTGAGCCTTTGCCCTGCTCCAGCATGTATGGCAGCGCCGCCTTGCAGCACAGGTACACGCTCGTGAGGTTCACCTGCTGCACCTTGTTCCACGCCTCAATGCCGGTTTTCAAGATCGAGTCGTCGTCGGCGGGGGAAATCCCGGCGTTGTTGAAGGCGACATCCACCCGACCGTAGGTGGACTTGGCGAGGGCGAACAACGCGTTGACGTCGGCTTCGACGGCAACGTTCGTGCGCACGAAGGATCCGTTCAGTTCCTGGGCGATCCGCGGGCCGTTGGTCTCGTCGAGGTCGCCGATCACCACCGTCGCGCCCTCCGCGGTGAACTTGTTCGCCGTAGCCAGCCCGATCCCGGAGCATCCGCCCGTGATCACGGCGATCTTTCCTTCGAGTCTTCCGCTCATGGTGTGTGCTGTTACCTTTCCGTTGAAATGAACACGTTCTTGACCTCGCTGAACGAGTTGGGGGCATCCGGGCCGAGTTCCCGGCCAAGACCGGACTGTTTGAATCCGCCGAACGGCGTCCAGTACCGCACCGAGGAGTGCGAGTTGACCGACAGGTTGCCCGTCTCCACTCCCCGGGCGACGCGGAGGGCTCGGCCGATGTTGGACGTGAAAATCGACCCGGCCAAACCGTAGTCTGTGTCGTTGGCCTTGGCGATCGCATCCGCTTCATCGGTGAAGGACATGACGGCCACGACCGGTCCGAACAGCTCGTCCCGCCACACCGGATCACTCGCGTCGACGGGAAGAACGACGGTGGGCGCCAACCAGAATCCTTCACTGCCCTCGACGGTCGACCCACAGTAGGCAATGTCGGCCCCCTCGAGGTAGCCGGCCACGGAGTCGCGTTGTTTGGCTGAAACCAGAGGACCCATTTCCGATTCCGGTGAGACCGGGTCCATGACCTTGACCGCCTTGACCGCGGGTTCCAGCAGTTCGAGGAAGCGGTCGTACACGCTCTGTTGGACGAGGATGCGCGAGCGGGCACAGCAGTCCTGTCCGGCGTTGTCGAAGGCGCCGGACGGAGCGGATGCCGCAGCCAACTCGAGGTCCGCGTCGTCGAAGATGATGTTCGAGCCCTTGCCGCCGAGTTCGAGTGTCACCCGTTTGACCTGGTCCGCGCAGCCGCGCATGATCGACTTGCCCACCGACGTCGACCCGGTGAAACCGACCTTGCGCACGAGCGGGTGAGTGACGAACCGGTTGCCGACGACGGTGCCTTTGCCCGGGATGACCGTGAGCACGTCTTCCGGCAGGCCCGCTTCCAGCGCCAGTTCGGCTATGCGCATCGCGGTGAGTGGGGTGAGCTCTGCGGGTTTCAACACGACGGTATTTCCCGCCGCGAGCGCCGGACCGAACCCCCAGCCGGCGATCGGCATCGGAAAGTTCCATGGCACGATGAGGCCGACGACGCCGAGCGGCTCGTGGAAAGTGACGTCGATGCCGCCGGCAACCGGGATCTGCTTGCCGAAATGGCGTTCCGGGGCGGCCGAGTAATAGTTGAGCACGTCGCGAACGTTGCCCGCCTCCCAGCGCGCGTTGCCGATCGTGTGGCCGGCGCCGATTACCTCAAGCTGCGCGAGCTCCTCGATGTGCGAATCGATGGTTGCGGCGAACGCGCGCAGAATGCGGGCGCGGTCGCCGGGGGCTACCGCACGCCAGGTCGAAAATGCACGGTGCGCGCGTTCGATGGCAGCGTCTGTCTCGTGCACATCCGCGAGGTGCACATCGGTGACGACTGTCGCGGTAGACGGATTGATGACGGAGTATGTTCCCCCCGCGCTATAGCGGGACTCGGCAAATTTCATAACGGTTTAGAGCCTTTCGAACCCGCGGTGGAGTTCCCAATCGGTGACGGCGGCGTCGAACGCGGCAATTTCGACATCCGCATAGTGAACGTAATGCTTGACGACGTCGGCGCCGAACACCTCACGCGCGATCTGAGAGTTGGCGAACGCCTCGCGGGCCTGGCGCAGGGTGGAGGGGACTCGGTGCGCTCCCGACGTGTACGCGTTGCCGACGGTTTCCGGCTCGAGTGGAAGTTCGTGCTCGATGCCGTAAAGACCGCCCGCGAGCATCGCCGACAGGGCGAGGTACGGGTTGACGTCGCCGCCGGGAAGACGGTTTTCCATCCGCGCGCTCGCGCCATGCCCGACCAGGCGCACCGCGCACGTGCGATTGTCCTGCCCCCAGGCCACGGCAGTCGGGGCGAAGGATCCCTCCACGAACCGTTTGTACGAGTTGATGTTGGGGGCGTAGAACAGGGTGAACTCGCTCAAGGTCTTGAGCACACCGGCGATGAAGTGGTCGTAGAGGGGCGTGCGGCCGCCGGAGGCCGTGTCCCAGAAGAGGAGCCCGCCGTCCAGTGAGCGGAGGGACATGTGCACGTGACAGGAACTGCCTTCGTGCTGGTTCGGCTTGGCCATAAAGGTGATGGACTGGCCCGCTTGCTGTGCGATGTCTTTGGCGCCGGTCTTGTACACGCTGTGGTTGTCGGCCGTCGTGATCACGTCGTCGTACTTGAACGCGATCTCGTGCTGGCCGAGATTACACTCTCCTTTGGCCGATTCAACGGTCATGCCGGCGTCGTACATCATGTTGCGGATGCTGCGCAGCAGCGGCTCCACTCGGGACGAGCCGAGGATCGAGTAGTCGACGTTGTATTGGTTGGCCGGCACGAGGTCTCGATAGCTCTGCTTCCACGCGTCTTCGTAGGAAGTGTTGTAGATCATGAATTCGAGTTCGGTGCCCGCAAGGGCTTTCCATCCGAGCGACGCTGCTTTTTCGACCTGTTTGCGCAGCATGGCACGGGGGGAGACCGCGACGGGTGTGCCGTCGGTCGTGCTGAGGTCGCACTGGATCATGACGCTGCCCGGCCGGTACGGGAGCCTGCGGATGGTGTCCAGGTCCAGGTCGAAGATCATGTCTCCGTAGCCCTTGTCCCACGAGGTGATGTCGTAGCCGGCAACGGTGTTCATCTCGGTGTCGACGGCCAGCAGGTAATTGCATCCCTCTGTACCGTGGGCGAGCACGGAGTCGAGGAAGAACTGCGCGTGCACAAGCTTGCCCTGCAACCTGCCCTGCATGTCCGTGAACGCGAGGATGACCGTGTCTATGTCCCCCGCGGCGATAGTGGATTTCAATTGCGCCACGGTCAGCATCCTGTCGTTGCGAGGGTGGGGCGATGCGATGATCGCGCCGGTGCTGCCGGCGTTGGAACCGCTTGTTTCGGAACTGCTCATGTCGGAACTGCTCATTTCAGTAGACCTTTCAGGAGTGCTGCCGTTGCGTCGCAATGCTCTTCCATGACGAATCGCGCGGTATCGGCATCCCCTTCGAGGATGGATTTCACTATCTTTCGGTGTTGTCGTTCGGAGTTCACAATGTTCTTTTGCAGGAATGGGATCTCATCCAGAAACTGGTGGATCTTGGTCTGGACCATGCTGCAGGCCTTGGAGAGTTCATCCGACCCACACGCCGAGGCGATGGCCAGGTGCAGGCGCGCATCTGCTTGCCGGTAGTCCGTCGGGTTCGAGGCCGCGTCCACCTCCGCCAGGCAGTCGCGCAGGAGCGTGCGGGTCTCGTCACTCAGGTTCGAACTGGCAGCCAGGAAACAGGCACCCGGCTCGATGATCCGGCGGAAGATCACGGTGTCGGTAATTTCGCTGGCCCGGTCGCTGTTGTCGGCTTGGTCTGGCATCCGGGCCGGATGCACCGCCTCCACGACCGAGCCGCCGCCCCGGCCCCTGGTAGTGCGCACGAAGCCCGCCGTCCGCAACGCGCCGATCGCCTCGCGCACCGTCGCACGGGAGACGTTCAGCTTTTCGGACAGCACGCGCTCCGGCGGGAGCATCGTCCCGGTCTCGAAAATGCCGAGCTGGATCGCCGATCCCAACTGCTCGACACACGATTCGAAGGCCATGTGGTCTCGAACCGGGTGCAGAACGACGTTGACCAGCCGTGTGCGTACCATCGTTGTGCTCGAATTCCTGAATGTCAGCGCAGCAGTTTGTCTGGATCGTCGACCGTGAGGTGCTCGGTTTCGTCTTTCGTCATGAAGTGCTTACGGCCCTTGGTGAGCCAGAGGATCGTCGCGAGCAGCGCGACGGTGATGACGGCGATCGGTGAGTAGTTGAACGTGTCGATGGTGATGGGGGCCACCGGCGGCAGGATGAACAAAATGCAGATGAAGATCACCCAGATCACTGCGATCCACCCGATCGGTGCGCTCCACTTGCCCAGGTGCCACGGGCCGTGTTCGAAGTCCTTATTGAGGCGGCGGAGGAACACCGGTGTGACGTAGGCGATGTAGAGCCCGATCACCGCCACCGAGGTGACTGCCAGATAGGCCGTGGTGTTGAACAGTGCCGGGATCACCAGCACGATCGAGCAACCGACGCACAACCAGATGGAATTCGTCGGGCTGCCGGTGCGCGGG
Organism: Terrimesophilobacter sp.; assembly: GCA_039924285.1. GTDB lineage: Bacteria > Actinomycetota > Actinomycetes > Actinomycetales > Microbacteriaceae > Parafrigoribacterium. Next base: position 613 of record JBDTBD010000045.1, on the reverse strand, counting down.
TTGACCTTGGCCCAGATCTTGGACCCCGGCAGCGCGCCGTCGCGGGAAAAGGCGAAGCTCATCCTCGAGTTGGCGGTGACGGAGGCCATGCCGCAGAAGAATTGCGCCCCGCAGACGATGAACAGCAGGAATTTGGCCATCACCGGATTGTTCAGTGCGTCAAGAAAAATCTGCGCCGGGGGGAGCCCGGTGGGGCTCGCCAGCAGCTTCGCCATTCCCTTGGCCGTGCTGTCCTGGATGGCGGCCGTGATCGAGAACAGCAGGATCCAGCCGCCGATGATGGAGATCACGACGCTCATCACGATGCCCTTGGGGGCGGCCAGTGCAGCGCCCTTGGTCTCTTCCGCCACGTGTGCGGAAGCGTCGTATCCGGTGTAGGTGTATTGCGCCATGAGCAGGCCCATGAGGAACACGTACGGCGTGAAGGACCAGCCGGTGTCGTTGTACCAGCCGGTCATCGTCCAGCTGAAGGACTGGTGACTCGTCGGCATGAGCCACAGCACTGCCACGATGATCAAGACGCCCACAATGTGCCACCAGGCGGACACGTTGGAGAGGATGCTCACCAGCGAGACCCCGAAGGTGTTGAGCAGGCCGTGGATGACGATCAAGA
>JBDTBD010000044.1:0-6258 GCA_039924285.1 Terrimesophilobacter sp. | reverse complement strand
GCGTGGGCAGGCCGGTCAGACCGGTCGGCCCACGCGACGAGTTGTGTCAGCGCGATTTCGGTTTCGCCGTGGATCCGCGCACGATCAGGGAGACCGGCAACGTCACGGTGAGCGGCTCCTGCTTGCCTTCTTGGATGGCGTTGAGCAGCAGCCGGGCCGCCTCGGCACCCAGCTCGCGGTGTGGAACATGAACCGTCGTCAGTGGCGGTTGGATGTCTTCGGCGAATGGCATGTCATTGAAGCCGATGACTGACACGTCGCGGGGGCAGTCGAGGCCGTGTTCGCGCAGCGAGTGCAGGATGCCGATGGCCAGCAGATCATTGCCTGCCACGATCGCGGTGGGGTATGCCTGGCCGTTGGCGAGAATCGTGTCCATGGTGGATTCTCCGGCCGCCACGCTCAAGGCCTGAGCAGTGACCACGCGATGTTTCACCGACCGGTGCGTGGCGCACGCGGCGGTGAACGCATCGGATCGGGCCAGGCTGGTGGTGAAGTTTCCTGGGCCGGCCACGTGCAGGAGGTCGCGATGGCCCAGCCCCACCAAGTGGTTCACCGCCGCGGAAATCCCGGCGCCGTCGGCCCCGGTGACCAGCGGATACGGCACACCGACGGCTCCGCGGTTGAGCATCACCGCCGGGATACCGCGCGCGTACGCATCCGCCAGCAGCGGGTGTTCTGTGAGCCCCGTTGCCATCACGAAGCCGTCCACCCTGCGCTGCAGCAGCGAATCGAAGGCCGCTCGCTCCAGCGATTCGCGGCCGTCCGTGTTGGCCAGCAGCGCGGTGTAGCCGCGCGGTGAGAGGTAGTTCTCGATACCGCGCATGATGGGCGGGAAGATCGGGTTCTCCAGGTCGGGCACGATGACCCCGATCGTCATCGACAGACTCGTGCGCAACCCACGCGCCATGATGTTGGGGATGTACCCGAGCTGTTTGGCTGCGCGCTGCACCTTCTTGGCCGTTGCCGCGTTGACATAGTGCGCCGTGCCGGGGTTGAGCGCCCTGGACACGGTGGCCTTGTGCACGCCGGCCAAATCAGCGACTTCCGCTATCGTGGCTCGCTTCGACATGACCCGAGAGTACAACCTGGTGTGGGCGGTTATGGGCGAATTGGACGAATCGCTTGACCGCGCCGCACGTTCGCGGGATGATTGCAATCGATCGCAGCCAAAGACGGCTGCGATGCAACCCTCGGAGTTGGAGTTCAAATGACGAATGCAATACTCGACCCGATCACTGCCGACAACAGTGTGGTTCTCCTGGTCGACTTTCAACGCGCAATGTTCGCCGGGATCGGTTCCGGCGACCGCGACGCGATCAACACCAGCGTTGTCGCGACGGTGAAGGCCGCGCGGATCCTGGGTGTTCCGGTCGTGATGAGTTCGATCTGGGAAGGTGGCAACGGTCCGTTCGTGGGCCAGCTCACCCAGCAGTTCCCGAATGAGAAAGTGCTCGAGCGCTCTGGACAAAGCTTCGACGCCCTCGAAGACGACGCGGTGGCCGCCGCCGTGAAGGCCACCGGACGCAAGAAGCTGATCGTGTCAGGGCTGTGGACCAGCATGTGCTTCGCCTTCACCGCGTTGCACGGCGTGCAAGACGGATACGAGGTGTACGGCCTCATCGACGCCGCAGGAGATGCGACGGTCGACGCGCACCGGTATGGCCAGGACCGCATGTATCAGGCGGGCGTCGTACCGATCACCTGGATGCCGCTGGTATCGCACTGGATGCACGACTGGACCAACCCGAAGGCTGGGGACCTGAAGGCCGAAGTCTTCGGCGCCTACGACGCAATCCTGGCGATGTAGGCCACGGCACGGATTTCTGAGACACGAAGAAGTGAGTAAAGAAACATGAAAAACTATGATGTTCCGGTGTTAGTCGTCGGAGGCAGCCTGGTCGGCATGACCATGGCTGTGCTCCTCGGCAAGCAGGGCGTGAAGAGCCTAGTCATCGAGAAGCATTCCGGGGCGGCCATCCACCCACGCGCCGCACTCATGCTGCAACGCTCGATGGAGATATTCCGCAGCGCCGACGTCGAAGAGACCATGCGCACCAGATCGTTCGAACAGTTTGAACCCGACGGCGCGATCATGGCGGTCGAGACGATGGCAGGCAAAGAAATCGCCTGGTACATGACCAGGGTCAACGACGGAGTTCGCGACCTGAGCCCGTCCGAGCGCATCTTCGTCACCCAAATCGCCGTGGAGCCGGTGCTGCAGGCCCGGGCCGTTGAGCTGGGCGCCGAAGTGCTGTTCGGAACGGAACTGGTCAGCGTCCTGGAGGATGAAAACGGGGTCACCGCGATCGTGCGCGATCGGGCCACCTCGGAGGAATCCAGCGTCCACGCCAAATACCTGGTGGCCGCCGATGGGCCGCACAGCACCCTCCGGACGCAACTGGGCGTAGGCCGGAGCGGCCATGGTGTGATCTCCAAGAGCATCACGATCTACTTCCGCGCCGACGTCGAACCGCTCCTGAAGGAGCGCAACCTCAGCGTCGTCATGGTCGTCAATCCGGTGCTGCAGGGATTCTTCCGCATCGAGAAGCCCTACAAGTCTGGATTCCTGGCCGTGCACGGCCTCGGCGACCCGCAGCATCCGAACAGCGACCTGTGGACCGGACTCGACGACGACAAGTGCATCGAGTTGGTCCGCGCCGGGCTGGGCGTCGACGACCTACCGGTGGAAATCGACAACGTCATGAAGTGGGAAGCCACCGCCGTGACGGCGGACAAGTTCCGGCACGGGCGCACCTTCCTCGTCGGTGACGCCGCGCACGAAATGCCGCCGTACGGCGGATACGGCGGAAACACCGGCATCCACGACGCCCACAACCTGGCCTGGAAACTCGCCGCGGTGCTGGACGGACAGGCGGGTGACGAGCTGTTGGCCACTTACGAGGCCGAGCGCAAGCCGGTCGCAGCATTCACCGTGGAGCAGGGCTATTCGCGGTACGTGATGCGGGCAGCTCCGTTCCGCGCCGCGGACGGCATCGAGGCAGTCGTTCCCGACGACAGCATCGACCTTGGGTACCGCTACCGGTCCTCCGCGGTCATTGCCGACGCGGACGACGACGGGGCCATCCAAGGCAACCCGCGGGAACTGCGGGGCCTGCCTGGATCCCGCGCGCCGCACTACGAACTCCTCAAAGACGGTCAGAAAGTGTCCACCCTGGACCTGTTCCACCGCAACTTTGTGCTGTTCACGTCACAAGGCGCCCAGGCCTGGCGTGAATCGGGCGAAGCGGCCGCGCGCGACCTGTCGGTCGGACTCGACCTCTACACCGTGGATGCCACGATGGACCCGGAGGGCGGCTTCGCCGAGAGCTACGGGATCACCGCCACCGGCGCCGTACTCGTGCGGCCGGACGGTTTCGTCGCCTGGCGTGCCACCACGGATGCCGACGCGGAGCTCCATGCGATCTCGGCGGTGCTCGCCAGCGTGCTCGGGCAGCCCGTCACCACTCAGTTGCAAGCATAAAGAAAGTAGTGAAGGAGCAAGCGATGCCGGATACGGTGAAAATCGGCTGGATCGGAATCGGCCGGATGGGTGCGGCGCTGGCAACGCGCCTGCTCGAGGCCGGTCACGATGTGAGCGTGTACAACCGCACAAGGTCGAAGGCCGAGGCGCTGGAGTCTTTGGGCGCCAAGGTCGTCGACCGCCCGGTCGATCTGGCCGATCGTGACGTCGTGTTCAGCATGGTGTCGGCTCCGAAGGATCTCGTGGCGGTCACCGTCGGCGATGGCGGTCTGTTCACCGCCGACGGTCTCGCCCCACGGATCCTGATCGACTCTTCCACGGTGTCCCAGGAGGCATCCGCGCAGACCAGGGCGGCAGCGGCCGAACGCGGCACCGCGCTGCTGGCCGCTCCGGTCAGCGGCAATCCATCAGTGATCGCGGCCGGGAAACTCACCGTCGCCGTCTCCGGCCCGCGCGCCGCGTTCGATGAGGTCGAGAGCTTGCTGAACCTGTTCGGCCGCGGCGTCACCTATGTCGGCGATGGCGAGGTGGCCCGCCTGGTGAAGATAGCCCACAACGTGTTTCTCGGCGTGGTGATCCAATCCCTCGCAGAGATCACAGTGCTGGCCGAACGCGGAGGGGTCAGCCGTGCGGCGTTCCTCGAATTCCTCAACGACTCGGTGATGGGATCCGTGTTCAGCCGCTACAAATCCCCCGCCCTGGTGAACCTCGACTTCACGCCGACCTTCACCAATATCCTCCTGAACAAGGACATCGAGTTGGGTCTGGAAGCCGGGCGCAAACTCGGCGTTCCGATGCCGATCGCCTCCGCGACCGGGCAGCTCGTCGCCTCGGCGATCGGTGCAGGCCACACGAGTCAAGACTTCGCGACCCTGATCCTCGAACAAGCTCGTCGATCCGGATATGAGATTGCCGCGGAAGATACGCCCGTGAAAAGCGGGCTGGAGGTATCGGAATGACTGATCTGATTCGCCCGACTGTGGCCCAGCTCCCGAACGTCGGTGTCGGCAGACCTGCTATGCCGCTCCGCCCGCTCGGAGCTCCAGGGCACATGGGTGTCGACTTCGAGGAGCGTGTCAATTTCGAGCGGCTGCGGGACTATCGCATCGCCCGCGCGCAGGCGGCGCTGGACGCCAGCGAGTGCGGCGCGTTTCTGCTCTTCGACTTCTACAACATCCGTTACACGACGCAGACCTGGATCGGGGGTGCGCTCGGCGACAAGATGACGCGGTACGCGCTCCTGACCCGCACCGATGAGCCGCACCTGTGGGACTTCGGCTCCGCGGTGAAGCATCGCCAGCTCTACTCACCCTGGCTGCAGCAGGACCACGTGCACCCCGGGATGCTCGGCATGCGTGGCGCGATCGCACCCGATGCCGGGCTGATGCGCTCGGCCGTGAACGAGATCAAATCGCTCTTGACGGCCGCCGGCGTCGCGAACTCCCCCGTCGGCGTGGACATCATCGAGCCGCCATTCCTCTTCGAGATGCAACGCCAGGGACTCACCGTCGTCGACGCCCAGCAGCACATGCTCGACGCGCGGCAGATCAAGTCGATGGACGAAATCATGCTCCTGAACCAGGCCGCGGCCATGGTCGACGGGGTGTACCAGGACATCGTCGAGGCACTCAAGCCGGGCGTGCGGGAGAACGAAATCGTCGCTCTGGCCAACAAACGGCTGTACGAGATGGGTTCCGACCAGGTCGAGGCGATCAACGCCGTCTCCGGCGAGCGGTGCAACCCGCATCCGCACAACTTCTCCGACCGCATCATCCGGCCGGGCGACCAGGCGTTCTTCGACATCATCCAGTCGTTCAACGGCTACCGCACCTGCTACTACCGCACGTTCGCGGTCGGCAGCGCCACCACGAGCCAGGTCGACGCGTACACGAAGGCGCGCGAGTGGATGGATGCCGCGATCCAGACGGTCAGGCCCGGTGTCGGCACCGACGACATCGCCAAGGTCTGGCCGAAGGCGACCGACTTCGGCTTCGCCAGCGAGCTTGCGGCGTTCGGCCTGCAGTTCGGCCACGGCCTCGGTCTTGGTTTGCACGAGCGGCCGATCATCTCACGGCTGAACAGTCTGGACAGCCCTGTGGAGATCCTGCCCGGGATGGTGTTCGCCCTTGAGACCTACTGCCCGGCATCCGACGGCTTCTCCGCCGCCCGGATCGAGGAGGAGGTCGTCGTGACCGAGAACGGCACGCACGTGATCACCAAGTTCCCGTCGCAGGAACTCTTCATCGCGAACAAGTACTGATCGCTCATCGGTGCCGATCGCTCATCGGTACTGAAAGCTAATGGACGCTGGGAGGCGGCAATGATAGACACGCGCGGCGTGGTAACCGAGGACGAAGCAGCGCTGACGCAGTGGTTCTCGCACGACCTGATGATCGGCGGGCGAACGCTGGAGGCGAGCAGCGGCGAGCGCTTCGACGTGATCAATCCGGCAACCGGCGAAACCATTACGTCTGTGGCGAGCGCCTCGGTGCAGGATGCGCTGGATGCGGTCGCGGCCGCCGAGACCGCGCTGCCGGGGTGGGCCGCCACGCCGCCCCGGGAGCGCGCCGAAATCCTCCGCCGGGCCTTCGATGTGCTCACCGCGCGCGGTGAGGACCTGGCCAGACTGATCGTCATCGAAAACGGCAAATCGCTGGCCGACGCCCGCGGCGAAATGGCGTACGCCACCGAGTTCTTCCGCTGGTATTCCGAGGAGGCCGTGCGCATCCTCGGCAGCGTGCAGCAGGCGCCGGCGGGCAAGAACCGCATCCTGGTGA
>JBDTBD010000043.1:0-19744 GCA_039924285.1 Terrimesophilobacter sp. | reverse complement strand
CTCTGCGCGCGGGAGACCGGGTGTGGTTCACCGACTGGCGTGGCGACGCCGACGAGCGGCTGATGGCGGACGGACCGTCGATCGGCGATCTGCTCGCGGACTTGGCTCGTGCGGGAGTGGAAGTGCGAGGCCTTGTTTGGAGATCCCACGGGGCGCGCGTGTCATCCCCCATCAGCGGCCGATCCAACGAGATCCTCGGCCGTCAGATCAACGACGCCGGCGGAGAGGTGCTGCTGGATCAGCGAGTACGCCTGTTCGGCTCTCATCACCAAAAATTCTTCGTCATCCGCCACCGTGACGATTCGTCGCGAGACATCGCGTTCGTTGGCGGCATCGACCTCTGCCACAGCCGTCGGGACGACGCCGACCACGCGGGAGATCGGCAAGCGCTGACCATGGATTCCCGATACGGCAAGCGACCCCCGTGGCACGATGCCGCCCTCGAACTACGTGGCCCGGTGGTCGCGGACTTGCTGGCGGTTTTCGCTGAACGCTGGAACGACCCCCATCCCCTGGACCGACGCACTCCCTACCGGATGCTGCTGCAACGTCTGGCCCGCATGCCTCGCCACCCCAAGCCGCTCCCAGAAACCGCGCCGCCACCACCACCGGCGGGACCTCACGCCGTGCAGCTTCTGCGTACTTACGCTGTGAAACGTCCGCCGTTTCCGTTCGCGCCTGCCGGGGAGCGCAGCGTTGCCCGCGCCTACGCGAAAGCATTCGCCCGCTCCCGCTCGCTGATCTACATCGAGGACCAGTACCTCTGGTCAACAGAGGTCACCGCCGCCCTCGCCGCGGCACTCGATCGAAACCCTCAACTGAAGGTAGTCGCCGTCGTGCCCCGCTACCCCAGCGCCGATGGGCCCCTCGCAGGGCCGCCCAGCCGAATCGGGCAACTGCGCGCCATGAGACTGCTGCGCCGGGTCGCGCCAGACCGGGTCGGCGTGTTCGACCTAGAGAACGACATCGGAACTCCGATCTACGTCCACGCAAAGATCTGCATTGTCGACGACACCTGGACCACCTGCGGTTCCGACAACTTCAACCGTCGATCCTGGACCACGGACAGCGAACTCGCCTGCGCCGTCCTCGACACCACTTCCGGCAACCGAGAATCATCTGGAACGACCACCGGCAACGACGCGTCCCACGGGTTGGCACTCGACCTCCGCCTCCAACTTTGGGCCGAACACCTGTGCCTGGATCCAAACGATCCCCAACTTCGCGACCCGGCGGCTGGGCTCCAATTGTGGAACGCCGCCGCCGATGTTCTCGACCAATGGTACGGAACTGACCGCCGCACGCCTCGACCCACCGGACGCGTGCGCCACCACACTCCCGAACCTGTCTCGCCCGTCCAACGACTCTGGGCGGCCCCGATCAGCCGCCTCATCCTGGACCCGGACGGCCGCCCCCGCCCGCTGCGAGGTACGGCGCAGTTTTAGGCCAAAACGACTTCGCCGCGCGTGCTCCCCTCGGCGATCATCGTTCTAGCCGTCCTTGCCTTTTTTGTCGTTTCCGTCTTTGCCCTTGTTTTCTTGCTGACTCGGCGTCTGCACGGTCGGGGTCGGCGACGGAGTGGGCAGCGCGGCGGTCAGATCGGCGCGGACCAGGTCGATCGACGCCTGAATTCGGGCACTTCTATCAGCATTGATCGCGCCGGATGCTGTGTCCTGCTTCAGCTGTGCCTCGAGCGTGTCGAGACCGGCGATGGCTCGCGAGGGGTCGTTCGCTGCGGCCGCCTGTGTGACGGCGGAGACGGATGCCTGCATCTTCGAGGCCGCGGCAGAGTCGATTCCGGGCGCGACCGGGGCACATCCGCTGAGTGCCGCGGTGACCAGTGCCATCGTGCACGCCACCGTGGCAAATCGTGCGGTCCAACATCTCCGACCGCTCATGGCGTCACGCTCTCCTGGAGTTGCTTAAGGTGTGTTCCGAGCGTGCCGGATACTGCCGGATAGGAGGGGACGGCCGGGGCGGCCGGAGACTGGGAGTTCGACCAGGCGACCGCACCAACCGTCGCTGCGATGACCACGGCGGCAGCGATAGCTACGCTGATAGCCTTTTTTCGGATCATCCAGATCGGGGGCTTCGGCGCAGGAGGTGGCAGTTCCGAGCGCCTCGGCGATTGCCTGCTCACTCGTGGTGGTATCTCCGTCGATGCTTCTGACCGGTTCAACACCTCGGTTGCTCCCGGCACCACCGCGGTATACACCCGGGTTGCCTGTGGCGACGACGTCTCGTCACCGACATCGTCGGTGCTGCGCTGGTCCCGCGGGCCGATGGGAGCGCCGTCGCTCGCTTCCGAGCTCTGGAGCGCGTTGGCAAACCCTCGAAGGGCGACGGCGACCTCCATCGGCGGTGGCCGGCGCCCGGCGTCGAGCGCCGTCATGCTCGTCACAAGCGCGGCCCAAGCCGCGCCGAGTGAATCCGGCACGGTAGGCGCGCGGTTCAGCCGCGCGCTGATCGTCTCGATGGTGTTGCCGGGGAAGGCCTTCTCGCCGGTCAGAGCTTCCAGCAACACAAGACCGAGCGAGTAGACGTCGGATGCCCCTGCCACCTCGCTGCCTCGTGCCTGTTCTGGGCTCAGGTAGCTCGCGCTGCCGATGATGATGCCCGTCGAGGTCAGTCTGGTGCCGTCGATCAGTCGGGCGATGCCGAAGTCGGCGAGCTTCGCGTGGAATTGCCGGTCGGGAAGTTCCGAATGCGCCAGCAGGATGTTGGCTGGCTTGACGTCCCGGTGCACGATGCCGCGGCCGTGCATGTAGTGCAGGGCCTCCGCGATGTCGGCGCCGATGTGTGCGACCTGCGCTGACGGAAGGGGGACCGTCATCACCTCACGTAGGTTCGGCCCGTCGATGAACTCCATGACGAGGAACGCGCGCTCGCCTGCCGGTGTTTTCTCGGTGCCCGCGTCGAAGAGAGTCACCAGCGCGTGGTGGTTGAGTGCCGCGAGGGTGTCGATCTCGTTGCGTTGGCGGCGTATTTCGTCCGGGTCTGCCATGCCCGGCAGCATCAGCTTGAGCGCGACCTCACGCGGCAGGGACTGGTCGAAGGCGCGGTACACCGCTGCCATACCCCCGTGGCCGACGAGGCTGGTCACCCGGTAGCGGCCACCGACCACGCTGCCGATAATTTCGTCATCCGAGTTCGAGGATGGTCGCGCGGATCTACTCACCTGCACGCGAACCTCCCTAGCTCTGACCAACCTATGGTAGACGAGTGATCGGGGCGGAAAGCTGGTCGACCGCCCAGCGCACGCCTCAGAGCATCAAACGAAGCGACGCTCTCACTCGTGGAGAAGAACACCAGATCCGGGACTGTCTTTGATTGGCGGAGGATGGGGGATTCGAACCCCCGAGGGCTTTCACCCAACACGCTTTCCAAGCGTGCGCCATAGGCCACTAGGCGAATCCTCCTGGCGAGCCGCGCTGCTTGCGACAGCAACGACCACACAAAAGCATACGGGATGACAGGACTGAGCACGGCCGGGCGTCGCCAGCTACGATCACTATGTGAGTATGCAGCCTCGATTGACAGGACGTCGGGGCTCCTCGCGGAAGGCGCAAGCAAAGATCCTCGACCGTACGCCGGTTCGACTGGCCTTCCTTGTGACCGGTGGTATCGCACTGCTTGCCGGAACGGATGCGGCGCTGCTGCTGCTGGGGGTGAGTGCGCCGATCGTCACTGTGCGTCTGGCGGAGGTGCACGGCCCGCTCATGGTGTTCGGCTTCGTCGGCACTGTTGTCGTCTTGGAGCGTGCGGTGGCCACCAGGCGATGGTGGGCCTTTTTCTCTCCCGGGCTGTTGGGGATAGGCGGACTGGCCATTATGTCCCCGCTCCCGCTGATGGTCGGGCAGATTGCGTTCGTGATCGGCTCCTTCTTTCTGACCGCGATCTACGTCGAAATCTGGCGCAAACAGACGTCGGCATCCACCGCCGTCCAGGCTCTGGGAGCCGTCGCCGCGATCATGGCGACCGTGCTCTGGCTCGGTGGCGCGTCGATCCCGCAAATCGTGCCGGCGATGGGCCTGTTCCTCATCCTCACCATCAGCGGCGAACGACTCGAACTTGCCCGGATATCGCCCTCGGTGGATGCGCGTGCCGAGCTGTGGCTACTCATCGCCGCACTGTGCCTGACGGCGAGTGCGATCGCGGCACTGCTCTGGCCGGCGATCGGCTTCCCGCTACTCGGGGCCTCGCTGCTCGGGTTGGTGGTGTGGCTATTCCGCTACGACGTCGCGACCAAGCTCATCCGCTCCCACGGCCTGCCCCGATACATGGCGATCTGCTTGCTGGTGGGTTATGTCTGGCTCGTCGTCGCTGGCGGAGTCTGGCTTACCGGGGGACCGGTGTACTCCGGGCCGCCGTACGATGCGGTGCTGCATGCCATCTTCTTGGGCTTCGTCATTTCGATGATCATGGCGCACGCGCCGACCATTCTTCCCGCGGTGTTACGCCGGCCGTTGCCGTACCGGCCGATCATGTACCTGCCGGTCGTGCTGCTGCACGCCTCGCTGCTGCTACGCACTCTGTGGGGCGACGCCCGCGGTGACGTGGGCATGGTGCAGTTGGGCGGCGTCCTCAACATCGTCGCATTGCTGTTGTTCGTTGCGATTGCCGTGGTGTCGGTGATGGTGGGCGCTCCCCGGCGCGTTCCGTCTTCGAAACGCACGCCACCAGCGGATGCCACCGGCAAGGCCACCGCCCAGTGACCCGTCGCACCTGGTACGTGATCCTGAATTCCCTCATCGGCCTCTGGCTGGTGGCCGCCGGCGTCATCACCGTGGCCTTCCGCGCTATCCCCTCCGGCAACTGGCTCATGGTGCACCTGTTACTGCTCGGGGCACTCAGCACGGCCGTCTTCGTGTGGAGCCAGCACTTTGCGGACACGCTGCTGCGTCGCCGTGCCTCCGGTGGCCGCGTCTTGTTGGGCATCCGGGTCGGCCTCCACACGGTGGGCGCCGTCGTCGTTGTGACGGGCGTCGTCGCGGCCGTCTGGCCGGTGGTGGTCGTGGGCGCCGCGCTGATCGCGGCCGCCGCCATTGCTCATGTCGTCAGCCTCACCGGGCAGTCGCGCGGCACACTGCCCGCCCGGTTCGCGCCGCTCGTGTGGTACTACGTCGCCGCTGCCGTAGCGCTCGTCGTCGGCATCATCCTCGGCGTGATCATGGCACGCCCGGATGTCGCAGGTCAGGCGCATGATCGCTTCTTCGTCGCGCACATCGGTATGAATGTGCTGGGCTGGGTGGGCTTGACGGTCATCGGCACCGTCGTGTTGCTGTGGCCCACCGTGCTGCGCACCAAGGCGCGGAAGTCCTCGGATGCTGCGGCGAGGCGGGCGCTGCCGCTTCTGAGCGCAGGCGTGGTGCTCATCGGCCTCGCGTGCCTGCTCGATCTGCGGATCGCCGTCGCCTTCGGCATTCTGATGTACCTGGTCGGGTTCGGGCAGGTGCTCGTCGAGGTATACCAGCACGGCAAACAATCCCACCCGGCCAGCTATGCGAGCTGGAGCATCGGCGCGGCCCTCGTGTGGTTTGCGATCAGCGTTCTCGGATTCGGTGTGTTCGTCGTGACTGCGTCGACCTGGACGCAAACCGGCGACCGGATCGCTCTGCTCGTGCCGCTGTTCACTGTGGGGTTCGCGGCGCAGATTCTGCTCGGCGCGCTCAGCTACCTGCTGCCGGTCGTGCTCGGCGGCGGTCCGGAGGCGGCCAGGGCGTCGGCACGCGAACTGGACCGTGTCGGGGTTTTCCGGATCGTCGTGATCAACTTCGGCATTCTGCTGTATGTGCTGCCGGTGCCAAGCCTGGTCAAGGTCGCGCTCGCGGCACTGGTGCTGGGCACCCTGGCATCCTTCCTCGTGTTCGCTGTGCGAGCGGTGGTGGTGGCCCGGCGTGTCAGGTTGCGCTCGAATGCCGGCGCGGCGTCGCTCGGTAGCCCCCGCACAGTACCGGCGTCGATCCCGCGCCGCAGCGGCATGGTCACCGTGGCTGCCGGTGCGCTCGTTCTGGCCATGTCGATCGGCGTCGCTCTGGATCCTTCGGCGGTGGGCATCGCCGTCACCTCAGCTGGTGGATCCAGCGCAGCCACCGGTCACACGACCACAATTGAGATGTCGATGGCGAACTACCGATTCACGCCCAGCACCGTCGACGTGCCGGCCGGCGACAAGCTGGTCATCCATCTCACCAACGCCGACGATATGCTTCACGATCTGGTGCTTTCCAATGGGGTCACCTCCGGTTCGGTGGCGCCCGGCCGCAGCGTCACCGTCGACGTCGGTGTCGTCGCCGCGGACCTCGACGGCTGGTGCTCCGTGGCCGGGCACCGTCAGCTCGGAATGGTGATGAAGGTCGTCGCCGGGGGAGCAACGGCAACCGCAGGCAGCCATGCTGATCACGGCGCGGCAAGCGGACCGTCGGCAGCCAAAGACCTGGACCTCATGGCGAGGCCCGGCGCCGGGTTCATCGCACGCGATCCCAAATTGCCGGCGGCCGCCGCGCAGACCGTGCACACACTGACACTGACCGTGAAAAACACGAAGACCGAGGTCGCGCCCGGCGTCACCCAGGAGCTGTGGACCTACAACGGCACGGCCCCCGGTCCGACCCTGCGGGGCAAGGTCGGTGACGTTTTCGATATCACGCTGATCAACGACGGCACGATCGGCCACTCGATCGATTTCCACGCCGGCGCACTGGCGCCCGATAAGCCGATGCGTACCATTGCGCCCGGGAAGAGTCTCGAGTACAAGTTCACTGCGACCAGATCAGGCATCTGGCTCTATCACTGCTCGACGATGCCGATGTCGGCGCACATCGCCAACGGGATGTTCGGCGCCGTCGTGATCGATCCCGCAGGGTTGGCGCCGGTGGACAAGGAATTCCTCCTCGTGCAGTCGGAGTTCTACCTCGGCCCGCAGGGCGGCGAGGTGGATGCCGCCAAGGTGGCCACACAGAAGCCGGACCTGGTCGCATTCAACGGCTACGCCAACCAGTATCGCGACCGGCCGATTGCGGCGACGGTGGGGGAGAAAGTGCGGGTGTGGGTGCTGGATGCCGGTCCCAACATCGGCAGTGCCTTCCACATCGTCGGCGCGCAATTCGACACCGTGTTCAAGGAGGGCGATTACCTTCTCAAAGACGGTGGCAGTACCGGATCGGGAGGATCCCAGGTGCTGGATCTGTCGGCAGCTCAGGGCGGGTTCGTCGAGCTGACCTTCCCCGAAGCGGGTAACTATTCAGTGCTCAGTCACATCATGTCCGACGCAGAAAAGGGCGCCAGCGGCCTGTTCAGAGTAACGCCGTAGCTCAGACCGCTACTTGGCGACGCGCGTGATGCGCAATGCCCAGTCCTCCGGGCCCTCAAGCAGGTAGTCGATCTTGAACGCATCCGGGTTCCGCTGGTTCAACTGGGCAAGCAGCGGCAGCGGGTTATGGCTGGCGATCAGGTCGATCGATGCGCCGAGTCCGATGGAGTCCAGCGCGCCGAAGATCGTGGCGTGGCGGATCGCGTGCGGGATAAGGCGGGTGTCCAGGACGATCCGCTTGCTGTTCTCTTCACCGCAGGTGCACGCGGTGCCGTCGTCGTGCACCGCCGCGGAGGTTTCCTGCCCGGGAGTACGAAGTTCAATCGGTTCCGTGGCCATGAGTTCAGTTCGCCTCCAGTGTTGCTTCGACGGTGAGTTCGGCTCCTGCGAACAGCCGGGAAATCGGGCAAAAACCAAATGCCTCGTCGACGATGCTCTTGAATCCTTCTGCATCGACTCCAGGAACGGTGCCGTGCACCGTGACGGCCGATGAGACGACAGTGGGAAGACCGTCGACAGCGTCGAAAGTGACGGTGGCGTCCACGACGAGCCGGGTCGGAACGAGCTTGTGCTCGCCGAGCTTCAGCGCCAGTGCCATCGAGAAGCACGAGGAATGCGCGGCTGCCGCAAGCTCCTCGGGGCTGGTCTTGCCCCCGGGAGCCTCGGTGCGAGCAGCCCAACTCACCGGCTGGCCGTCCAGTGCCCCGCTGGTTCCAACGATCGTGCCGCTGCCCGTGGCCAGTGGTCCATCCCAGGTTGTTTCGGCGTGCCGCACGGCGATGCTCACAATTGACTCCTCATGTAGTTTTTCGGCGAAAGCCCTTCAGCCAGCCGGACGAACTCTCCCGCGGGCCAACCTCCACCCTATTGCGTGGCCTACGGTAATGGTATGGCTGAAGAAAATGCACGTCCTGCACCTCGGGTGCCTGCCGTGGTCATCACCGTGTCCAATCGCAGTTCTCGGGGGGAGCGGCCGGACACCTCGGGCCTGCGCGCCGTTGAGCTGCTGAGAGCTGCGGGTTACGAACTGGGCGAGGCGCAGGTCGTGCCCGATGGTATCGCCAGCGTCCACGACGCCGTACAGGAGGCCGTCGAGTCCGGAGCGCGATTTGTCGTCACATCCGGAGGAACCGGGGTATCCCCGACCGATCTGACGCCGGAGGGCACCCGCCCGCTGCTTGTTCGGGAGTTGCCGGGGATCGCCGAATTGTTGCGCAGCGAGGGGGCAAAGCACAGCCCGCATGCCGTGCTGACGAGGGGGCTCACCGGTATTGCCGGGAATCCGCCAAAGACCTTGGTCGTCAATCTGCCCGGCTCGCCGCGCGCGGTGGAGCAGGGGCTTGAGCTTGTGCTGCCGCTCGTGCCGCACATCCTGGACCAGCTGGATGGCGGCGACCACTAGTCGATTAGCGCCGCGGTAGATTAGCGCCGCGGTCGATCAGCGCTGCGGCTCGGGCCGTTTCCAGTCGCCAGAGCGGCCGCCGGATTTCGCCAACAACCGGATGTCCCGAATCACCACTGTGCGATCCATGCCTTTGACCATGTCGACGAACGCGAGAGCGGCCACCGACACCGCGGTGATCGCCTCCATCTCCACCCCGGTCCTATCGGCGGTGCGCACGGTGGCTTGGATGCGCACGCCGGCATCCTCGATCTCGATGTCCACGGTGACCCCGTGTACCCCGATCACGTGAGCCAGCGGAAGCAGTTCGGCCGTGCGCTTGGCGCCCTGGATGCCCGCGATGCGGGCGACGGCAAGAACGTCCCCCTTGGGCGCGGAACCCGAGCGCAACGCGGCGATGACGCCGGGTGCGCAACTGACGAACCCGGCCGCGGTCGCTTCGCGCACTGTGGGAAGCTTCGCAGTCACGTCGACCATGCGAGCCTGGCCGGCCGAATCCAGGTGGGTGAAGGGTTGTTCGCTCATGATTCCAACAGCATGACAGTTACCCGGTCTCCCTCGCGAACGTCGGTGGTGTCCTGATCCACAATGGCCAGGGCCTCGGCACTGGCAAGCCTGGTGACCAGATGCGAGCCGGAGCCGCCGGGGGTCGCCGGGTGCACACCCAGAACTTCGTCGGATTCGCTGGCGTCCAGCGCCACAGGCATGTATTGGCGCCGGCCCGCCGGGCTGCGCCACCCGGTGGTCACGAGTGCGTGACGGGTCGGGCGCTGCAGGATGCGTCGACCCAGCAGCTTCTGAATCGCCGGGCGCACGAACACCTCGAAGGACACAAAGGAACTGACCGGATTGCCCGGCAGCGCGAACACCGGTGTGCCGTCGGTCCACCGGCCGAAACCCTGCGGTTTACCCGGCTGCATCCGCACCGCGGAGAACAGCATCGTGGACAGTGGTGCGAGGACTGCCTTCGCCACGTCGTAGGCGCCGACGCTGGCGCCCCCGGAGAGCACGAACGCGTCGAGCCCGGCCGCGTGGTCGCTGAGAGTCTGCCGCAGCGTCTCGTCGTCGTCGGGCACCGATCCCAGCCGCACCGCGATGCCGCCGGCCTCGGTGACCGCGGCGGCAAGCAGTTGCGAATTCGAGTCGTAGATCTGACCGTGTTTCAACTCGGTTCCCGCCGAGACGAGCTCGCTTCCCGTGGAGATGATCCCGATGCGCGGCGCTCGGTGCACGACCACCTCGCGGCACCCGACCGCCGCCGCGGCAGCCAGCTGGCGCGCGGTGAGAAGCGTCCCTGCCGCCAGCACCTGGTCTCCGGTGCGAACATCGCTGCCGGCACGCCGGATGAAGGCGGCCGGAGCCGGGGTCTCGATGATCGCAACGCGCGTGGTTCCCTGGTCCGTCACCTCGATCGGCACAATGGCATCTGCCCCATCGGGTAGGGGTGCGCCGGTCATGATGCGCGCCACAGTGCCTGGCGCAACAAATGTGCTCTGCCTCGAGCCCGCGGCGATATCGGCGATCACCGGGAGCACGACGGGTGAGTCGGCGCTGGCGCTGAGAAGATCATCCCGACGAACGGCATAACCGTCCATGCTGGAGTTGTCGAAGCCGGGTACGTCAGCGGCGGCGTTGACCGCGCCGGCCAGCACGAGTCCCGCTGCATCCTCGAGTCGGATAGTGGCGGACGGCATCGCGACCAGCCCGGATAGAACGCGATCCAAGTGTTTTTCCACCGAGATGCTGGAGGGCTGCTGTGCCATGCTGCCACTCTAACCGCCCGCCGCGCGCGCGCCGGTCCGCGAGCGATGCTCGGTATCGCTTGCGGAGTTGTTGTTACCGCATTTTCTGCAGCATTGGCGCTATTACATCCGCAGATGCGGTGATATGGTGCCAATTGTGGCGCAATATCGGATTGGTGAGGCGGCTCGTCTGCTCGGGACCAGCGACGACACGGTGCGCCGGTGGGTTTCCACGAACGTGCTGACCGCGTCCAAAGATGCGGCCGGGCGCCACGTCGTCGACGGAGCGGAGCTCGCCGCGCGGGCCAAAGAGATCGCGGTCGTGCCGGATGACCCGTCCGGCGTGGAGAGCAGCGCACGCAACCGCTTCGTCGGCCTTGTCACGGAGATCATTGCGGACACCGTCATGGCGCAGGTCGAACTGCAGTGCGGTCCGTACCGGGTGGTGTCCCTCATGTCCAGCGAGGCGGTGAGCGACCTCGGGCTCGAGGTCGGTTCCCTCGCCGTCGCCGTCGTCAAATCCACCATGGTCATCGTCGAAACACCCAGGGAGCACACATGATCCGTCACCGTCACAGCGCTCTCGCCGCTGTGACGGTCGCACTGCTTCTGGCCGGCTGTACCGCCACAGCACCGATCGCCGGCGAACCGAGCCCGACCACGACGACCGCCGCCGCGCTGAGCGGTGACTTGACCATCTTCGCCGCGGCGTCGCTGACTGCGTCGTTCAACGAAATGGCCGTCGCCTTCGCCAAGGACAACCCTTCCGTCACGGTGAAGCCGATCGACTATGACGGGTCGTCGACGCTCGCGACTCAGATCAACGAGGGCGCACCGGCCGACGTGTTCGCCTCGGCCGACCAAGCGAACATGGACAAAATCAAAGATCAGCTCGCCGAAGGCTCGACCATTTTCGCGAACAACTCGCTTCAGATCGCGGTGCAAAAGGGGAATCCGAAGAGGATTGCGGGCCTTGCCGATCTTGCGAAGAGCGGTATTCAGGTTGTGCTCTGTGCACCAAAGGTTCCGTGTGGCGCCGCGTCCCAGAAGATCCTCGGGCTGGATGCTGTGGCGGTGAGGCCGGTGAGCGAAGAGCAGAACGTGAAGGCCGTCATCACCAAGGTGCAGTCGGGGAATGCGGATGCCGGGCTCGTCTACGTCACCGACGTGAAGGCGACCGATGGCGCCGTCGACGGCATCGATATCGCCGGGACCGAGCGCGCGTCCAACGCCTATCCGATCGCGGCTTTGACGGGGGCGCGAAACCCGGCAGTGGCGAAAGCCTTCGTCCAGTGGGTGCTGTCGACGCCGGGGCAGGCGGTCCTGGCGAAGTACGGGTTCGTCACGCCGTGACCGGGGACGAGGTCGTCGGGGTGAGCGGTGCGGCGGTGCGGGCCAGGACATCCAGCCGCAGCACCATTCCGCGCGCGCTCTATGTACCGGCGGTGATCGGCCTTGCTCTACTCGTCTTGCCGATCATCGGCCTCATGTCCCGCGCGGATTGGCCCAGTGTCCCCGCGGCGATTGTCTCACCCGCGGCGGTGAGCGCTCTGTCGCTTTCGCTTCAGACGGGTGTCGCTGCCACGGTGCTCTGCCTGATCGTCGGCATTCCGCTGGCCATGCTGATCGCACGGTCCGGGCCGCGTGTTGCGGGCGTGCTGCGCACGTTGACCACTCTGCCGCTCGTGATGCCGCCCCTGGTCGGTGGCATCGCGTTGCTGTACCTGCTGGGCCGAAATGGGCTCGTCGGCGGGTTCCTGGACATTGCGTTCGGGATCCGGATCCCATTCACCACTGCTGCGGTTGTGATCGCGCAGTCCTTCGTGGCGCTGCCGTTCCTCGTCATCTCCGTCGAGGGTGCACTGCGCACCGCGGGGACGAGATTTGAGCTGGTTGCGGCGACGCTCGGTGCCGGCCGGTGGACGACGTTTCGCAGGATCACCCTTCCGCTGGTCATTCCTGGCCTGGTCGCCGGCACGGTGCTGTGCTTCGCTCGTGCACTGGGTGAGTTCGGGGCGACCGCGCTGTTCGCCGGCAATGCCGAGGGCGTCACGCGCACTATGCCGCTCGCCATTTACACCGCGTTCAACGGCGCGGGGGTGAGTCAGGATTCCGCGGTCGCGCTTTCCATCCTGCTGGTCGCCGTCGCCATCGTCATCCTCTTGTTCATGCGTAGCTGGCGTCCCGACGTTGCCCGATGATGGCCGATTCTGCCGTCGCAAACTCGACGACGACCATGGATGCCAGGCTGCGAGTGCGTCGCGGGAACTTCAGCGTTGACGCCCGGCTTCGGGTCGAGCACGGCGAGGTGCTGGCGTTGCTGGGGCCGAACGGATCGGGGAAGTCGACGCTTCTCGGCGCGTTGGCCGGACTCATCCCGATCGAATCCGGTGTCGTCACGGTGTTCGGGCGCGTGCTCACGCAACGGGGCGGGGGCACGCGGCTGGTGGTGCCGCCTGAGCACCGAGGTGTCGGCCTGCTCGGCCAGGAACCGCTGCTGTTCCCGCACCTGAGCGCGCTCGACAATGTTGCGTTCGGACCGCAGTCGCAGGGGATAGCCAAGGTAACGGCACGATGCGAAGCGCGTGAATGGTTGCGCGCCGTCGAACTGGAAGGCCTTGAGGATCGTAGGCCGGCCCAGCTTTCCGGCGGCCAGCAACAACGCGTGGCACTTGCCCGCGCGCTGGCCGCGAGGCCGAAGGTGCTGCTGCTCGACGAGCCGCTCGCGGCCGTCGATGTGCAAACGGCGTCGCTCCTGCGACCGCTGTTGCGCGATCGCCTCACGCAAACCGAAACCACGACGATTCTAGTGACACACGATGTACTCGACGCAATCGTCGTCGCGGACCGAGTCGCGATCATGCAGGAGGGGCGGATCATCGAGACCGGTCCAACCCAGCGCGTGCTCGGGGCGCCGAGCACACCGTTCGTCGCAGCGCTCGCCGGGGTGAACCTGGTCACGGGTGTATTGGCGCCGGATGGTTCCCTGAAGACGACGGACGGCCGGCGGTTCTTCGGCAGGACCCTTGGCGATCAGCCGGCAACGGGGGCAGCGGTCTCGGCAGTATTCCGCCCGGCAGCGCTGCGGGTGGCCGTCGCGTCGGGCTTAGGGGCGGAGCCGAACTCGTGGAACGCCCGCGTTGCAGCGCTGGAGCCGTCATCCGGTGGCATCCGGATTAGGCTCGCGGGCGATCCGGACATCGTTGCGGAAGTCTCGCCGGTGGATGTGGCTGATCACGCCATCGGCGTCGGCTCGACGGTGTGGTTCAGCGTGGCGGAGGCCGACGTGGTGCTTCGCGGCAACTAGAACCCTCACGCTCCTCGGCCATCCTGCTCCGCCCTGCTCCGCCCTGCTCCGCCCTGCTCCGCCCTCGCCGCGCCCCGGTGGGTACGCAATCGAGGACAAGGTGCAACACGCCGCACAAAGCCGGCCGGAATCGCGGCGTTTCGTCCGTTGACCCTCGATTACGTTCGCTTCCCGACGCTTCCCGACGCTCCTCGTCGGCGGTAAATGTCGTACATTGGGGCTGTGATCGATGTCACTGTGAGGTATTTTGCCGCCGCCGCCGAAGCCGCCGGCCGGGACGAGGAAGAGTTGTCGCTGGAGAACGGCGCAACTCTCGGTTCGCTGCGCTCACTCCTCGAAGCGCGGTACGGGGAGCCAATGGGCGCCGTCATGCGCACCGGCTCGTTCCTCATCGACAAGGTGGTGCGGCGCGACAGCTCGTTCCCGTTGGCCGCCCGGGTAGACGTTCTGCCACCGTTCGCCGGTGGTTAGCGGCTAGCGGCTAGCGGCCTACAGTCCCACCCATTCGGTCACGCCGCCGACGAAATACTGGCGCTTCCAGATCGGGATGGTGGCCTTGATACGCTCCACCAGTTCCTGGCAGGTGTCGAACGCTTCCTTGCGGTGCGAGGCTGCCACGGCAGCGTACAGGGCGATGTCTCCGATCTGAAGGGACCCCACGCGGTGGGCGGCAGCCACTCGTAGCCCTGACTTCTGCGCCACTTCTTCGCAGCACTGTTTGAGCAGGAACTCGGCATCAGGATGCGATTGGTAATCGAGTGAAATGATCGGTCGGCCGTCGTCGTGGTTGCGAACGACGCCGCAGAACAACACGACGGCGCCGCTTTCCGGCGCCTCGACAGCGCGTCGGATCACCGCCTCATCGATGGGCTCCGCGGTGATCATGGCGACGACGTCGCCGGTGCCGGAAACGGATGTGCCGGAAACGGATGTGCCGGAAACGGATGTGCCGGAAGTGGCTTTCAACGTCAGTACCTCGCCATCGTGGGATCCTCGTGTGCAGCGAACGCGTCGATGCCGCCGTCGAGATTCTGCACGTTCCTCAGCCCGTGCCGTCGCAGGATCGCCGCCGCGCGGTTGGATCTGACGCCGTGGTGGCAGTACACCACGACGGGAACGTCGGTGCGGATCCGGCTCAGACACTGCTCGAGCGAACCGAGCGGGATCAACTCGGAGGGATCGATCCGCGCGATGTGCGTTTCGAAAGGCTCGCGCACGTCGACCAACTGCATGGGCGAGCCTGCGGCGAGCCGCCGCGACAGTTCGGCCACATCGATGGCTTCCGGGAAGGATCCAGCGTCGATAGTCGGCTCGCGGGTGATTCCGCAGAAGAGCTCGTAATCGGTCAGCTCCGTGACTGGCTCCGCATCCGGGATGCTGCCGTATTCGATCTCTCGGAAACGTCCGCTGAGGGCATCGTAGGTGGTCACTCGACCCAGCAGCGGATTTCCGATTCCGGTGATGAGTTTTATCGCCTCACCCGACATGATTGCGCCGATCACTGCGCACACGCTCGGGAGCACTCCGCCAATCGAGCACGACATCACCTCGCCGGGCGCGGGGGGTACCGGGAACAAATCGCGGTAGGTCGGACCGTGGTCGATCCACGCAACGCTGGCTTGGCCGGCGTATTGCAGGATCGCCCCCCATACCAGTGGCTTGTGTTGCAGGGCCGCCGCGTCGTTGGTGAGGTAGCGGGTTGGGAAATTGTCGCTCCCGTCCAGCACGAGATCGTAGCCGGCGAGGATGCCGAGGATGGTGGTCGAGTCCACCCGCAGGTTGTGCCGGATGAGCTGCACCTCCGGGTCGATCGCCGCCACGGTGTCGGCGATCGAGTCGACCTTGTCGCGGCCGACGTCGCCGAGGGAGTGCGACACCTGACGATGCAGATTCGACAGTTCGACGACATCCGAATCGATGACGCCGATCGTTCCAATCCCGGCCGCAGCCAGGTACGGGATGCTGGCGCTGCCGAGGCCACCGGCACCGACGACGAGAACGCGGGCAGCGGCAAGCCGTCGCTGCGCGAGTTCGCCGAACCCGGGCATGAGCAATTGCCGGCTGAACCGTGCCAGGCGCTTCGGGGACAGCGCAGGACCAGGCTCGACGAGCGCTGGTGGTCTGTGGATCCCAGCACCGACCGACGGGTCAGTGAGCACCGCCACGATCATCTCCCTGAAGTACGAGCTACGTGACTGTCAGGCTAATCCACTCCGGTCGCATTCGGAAAGTTCGACGATAGAAGAACGGTGCACGTGGGAGTACAGGCGTACTCCCATCTCGACTTTCTTTCGGACACGCATGCAGATCCCGTTTCACGGAGAAATTGACCTTGGGCGGGCTATCCACGGTGATCTGGCTCCCGCGGTGTTGGTATCTCCGTGAAATGGGGTCGGACCACGGCGCCCGACGCAGAGAGAAGTGCGGGCCGCGCGGCAGAACACTGCAGGGACCGCAAGTAGTTTTGCCGCCCTCGACCGGTTCCCTTGTAAACCTGAGAATTAGATGGTAAGCATGCGGTGTGGGCAGAATTACGGCTCGACGACGAGTCACCCGCCTCACGGTGGGCGATGGCTCTACCGTGCTCGAGGACTTCCTCGCCGTCGAAGAACCATTAGAAATCCGAGTTGGTGGTCAGTCACTGGCCATCACGATGCGAACGCCCGGCCATGACGTCGACCTGGCCGCAGGCTTCCTTGTCTCCGAGGGGATTATCTCTCGCGGCGACGAATTCGGTGCCGCGCGACACTGTGCCGGCGCGACTGCCGAGGGGCTGAACACCTACAACGTGCTCGACGTCACGCTCGCGCCGTGGGTTCCGGCTCCGGATCCCAGCCTTGAACGCGCCTTCTACACGACCAGTTCGTGCGGGATGTGCGGCAAGGCCAGCATCGATGCGGTGCGGACGAAGTCCGCGTACAGCGTGAAGGATGACGCGCTGACCATCGACGCCGAACTGTTGGCCTCCTTCCCGAACAAGCTGCGGGCACAACAAGCGGTGTTCGATAAGACCGGTGGCCTGCACGCCGCAGCGCTGTTCGACGGAACCACTGGCGAGCTTCTCATCTTGCGAGAAGACGTCGGGCGACACAACGCGGTCGATAAAGTCGTGGGCTGGGCGTTGAAGGAGGGCCGACTGCCGTTGCGAGGCACGGTGCTCATGGTTTCGGGTCGTTCCAGTTTTGAACTGACGCAAAAGGCGTCGATGGCTGGGATTCCGTTTTTGGCGTCGGTTTCTGCTCCCTCGTCGCTTGCCGCGGAGTTGGCGACGGATGCCGGGATGACCCTCGTTGGCTTTCTGCGCGGAACCTCAATGGTGATTTACACGGGCGCTGAGCGCGTGGTCAACAGCAGCATGAACAGCAGCAGGGCAATGATAAAGGAAGGTGCAGCATGACAAGCAAGCCTCCGGTTGAGGATGTCACTGAGGACATCGAGGTCAGCAAGCCAGAAGATTGGGCAGCCGGTGTTCCAGGCGTCACCCATTCGATGGGCCCTGCGTTCAAGGAAATGGGGGTCAGCCGTAGCTTGAAACTTCTGGGGTCGATGAACCAGAAGGATGGCTTCGACTGTATGAGTTGTGCGTGGCCGGACCCGGATCACCGCAAGACCGCTGAGTTTTGCGAGAACGGCGCCAAGGCCGTCACCTGGGAGGCGACGCCACTCACGATACCGACGAGCTTTTGGGCTGAGCACTCCGTGACGGACCTGCTCACCAAGTCCGACTACTGGCTGGGCATGCAGGGTCGTCTTGTCGAGCCCGTCTACAAGCCGGCCGGCAAGGACTACTACGAGCCCATCAGCTGGGACAAAGCGATTGCCATGATTGCCGACAAGCTGAAGGGGCTGGATTCTCCGGACGAGGCTGCGTTCTACACGAGCGGTCGTACGGCCAACGAGACCGCGTTCGCCTACCAATTGTTCGTTCGAGCGTACGGCACGAATAACCTGCCGGACTGCTCCAACATGTGTCATGAATCGACCGGGCTCGCCATGGGGCAGACGATCGGTATCGGCAAGAACACGATCAGCTACAACGACTTCAAAAAGTCCGACTTGATCATCATCATGGGCCAGAACCCGGGCACAAACCACCCGCGGATGCTGACGGCGCTGGAGGAAGCGAAGGATGCCGGCGCGAAGATCGTCGCGGTGAATCCGCTACTGGAGGCGGGGCTCATCCGCTACAAGAATCCGCAGCGAGTCAAGGGCGTACTGGGCAAAGGTACCGGGATCGCCGACCAGTATCTGCAAATCCGGCTCGGCGGCGATGGCTGGCTCATGAAAGCCATCTCGAAGCGCGTTTTCGAGGCGGAGGCGAGGAACCCGGGGAAGGTCCTCGACCATAAGTTCCTCGATGAGCACTGCCAGGGGCTCGATGAGTTCCGGGAAAGCTTGCTGCACCTCGATGATGCCGCGGTTCGCGAGGCGACGGGGCTTTCCGACGCCGAGATCAACGAGCTCGCCGAGCGGTATCTGACTTCGGATCGCGTGATCATCACCTGGGCGATGGGCCTCACTCAGCACAAAGAAGCCGTTGCGAATATTCGCGAGATCGTCAACCTGCTTCTACTGCGCGGCAATATCGGCAAGCCGGGTGCAGGAGCGTCCCCGATCCGTGGACACAGCAACGTGCAGGGCGACCGCACGATGGGCATCTGGGAGAAAATGCCACCCGCCTTCCTCGACGCCATCGAAAAGGAGTTCGGTTTCAACCCGCCCCGGGACGAGGGCGTCGACTCGGTGCAGGCGATCCGCGGGATGCGGGACGGGCAGATCAAGGTCTGGATCGCCCTCGGCGGCAACCTGGTGGCGGCAATTTCTGACACGGCAGCCGCGGAAGCGGCATTCCAGAAGACCGAAATGACCGTGCAGATCTCGACAAAACTGAACCGCAACCACGCCGTGATCGGCGAGGAGGCTTTGATCCTGCCGACCATGGGCCGAACTGAGATCGACGTTCAGGCCACCGGGGTGCAATTCCTTTCGGTGGAAGATTCGGTGTGCGCGGTGCATGCGACTAAGGGTCGCGTCGATCCGGTCTCACCCAACCTGCTGTCCGAGGTGTCGATAGTCACACGCCTCGCGCAGGCAGTTTTGGGCGACAAGGTTCCAGTGGACTGGGTCGGCTTCGAGGGCAACTACGACCTCATCCGCGAGCACATCGGTCATGTTGTGAAGGGATGCACGAACTACAACCAGTTGATTCGTCAGGATGGTGGCTTCATCCTTCCGCACGGACCGCGGGACTCCCGCACGTTCACGACGGATACCGGTAAGGCCAAGCTCACGGTCAACGAGCTGACCTACGTGCAGTGTCCTCCCGGCCGTTTGTTGTTGCAGACGATGCGCTCGCACGACCAGTTCAACACGACTATTTACAGCCTCAACGATCGTTACCGCGGCATTAAGAAGGGCCGCAAGGTGATCTTCGTGCACCCGGACGATTTGGCGGCCCTCGGCATCGACGATGGCGAGTTCGTCGATGTGCACAGCGAGTGGCTGGACAACGTGGACAGGGTGGTGCGCCAGTTCAAGGCGGTGGCCTTCCCGACGAGCCGTGGATGCGCGGCGGCGTACTTCCCGGAAGCTAACCCGCTCGTGCCCCTCGACTTCACCGCGGAGGGGAGCAATACTCCGGTGTCAAAGTCGGTCGTGGTTCGGTTGGAGCCGTCGAAGACCATACGCGAACGACGCGTCGGCACGACGGAAGGCGCTCTGGCAGGCGTCTAAACAGTGACTCGTCGCGGCGGCCGGTCGATCTCCGGCCGCTGGCGACCACCAGTTTTGAGTGAGTACACCCCAGGGCCGTTTCGCGACCCCCGAAGCGTCGCCCATCCCATCAGGGAGTGACCGGGCGCGAACAGAAAGGTACAACGATGTCCCAATCCGCTACCGGGTCAGCGTCCGCGCTCGGGAATAATCACAACCCAACGCACGGTCGATGGTGGATCGTCATTGCCGCACTGTTGCTGCAATTC
>JBDTBD010000042.1:0-5833 GCA_039924285.1 Terrimesophilobacter sp. | reverse complement strand
GCGGTCGTCGGCATCGTCCTGGTGGTGCTCGGCCTACGCCGACCCAGGACCGGCCGCTCGCACAAATGAGGCTCAGCTGCTGTGCGCTTTGACGAGCGTCAGTTGATGATTTCGCCCCGCTCGTCCGCTCGGAGTGCTGCCAGGCGTTCTTTCCACACCCGTAGCGCGTCGGGCGTCTGGTGTGTCCAATCGGTGACTTCGCCAACGACTCTGAGCGGGGCAGTGCTGCGGTATGACCGGGTGGGGTTGCCGGGGAACTTCTTGTCTGTCACGTTCGGGTCGTCCTCGAACGCTCCGGTCGGCTCGACGGCGTAGACCCGCGGGGTGCCG
The DNA here is from genome assembly GCA_039924285.1 of Terrimesophilobacter sp. Lineage (GTDB taxonomy): Bacteria > Actinomycetota > Actinomycetes > Actinomycetales > Microbacteriaceae > Parafrigoribacterium. The sequence continues at coordinate 5,503 of JBDTBD010000042.1, read as the reverse complement.
TCACCCGCGGCGAGCTCCGCCGCGAGGCCAGCACCGTCGGGAAGCGCGGTGAAATAGATGTGATTCATCACGACCTCGGGACGGTAGTTCGACCGGAAGCCCGACTTAAGGAGATCACCGTGCCGGAGGTCGGCTTTCGTGCCGTGAAAGAACGGACCCGCGTCGAGCGCTTGACTCACTCCGACAGTCTAAACGGACAACATCGTGAGGACTGCCGGAGGACTCGTGAGTCACTCTAGGAGCGATGAAGCGCCGCTTTTCAAAAATGCGTATTGACTTATATAAGTTCACTCTTACATAATGGGCACGTGAAAGCATTCGAGGTTCTCGGTGATCCGGTCCGGCGCCGCATCCTGGAGTTGCTCGCCGACAGTGAGCAGCCTGTCGGTGCGGTCGCGGAGGTCCTCCGCGCCGAGTTCGGCATTTCCCAGCCGGGGGTTTCCCAGCATTTGCGGGTGCTGCGCGAGAGCGGATTTGCGACGGCGCGCGCCGACGGAACCCGCAGGCTTTATGCCATAGAGCCGTCGGCATTGCAGGAGGTAGATGTGTGGCTGGATCAGTTCCGCCGGTTCTGGAACCAGCGCCTGGACGCCCTGACCACCGAGCTCGTGCGGGGCCAACTGGAACGACACCTCAAGCAGACCCCAAGTTCCGTCGCTGCCAACGGCTCAAACACAAACCGAGAGGAACAGAACGACTCATGAATATCGACATCGCCAACCAGATCAACGCCATCGATCGCAAGGTCGAAAGTCTCTCCGCGGACGCGAACACGGGCGAACGCATCGGCGTGTCCCTGCGCCGCAATTACGACGCGCCGATTGATGACGTTTGGAATGCCATCACGGACCCGGCACGATTAAAGCGCTGGTTCATGCCGGTAACCGGTGAGCTGCGCGTCGGGGGGACATTCCAGCTCGAAGGCAACGCGGGCGGGGAAGTCCTCGCTTGTGAGCCGCCTCATCTGTTACGGCTGACCTGGGGCGGCCCAACCAGCGTCGTGGAGCTGCGCCTGATGCACGCCGCCAGCGTCACCGAGCTGCGGCTGGAGCACAACGTCCCCATCGAGATGGCGCAAAGCGGTGCGGGTGCGCTGTGGGTTGGACCGGGATGGGACGGTGCGCTCATGGGGCTCGGACTGTTCCTGGGCGGCCACCCCATTGACGACCCAGCCAAGATCGCGGCTTCGAGGCAAGTGCAGCAGTTCTCGCAGCGGTCGGTGCATGCCTGGGCCGCGGCGGTGAAGGCCTCCGGTACAGCCACCACCGACCAGCTCGCGCAGGCAACCGCGATCTCCCTGGCTCAGTTCGCGCCCGACTTGGCGGCGCCCCAGGATCAGTAACCTCGGAGGCACGTCCGGCGGTTTCGTGTCGATTGCGCACTGTGTGGCTGGAGTGATAGCTTTCCGGTGATCGTGATCCGTCGGCAGGAGGTGAGACCCATGAATGCAGTATCCGAAATGGGTACTCCCCTGCAGTCCACGATCGCGCGACTGACGTAGTCGTCACGGGGAGTGCCTGACACGCAATTCGCGAAAGGCGACGCTCATGAACAGAACTCATTCTTCAGCTCCGCCCTCCACATCGACGACGACCTCTGATGGCAACGCCGAGCGCACACCGACTCTGGACGCCACAGGGCGCACAGGTGCCCCCGGCAAGCGAGCGTTGGTCCTCCATGGTGGTGGATCGGCCGGCAATGCGTGGGAGATCGGTGTCATCGCCGGTCTGTTCGATGCCGGAATGGATGTGACCGATGCGGATCTGATGATCGGGACGTCGGCCGGATCGACCGCCGCGGCCCAGATCACGAGCGCGGCACCCGGCCAGCTGCTGGCCGCGATAGTCACCGCCGCGCCTGGGCAGCGGACCGGCCCAGTCGGACCAGACGGCGCACGCGCTCCCATCCGTTCTGCAGCTGACCATATGGACAGAACGAGCCGGATCATCGCCGCCGCTTCGGATGCAGCCGACATGCGCCGCAGAATCGGGGCGGCGGCACTCGAGATGGATGCGGCGTCTGACGGCTCGACACAAGCGCGCTGGCGCACTACCGTCGCCGCCAGGCTACCCAGCCAGTACTGGCCGGAACAACGGATACTCATCACGGCCGTCGATGCACAGACCGGTGAACCGGTGGTGTTCGACCGTCACAGCGGAGTCGACCTGGTCGACGCCGTCGCCGCCAGCACGTCCAGTGGCGTGCCTTACAGCATCGGCGACAACCGATACATCGACGGTGGTTACCGACGCAACGAGAACGCCGACCTGGCAGCCGGGTACGCGCGGGTGCTGGTGCTGTCACCATTCGGCGGCAGAACACGACATCCGCTGGACTGGGGTATGCAACTCTCAGCACAGGTGAACGAACTACGCGCGGGCGGCAGCAGAGTCGAGACGATCTTTCCCGATAACGACTCGCGGACCGCCTTCGGCGACAACATGATGGACCTGTCGACACGTCAGCCCGCCGCCCGAGCCGGTTACAACCAAGGCAGAGCCCTCGCCGAACAGCTCACCGAATTCTGGCGCTGACGCCCCACGAACCAATCGACCCGGTCACGCCTCCTCGAGGGGCAATGAGCGGGACCGCTAACGGGCCCCGCGCACCGCGTAGCGGTGCATCGTCACGCCCTGGTCGAACGTACGCTGTTCGAGGAGGTCGAGCTCGAGGGGCTGGTCCAGCGCGTCGAAAAGAGACCGGCCCGATCCGAGCACGACCGGGTGTGTGAACAGCAGTAGTTCGTCGAGCAGGTGTGCCCGCAGCAGCTGCGTGGCAAGGTTCGAGCCGCCGATGCCGATGTCTCCGTCGGTCTCCCGCCGCAGCACGGCGAGCTGGTCGATCGCGTCGTTGTCGCCGCCGATGATGCGCGTGTTATGTTCCGCCGTCGTGCGCGTTCGTGAGACCAGCACCTTGGGGATATCCGTCCAGATATCGCCGTATTCTCGCAGGAAGCCGGGAAGCGACTCGTCCGTGCGCGCGTTCGGCCAGAACGGATCCATCATCTCGTAAATCTTGCGGCCCTGAACCATCATCGTCAGCGCCCGCGCGCGAGCGTTGAACTCGCGATGCAGCGGCTCACCCAGCCGAACCCAACCGGGTCCCTCGATGTCGCCGTGTTCACCCGCCGTGCGCTCGATGTAAAGATCGAGCGAGACATTCATCCAATACACGAACCGGCCGGTCACGAGCGCTCCTTCGCCGAGCCACGATTCCGGGTAAGCTCACGCACCCTCGTCGGATAGATGCACCTCGGGCAGGCTCGACACCACCCTAGTACTCGCCGACGGCTCCGGCGCGGCCGCTTTACGGCCGACCAGGTCGTTGCCGTGGTGCCGGCGCCACCGGTAACCAACTCCGCAGACTTGCGGTGCCAGCGCCCACGAATCCGATGACGACCAGCCCCAGGACTATCTCGACACCATCCGTGCCTACCTCGCCGGCCGTCCGCGGACTACCAGCCTGGCCGACGAGCCCGCAAATCTTCCAGAATCCTCCCAAAACATGACCGATCTACACATAGTCGGCCTTGGGAGGTTACAAAATAGTTCGAATCCACCATCGTCCGCCAACACCCCACCGATACGCGTAGATTTCACTTCACGCGCGCATTTGTTGGGGGCCTGTAATGACATCCGTTCTACCGAGCCGCGTGTTGGTGCGCCCGAAGGCGTCACTGCTGCGAAACGTCTTGTCGTCAGTGGTGCTCTTCTCCCTGCCGCTCTATGGCGCGCTGTACGTTCTCGGAGTATCACGCGGCTCCTGGCTCGTGGTGCTCGGCAGTCAGTGTGTCGGGATCGCGCTGTGCGTATTGGTGTGGGCCCGCTATCGTGCGATCGCTGTCGTGGTGTCGGAGTCGAGCATCGACGAGCGGGGCTTCTTCTTCCGCCAAAGCTGTCCATTGGATGCGGTACGCAACGTCATCCTGGCCGAGATCTACCGGTCATCTTCGGCGGAGACCTGGCACCAGCTGCTGGTCACCGACGCTGACAACAATCGACTGCTGCGGATGCGGGGAGTCTTCTGGGGGGAAGCCGAGATGCGCCGTGTTGCCGAGGCGATCGGAGTCCCGGTGACCGAGCCGACCGAGCCGGTGACGCAGCGGTACTTCATGGCCGAGCATCCTCAGAGTGTCGACTGGTACGAGCGCAATCGAATATTGGCGGCGATTGTATTAGCCGCTGCACTCACCGTCGCTGTCGGCATCGTCGTCGGCCTGATGGCGCTCGCCGGAGTCCCGATTGGCGTTGTGGTCTAACCGCTGCTTACGGTGCTGAATTCGGAGCCGAACGGTTCAGCGCCGCCGCAACGTGCCGAAGATGCCTTTGACCACCGAGTTGACGATCGCCCTCCCCTGACGGGAACCGAGAAAATCGGTGATCGGGTTGGAGACCGTCTCGGCGGGACGGCGTTTCGCCGGCGCCTGGGGCGGCCTGGGTTTCTCGCCTTCGCGTCGCATCTGTTCGTACCGCTCGTTCGCCTCCGGAGCGGGCACATCCGGGGCCTTCGCTGTCGCTGCTTCAGCGGCTGCATCAAGCTTCCTGCCCAGGATTTCGCGAGCGGAATCCGGATCAAGCGCTGTTCCATACTTTGCCTGCAGCGGTGAGGCGGCGATGGCGGCAACGATGTCGGCGGCCGGAGAGGGATCCATGGAGCCCTGCGGTGCCCGAAGTCGGGTCCAGGCAACGGGTGTCGGAGCCCCGCGCTCGCTCATCACGGTGACGATCGCCTCACCTGTGGCCAACTGGGTGAGGACCTCCTCGAGGTTGTAGCCGGACATCGGGTAGGTCGACACCGTGGCGCGGAGCGCCTTGGCGGCATCCGGGGTGTGGGCGCGGAGCTGGTGCTGGATGCGCGATCCCAACTGGGCGAGCACCTCGTCCGGGACGTCTTTCGGAGTCTGAGTCACGAATACGATGCCGACGCCCTTGGAACGGATCAAGCGCACGGTTTGAATGATCGACGCGAGAAAGTCTTTCGACGCGTCCTTGAACAGCAGGTGCGCCTCGTCAAAGAAGAACACCAGTTTGGGTCGGTCGATGTCACCCACCTCGGGGAGGTCGTTGAACAGGTCGGCGAGCATCCACATCAGGAACGTCGAGAACAGCGCCGGTTTGTCCTGCACGCCGGGCACCTCAAGCAGGCTGATCACACCGCGTCCATCCTGGGCGGTTCGCATGAACTCGGCAGTGTCGATCTCGGGCTCCCCGAAGAAGACATCCGCTCCCTGATCCGCGAATCCAATCAGTTCGCGCAGGATGACCCCGACCGTCGCAGTGGACAGACCGCCGAGGTCGCGAAGCTCGCCCTTGCCCTCGTCGACCAACCAGGTGAGGACCGCCCGAAGGTCTGCCAGATCGACCAGCGGCAGGCCGGCGTTCTCGGCGTAGTGAAACACCAGGCCGAGCGAGGATTCCTGGGTGGCGTTCAGCCCGAGCACTTTGGACAGCAGGACCGGCCCGAATCCCGACAGTGTCGCCCGCACCGGCACCCCCAGCCCGGT
>JBDTBD010000041.1:0-10340 GCA_039924285.1 Terrimesophilobacter sp. | reverse complement strand
TGATGGGCATCCGGGGCTGTTGGAGACAGAAACTCCGTGAAACGTGTTCAGGCCGGGTGGGGGTGCGACGGGAGTGGGGGAGTCCAGTGTCCGCGGCGCACGGCAGACTGGAACAGTGCATCTCGCCCTGACCTCAGACGCTGACGGATGCTTGATCACGCCGGTTACCGACGACGGCGTGCCCGGTGCTCAGTCGACGGTGGTGCCTCAGGCCGGCCTGGCTGCTGCTGTCGCCGGGATGGAGGCGCAGCATCCGCGGTGGGTGTGGGACGACACCACAACCTGGTATCCCAAGCTGCTGGCGGCTGGTGTGCGCGTCGAGCGCTGCGTCGACCTGCGGTTGTCGCACGCGATCCTTCGGCATTCGGAGCTCACCGCGTCGTCCGACTTGGCTCGCGCGGCGGCGAACGCCTGGGATGCCCCTCCAGCAGAGGTGTCCGTGCGTCGCTCCGGTGTCGCGCTGTTCGACTTCGCCGCGGACGAGCCGGCGGCGGCAAGGATCGACCCGTTGCGCGAGTTCCGGATGCAACGTGAGGCCGCCGCATCCGCCCCCGACCCGAATCGAATCGGGCTGCTGCTTGCCGCCGAGTCCGCCGGTGCGCTGGTCGCGTCCGAGATGCAGTTCGCCGGCCTCCCATGGCGGACCGACCTGCACGATGAGCTGCTCACCGGCCTTCTCGGCCCGCGACCGCGTGACGGGGAGCGGCCCGAGCTGCTGGAGGCCGCCTTGCGGAGGGTTCGTGAAGCACTCGACGCGCCGGAACTCAATCCGGACTCGCCGCCGGACCTGCTCAAGGCGCTCGGCCGGGTCGGCCTCGTGGTCACCTCAACACGGTCCTGGGAACTGAAGAAGCTCGACCACCCGGCGATCGCGCCGCTGCTGGAATACAAGAAGCTGTCCCGGTTGCTGGCCGCGAACGGCTGGCACTGGCTCGACGCGAACGTGGCCGACGGCCGCTTTCGCCCGGACTACGTCGTCGGCGGGGTCGTCACTGGACGCTGGGCGAGCAAGGGCGGCGGCGGTGCGTTGCAGCTGCCCAAGCAGATCCGCGGCGCCGTCGTCGCCGACCCGGGCTGGAAGCTCGTGGTGGCGGATGCGTCCCAGCTGGAGCCGCGCATCCTCGCAGCTCTGTCCGGCGACGCCAAAATGGCCGAGGCCGGCCGCGAGAAAGACATGTATGCCGGCATCCTTGCCAGCGGCGCTGTGGCGACCCGCGCGCAGGCGAAGGTCGCGATGCTCGGGGCGATGTACGGCGCGACCACGGGGGAGAGCGGGCGGCTGATGCCCAAGCTCACGCGCGCCTACCCGAGGGCAATTGGCCTGGTCGAGGATGCTGCCCGCCGGGGCGAGCGCGGGGAGATCGTGACGACGCGTCTCGGCCGCAGCTCACCGCATCCGGGGGCGGCGTGGCACCAGGCGCAGTCCGAGGCGTATGGCGAGACGGCGACGGATGCCGACCGCCGCCGCGCCCGCGGCGAAGCCAGGTCGTGGGGCCGCTTCACCCGCAACTTCATCGTGCAGGGCACCGCGGCGGAGTGGGCACTGTGCTGGATGGCATCGCTGCGCGGCCTGCTGAGCGGAATCGGCGGCGGGGTGTGGCTGACAGATGCTCCGCACCTCGTGTTCTTCCTCCACGACGAACTCGTGGTGCACTGCCCGGCCGCACTCACGGATGCCGTGGTCGATGCGGTGCAGGATGCCGCGGGTCGGGCTGCGGCGCTGCTATTCGGACAGACGCCGGTGCAGTTCCCGCTGTCGGTGGCCGTCGTGGACAACTACGCACAGGCGAAGTAGGCCCCGCGCGCGATGACGATGCGCCAGCTTGTGGAGGATGCGGCTGCTACAGCGCCCGCATCCTCCATAAAATCCAGCATCGTTCGGCGGGTTGGGCCTAGGCTGTGGGCCGTGACCGACTGGTTGCCGTTCTACGCCGCGCAGGTTGGACGAGAGCCGCGCCCGACGCTTCTGCGTGCGCTGGAGCTGCGAGGGGGCACTCCCGGGTTCGCGCTCGATCTTGGCGCAGGGGAAGGCTCGGATACCCGATTCCTACTGCAGCAAGGCTGGTACGTGCACGCCATCGACGGTGCGGACGGCGCCGATGATCGCATCCGGGCCGGCACATCCGCTGCTCTCTGGCCGAACGTGACCGTCGAGCAACGCGCCTTCGAGGACATCGTCGAGCTGCCGCCGGCCGACCTGGTCTACTCCGGTTTCGCGCTCCCGTTTTGCGGCCCGGCGGCCTTTCCCGTGCTGTGGGAGGCGATCCGCGAGTCAATGCTGCCGTCCGGATGGTTCGCCGGACAACTCTTCGGGCCTCATGACACGTGGGCAGGCCGAACGGACATGAACTTCCACGATCGGGCCGCGGTCAACCAACTGCTCGCGGGCCTGGACATTCTCGAACTCATCGAGGAGGACCGTGACGGCGCGATGGTCGGCGGCACCAAGCACTGGCACGTGTTCCACATCGTCGCTCGGGCGACAGACTCCTGACGCTCACCGGCCCCGATTGGTGGTCTGCCTGTGGCTCACGCGATGGTGACCCGCCGCGCCGAGACGCGGCTTCGCCTCGTGAACAGCCAGCTGCCGCACGCAATCGCCAGCGGGAGGGCGACAGCGGTGAGTCCGATCTGCAGCCATGGCGCAGCGAAGGGGGTGTCCGGGTTGGCGCCGAGCGCAAGAGCGGGCACGAGTCCCATACCGGCACCCAGGACCGCCCCAGCACCCGTGATCACGAGTGCTTGCCAGAAGGCGAAGTTTCGACGCAATCGACGGCCGGCGCCCAGCGATGACAGCGTCGCGTCGTCCTGCCTGCCATCGAAACGGGCCAGCCCGATGGCGACGGCCGCAGCTGCGATCGCGATGAGTGCACTCAGTCCGACTAGCCCCCACACCCACGGCTCGGCAAACGGGGCGGGACCCCTCTCGATCTGGGCAGCGATGAGGGTGCCCTGCTCGGAACTCCGGTTGTCTGGCAGGTTGAGCATCGCTTGCGTGAGAGCGTCGCTTTGCGCATCCGTCGGCATTCGTTTCGTCGAGGCCATGACCATGGAATCCTGGTAGTCGAGGCCGATCGCATCAGCGGTCTTGTTGCTGACGAAGAGGCCGAAGTACAGGGGATGCACCGGCTGGTCGACGACTGCATCGAGCGTCACAGTACGAGCTGGGTTCGCTTTCGGGTCCAGGACGGGCCCGTTGGCAAGCTGTGACGCGCTCCACCATGAGATGCTGAGCTGGCTGTTGGCAACGTACGACGGGTAGAACGACACCGCGCCTCCTTCCGCCAGGACCCGTTGAGCATCGTCTGTCGGCGCGTGTCCGAGGATCATGGCCAGGTCGGCCGTGTCCCCGACCCAAATGTGGTCTACCCCGAACGACTCCCACGGGAAGGAGTCTTGGCACCGCCAGTCGGTTCGTGCCGCCTTGGCGGCCTCGGACGCCGGGTCTTCGATGGCGTCCGTGTATTCGGTAGAGCCAGGCACACTGGGGCACAGGTTCTCCGCCGGAATGACGGGCATAGCGTACGTCTTCGCCGCATCGGATCCGGACAGAGCGGGAGACTGTTGCCCGTTCAGAATGTCCGCCGGCTCATTCACGCTCGCCAGTATGCGCAGGTCTGCGACATCAACACTGCTGCGAATGGTGTCGCCGACCAACGATGGATCAGGATAGCGAAGGAGCGGGCCCAGGCCGTCGTTGGTCCACACCTGGTGGGTGAGACGCACCTGCACGACGCCGAGTGCTGCACCGTATTGGTAATGCTGCGCCGAACTCTGCTCCGCGGATGCCATCATCGACATGGCGAAGACCGCGACAAAGATTGTGGTCATGGTCGCGGCCAGCGCCGGGACGGATCGTCCCGGGTTACGGGCAGCATCCTGCGACGCCAGCCGGGCACCGACGCCGCTGTGACGCATCAGCCGTGCAGCGCCACGAAGCAGTAGCGGGCCGCAAAGTACCACGCCGAGTTGTGCCAGGATCGGCCCGGCAATCAGCAGCACGATGGGAACCCACAGCAGCGGATGCCCATAGGGAACGCCGCGTCCGGCTTCGAGCAAGACGGCGAACAACACTCCGCCGCCCAGGCCCAGAGTCACACCGAGGATGAGCAGGATCAGCCCGACCACCGGCCGACGGATGCTCGGCACCGGCGGCCTCCGCGCTCCACGGAGCGCCGAGACGATGTCGAACCGAGAGGCGTTGCGGGCGGGCATCAGCGCGGACAACCAGCCGATGACCACCGCGAAGGCCGCGATCGCGAGCATCAGCAGCCACGGGAGATGGAAGCCGAAGTACCGGGTGGCGTTGCCCTCGCCGGTGAGCGCCATGAAGACAGCTCCACCGGCGATGCCGACGGCGATTCCCACGATTCCGCCGAACGCGCCGAGCACGATGCCGCTCGACGACAGCACCCGGAACAGGGTGGACCGGGTCGCGCCGACGCTGGCGATCGTGGCGAGCGTGCGTTGTTGTTGTCGGGCGGTGACGGTGAACGCCGCTCCGGCGAGCAGGATGACCTCGAACGCTCCGAAGCCGGCGGCGATCGCGCCCACGAAGAGAAGGATGAGAAACGATGATGCGAACGGTGGCGCCGAAAAACCAACTGTTTCCGGTGCAGGCGGATTCGACAGCACGGCGCGGGACAGCACCGTGGCGCCTTCCTTGTTGAGCGCCTGCACCTCGGCCCAGTTGAGCGACGTGTCGGGGACGTAGAAGTCGGTCTGCCGCAGGCGTTCTGCCGCGGACTTCCCGGAAAGGGCACCCTCGCGGCCGAAGATCATCTGGGTCGAATCCGATTCGGTTTGGTTATCGAGGATCCCGACAATCGTCACGGACTCGGGCGCTGGCGACGCCAATTTCACGGTGTCGCCGAGCTCCGCGCCGAGTCGTGGGAGGGTAGAGGCCGTGACCATGATCTCCTGGTCGGTGAGCGGCCCGCGTCCGTCAATGACGTCGAAATGTCCGGCGAGGGAGGGGTCCCAGCTGGGTCCTTCGATCGCCTCGAGGTGGGCGATGCCGGTTGCGGTCGTGGCGGTGACCGAGGTGCTGTACAGAGGCAGGATGCGTGTTCCCGCCGGGAAAAGGCTGGCCGGCTCTCTCAGCTCCGTAGCCTGACTTGGCGACTCGTCTGGCCCTGAACTCCACCAGTCCTGCACTGTCGGGCTCTGCACCATCTTGGGACTCGGGGACGTCACGATCCGAATCCGTGCCTGGGTGTTGCCGAGCTCCGTCGTGATGGTTTCCGCCACGGTGGGTGTCATGCTGTCGCCGACGAGTGCGACGCCGGCGAGTCCCGCGACCGGGAGGGCAACCATGGCGATGATCAGTGCGCTGCGTCCGATGGCGTGGATGCTGGTGCGTCGTGCGATGGTCAGCGCGATCCGCTGGCGGGCGAGGCGGGTGCGGAGGCTGGGGCGCGGTGGCCTCGATACGCGGCCTCGTTTCTCGGTCGCTTCTCGACCCGCTGAATAGTAATCAGCCGGTCGAGTAGCGAGGAACGAGTGTATCGAGACCTCGGTGCGGTCATCCGGTTCGGTAGCGTCCGCCGCATGCGCGGACCTCCGCCGACGGTACCGGGGCTTCATGCGCCCGTGGCGGGGATCAGGAGTTGGTCGACGCTGGGCACGGCGCTTTCGTCGATGATGCGGCCGTCGCGCTGGAATACGATCCGGTCGGCCCAGGCGGCGTGCCGGGCGTCGTGGGTGACCAGGATGCCGCCGGCGCCGTTGTCGACGCGGCCGCGCAGCATCCGCAGCACCACCTCGCCGGTCGTGCTGTCCAGGGCGCCGGTCGGCTCGTCGGCGAGGATCAGCCGGCGGGTGCCGACGATGGCGCGGGCGATCGCCACCCGTTGCTGCTGGCCGCCGGAGAGGTCGTCCGGGAAGCGGTCGGCGCGATCGGTCAGCTCGACCGCGCACAGCGCATCCAGTCCGACCGAGCGCGCTTTGCGGCGTTTCCAGCCGTCCAGTTCCAGCGGCAGGGTGACGTTCTCCAGCGCGGTGAGCGCCGGGATGAGGTTGAAGTCCTGGAACACGAAACCCAGAGTGCGCCGGCGCAGCGCCGCGATGCCTGCCGCAGCCATGGTGGACAGCCACTCGCCCTCCACGATCACCTCACCGCTGGTCGGGGTCGTGAGACCGCCCGCGATGGTGAGCAGCGTCGACTTGCCCGACCCGGAGGCGCCCATGATCGCGACCAGCTCACCGGCGTGCACCTGAAGGTCCACACCTGATAGCGCCGTGATTGCCGTCTCGCCCTTGCCGTACTGCATGGAAACGCCATCGAGCTGGAGGAGGAGTTCGTCGCTCATTTCGCACCCGCCGCAGTGTGGATCTTGGCCGGCCGGCCCCGCTTGGGCACCTCCGTGCTCAGCGGCAGGGGTGCGGCGTGTCCCGCGGCGGACGCTCGCGCGAGCCGCGACTCGGAGTGGTCCAGCCACCGCACCTCGGCCTCCGCAGCGAAAATGAGCGAGTCAACCACCAGCAGCCAGGCCAGATCCTCGGATGACTCGGGGGCATCCGTCGCGCTCTTGGTCTTGGTCAACTCCTGAAGGGTGCGCAGCGTCGCGGTGCGCTGCACCTGGATGACGCGGCCGATGTCCACCCCTGGCAGCGTGACCGCGACGGCCAGTTTGATCGCCAATTCGTCCCTGGTCGCTGTGGAGCGTACGACCGGGGAGCCGAGCCAGCCGGCGACCTCGGCACGCCCGGTATCCGTGATCCGGTAGTAGATCTGACCCTCGGTGTCGTGATCGGCCTTCTCCACCAGTCCGTCACGCTCCAGCCGATCCAGTGTGTTGTAGATCTGACCCACGTTCAACGGCCACGTCGAGCCGGTGCGGCGGTCGAACTCGCTTCTCAGTTGATAGCCGTAACACGGACCCTGATCCAGGATGGCGAGCAGACTTTGACGCACCGACATGACGACCTCCGGAAAGAATTACCGCGTATATAGTCACCGAGTATAGGCATACTCGGCATGCTCCGAACACAGAGCACCGCGTGTCGTGAATCACACTCTTGTTATTTGGTTGGTTTGTGGGCAATAATTCAACTAACGGCTTCGGTCGCATAACTTAATCCGCCATGCAATTCGTTCCTTCAGGTCGATGGGGAAGTCGCACCTAACTGGAATGGAGTCATCGTGGCTATAGCAACCGCGCGGGGAGTGCTCTACATTCACTCATCGCCACGTGCACTGTGCCCGCACATCGAGTGGGCGGCAGGGCGCGCCCTTGAGCGCGCCGTGAATTTCGACTGGGCGAAGCAGCCAGTCCTTCGAGGGTCCATGCGCGCCGAGTTCTATTGGGAGGGCCGCCAGGGCACTGGCGCGGCACTCGCCTCCGCACTGCGCGGCTGGGAGCACCTGCGCTACGAAGTGACCGAGGATGCCACTCCCGGAAGTGACGGCGGCCGGTGGCTGCACACCCCGGACCTCGGCATCTTCTTCGCGCAGACCGACACAGCGGGCAATGTGGTCATCCCGGAGGATCGCATCCGCTATGCCCTGGAAATCGCCGGTTCGAACACCCTCGAGCTGCACCGGGAACTGCGGCTCGCGCTCGGACAGGCCTGGGACGACGAGCTTGAAGCGTTCCGGCACGCCAGCGATGACAACCAGGTGGTGTGGCTGCACAAGGTGGGGTAGCGGCGCCGAGCGATAGGACATCGGACGGAAGTGACTGCCGCGGAGCGTGTTGCGGTTTAGTTCTGTGGCGTGGTGCTGATTCCTGAGGTGAATGCACCGCCGTCGGGTTGGAGACGGCCATTGGGGTTCTGGACCGGCAATTGCCGCTGATCGGAGGCAGGGATGCCCCCTCGGCGTGACCGGGATGGGCCGGTTCAGGTGGCGGTTTGGGCTGGCCGCCAGGCCGTGGTGAATAGTTTCATCAGGTTCGTGGTCATCGCGGCCATTTTCAATTCGGCATCGACCGCGTCAAGCCCGCGCCGGGCGAATTGACGTAACCCACGCCGGTCTTTGAGGTGCCCGTTGACTGGTTCGACCAGCACCGATCGTCGTCGATAGATGTCTTGATTGCCGGGCTGTTCCAGTTTGGCGATCATCTGCTCGGCGGCCCGGCTGACCTTCGGGACCTCGGCGTTGCCCCGGTCGGGGTCCTTGATTTTGGCCACCCACCGGCCGTCGTGCACCGTTCCGCGGCCGGGGGCGATCAACCGGTCGTAGCCGGGCGCGGCCACGTTCTCTTCGGAGAGGTACCCGTTATCGAACACGACCGTGCCGACCTCCAGATCCCGGCCGGTGGTGGTCTGGCAGTGTTCTAACGCTGCCGCCACCTTCTCCATCACCGGGATCGCCTGCTGCCGGTCATTGCCCTGATCGGTGGCAACGGCCACCACGATCAATTGGTCATCGGTGACGGCCAGTTGCGCGTTATAGCCCTGGATGAAACCGTTGCGGGTGCGCATCACCCTCGACTGCGGATCGGTCACGTTACGTTGCAACAACACCTTGTTCCGCCGGGTCTTACCGGCGTCCCCACTGGCCTGCTCGTTCGCCTGGACCAACGCCCGCTCCAGCAATCCCGAAGCGTGGACGACAGCCTCCCGGCGACGTCGGGACCGCCTGCCCTCCAGTGTCGCCGCCCGCCCGGGCGGACGCTTTCCCAGGGCGGGATCCGCCCGGGCGGCAGCAGAGGCAGCTACCGCCGCTTCCTGGGCGGCTAGCAGTTGTTGCGCCTGTTTCAGCCGGGCCTGGAACTTCTGGATGCGTGGTTTGTTCTCCGCCTCCACGACCTGTTCCAAATCCTCCAGCGCCGTCCGGATCCGGCCCGCCCGGCCGGGCCCGGGTCCCATCCCCGGAGGCAGGTCATCATGGACGGTCGGGGTCTGGGCCTTATCCTCGGCCGTATCGGTGGCCGCCGCCCGCTCCAACTCAGCGATCGCTAACTGGCGCAACCGCTTCAACGTCACCGTCTTGTCCTTGGACGCGTTGGCTTTGATCTTCGTCCCATCGATAGCGATCACCCCGAAACGGCCCAGCCCTTGCGAGACACACAGTGCCAATACTTGGGTGAACAAGTCGGCCATCGCATCCTGATGCCGCTGCCGGAACCTAGCCAGCACCGTGTGATCAGGCACGTCCTGTCCACACAACACCCGGAAGGCGACGTCCTCCGAACAAGCCCGCTCGATCTGCCGTGAGGAGTTGATCCCCCGCGCTGACGCGTAGATCCACAAACCCAGCAGCACGTCGGGGTCATACCCCTCACGGCCGATCCCGCCACGCTTGGACTTCGCATGCAACTTGCCCGTGTCCAACTGGCCGACCACCTCCAGGATGAACCAGACCAGATGATCCTTCGGCAACCAATCCCGCATATCCGGCGGCAGCAGAAACGGCTGATCACGATCCACAAGACGATAATTCCGGGCCATACACAATTTTCGCAGACCCGACTATAACGGCCCAAGACCGCCACACCCTCAAAAAGCAACACGCTCCGCGGCAGGCACACTCGTCCGAATACCTATCGGTCGGGCAGTGACCGGGCCGCACGACCACTCGTCCACAGGTAGCTATCTCGCCGGGATTTCCACAAACCGGGTAATCCGAACCCCCGGCCGATGCCTCGGCCGTGGAATCCTCGTGGCGTGAACTCTCTCGTCAACGTCTCCTCGCGGCTGGTGCTCGCGCGGGAGCTGCTCTGGGCAGGAACGGATGACCGTGCCCTTCGCCGGGCGGCGGAACGCGGTCACGCCGTGCGTATTATTCCCGGTGTCTACCTGAGCGTGGATCTGTGGAATTCGTTGGGCGACGATGAGCGGTACCTGCTTCGAGTGGTCGCAGTGGCCGGCAATGCGCGATCGTCCGTTATTTGTTCGCACTACTCTGCGGCGGCCTTGCAGGGTTATCCGATTATCGGAACTTGGCCAACGCAGGTGCACATCATCGTCGGGTCGGCCAGTGGCCAGCGATCAAGCCCCGTCGTCACCCGGCATGCCGTCGACGTGGATGAGGATGAGCTCGTCGAGTGCGACGGATTCCTGATGACGAACCCGTTGAGAACCGTCTGCGACATCGCGCGGGTCGCTTCAACCGCCACTGCTGTCGCCACTCTCGACCGCGCTCTCGCGCCACCGGCGACGACCAATCGGAATGTCGAGCCGCGCGCGACGGTGTTTGGAGCCGCGGCGGACACGACGCCGTCCGGCCCGCCGCTGGACCGCCAGGAAGTGCTGGATGCTCTGGCCAGGCTCGGTCCGGTGCGCGGTGTCCGTCAGGCCTTGTTCGCGGCCGGCTTCGCCGACGGGGCATCCGGATCACCGGGGGAGTCCTTCAGCCGGCTCCAAGTCCACCGGCTGCATCTGCCAAAACCCGA
>JBDTBD010000040.1:0-14461 GCA_039924285.1 Terrimesophilobacter sp. | reverse complement strand
GACTTTGTGAGCGGTTGATGAAGTCGTTCGCACGCTGGGTCGCCGCCCGCAAATCGCTCGTCGTGTCTGCGACGAGCGCTTCTGTTATTGCCGTGCTGGTGGCCACCGTGGCGATTGTGTCCGGCGGTTACCCCGCTCAGCGCATGGATTTGAACGACGGGTCGGTCTGGGTCGCCAACGGCGGACAGCAGGTAATCGGCCGTGCCAACACGCAAGTGCTCGCGCTCGACACGGTGGTCGCCAGCGTCGGTACCGAGATCGACGTCGTGCAATACGGTGCGAGCGTGCTCTTGGTCGACCGCACCAACAGCAAAGTCGACATCGTCGATCCGGCGACCTCCCAGGTGCAGGACACCGTTCCGCTGCCGCCCGCGGATCCGGAGGTCTTCCTCGCGGCCGAAAACGTCGTGGTGGTCGCACGCGGCACCGGCCAGGTGTGGGTCATGCCGAAGGCGGATTTGGTCCATTTCGATTCACAATCGCCGCCGAGCCTCAGCCTGGGAAAAGACGCTGTCGTCAGTGTTTCGCACGACGGCGTGCTGGTCGGCTACTCGTCTGAGGCACACAAGGTCTACCGCCTCGACCTGAACACACCCGGTAGCACGCCGGACACCTTCGATTCGGGCCTCGGGAATTCGAACGGCGCCGTCACGGTCACCTCGATCGGGAACCACTGGGTGCTGCTCGACGCAGCGTCGCGTCAGCTCAGCCTCGACGGCCGACTATTCGACCTTTCGAGCCTGATCGGGGTCGGGAGCAACCCCGTGCTGCAGCAACCCTCGGCCGACGGCGAACGCGTGTTCGTCGGCTTCGGCGGAGGTCTCGTGTCGCTGCCGGTGTCTGGCGGTACTCCTCGGACGATCCTGGACGGGCAGTCGGGCTTCCCCGCAGCCCCCGTCTACCTGAACGGCTGCGTCTACGGCGCCTGGTCTGACGGCACCGGATGGCGATCCTGCACCTCGGAGACGAAGCCGGAGCTGTTGCGGTTAAACTCCATGCCGGCCGCGGCGGTTCGCCTCGCCTTTCAGCGAAACGGCGACAAGGTGGTGCTGAACGACCGCCGGGGTGGCGGCGCCTGGGCTGTTCAGGGCGACGGGCAACTGATCGACAACTGGGCCGAACTGATTGTCAAGAAAGAGGACCAACAGCAGGTCGAGAAGAACGATCTCAACACCCCTCCGGAACTGGCTAAAGATCAGCTTCCGCCGGTGGCGGTCGACGATGCCCTGGGTGCCAGGCCCGGTGTCAGCACCATCTTGCCGGTTCTGCTCAACGACTACGATCCCAACGGCGATGTACTTGTCATCTCGGACACGACGCCAATCGAGGAGACGCTGGGGCACCTCGATTTGGTGAACAACCGTCAGCAGGTGCAGCTCGCCTTGACGCCGGGCGCCCATGGCACGTTCTCGTTCCGATACACCATCGACGACGGCCGCGGAGGCAGTGCCAGCGCCACCGTGACCGTCACGGTGCGGTCCCCGCAGGAGAACTCGCCACCGGAGCAAGTACGCCAAACCTCGATGCTTGTCGCTCAGGGTGGACGCGCTACCGCATCGGTGTTGGGCGATTGGGTGGACCCGGACGGCGACGCGATTTACCTCGCCTCCGCGACGACGACGCCTCCCGACACGGTGAGCTACCGACCAGAGGGCAACGTCGTGTTCGTGGAAGGCGGCGCGTCCGCCGAGCAACGGTCGATCACCCTCGTCGTCTCGGATGGCCGGGACGTGTCCAATGGCAGCATCCGCGTGACGGTCAAGAAACCCGGTGACGTGCCGATCGTCATCGACCCGTTCGTTGTGCTCGCCTACGCCGGAAAGCCGGTGACAGTGCACCCGCTAGACCATGTGCGCGGCGGCAACGGAGTGGTGCGATTGACCAGCGTGCCGGTGAAAACCGGCTCCAGCATCACCGCCAGCCTGGAGTCGGGCACCTTCGTCTTCACCAGTGACCAGATCCGTACCCACTATCTTGACTTCGTCGTCAACGACGGGGACACCACGGCAACCGGGGTGGTCCGCGTTGATGTCGCGGCACCTCCTGAAGCCAACAGCACTCCGATCACCCTGCCGAAAACCATCTTCGTCAAGACCCTGAGCAGCCACACCATCGACGTTGCCTCCACTGACATCGATCCCGCCGGGGGTGTGCTGCTGGTCACGGGTGTGTACAACATCCCCGGCAATTCAGGCGTGCGTGCCGATGTCCTCGAGCAGAAGTCAATCCGGGTGACCCTCACCGGGCCGCTGGCCGGCCCGGTGCATTTCAATTACCGGATCAGCAACGGCCTGGCCGAAGCCGAGGGCGTCGTCACCGTGATTGAGACCCCGATCCCGGCAAGTCTGCAACCACCGATCGCGACCGATGATGCGGTGACCGTGCGGGTGGGAGACGCCATCAACATCCCGGTGCTGGACAACGACGTGCAGCCCGACGGGGAGAACCTCACCCTCAATCCGCAACTGACCACTACCCTGTCCGGTGACTCCGGATTGCTCTTCGCCTCCGGTGACGTGCTGCGCTATCTCGCCCCGGACAAGCCAGGCAACTTCACTGCCACCTATGAGGTTTCCGGGCCCGACGGCCAACGCGCGCAGGCGAACGTGCGCATCGCGGTGCGCGAGCCGAGCGATGCGACGAACCATCCGCCGGTCCCCGCGACGGTGACAGCACGCGTGCTGTCCGGTGCAACAGTGCGCATTCCAATACCGCTCACTGGGATCGACCCTGATGGGGACTCGGTTCAGCTCCTCGGCCAGGAGTCCAATCCACAAAAAGGCGCCGTCACCACCGTGGGGGACGATTACATCGACTATGAGGCCGGCGGCTATTCGGCAGGAACGGATTCGTTCACCTACACTCTGTTGGATGCGCTCGGCGCCAGGGCGATCGGCACGGTCAGAGTCGGCATCAGTGCGAAACTCGACGGCGCACGTAATCCGGTCGCCGTCGAGGACGAAGTGACGGTGCGGCCGGGCAGTACCGTCTCGGTTCAGGTCCTTTCGAACGACTCGGATCCCGACGGCAGCCCACTGAGCCTCGTCAGCGTCACTCCCAACGACCCGACGGTCCACGCCGCAATCGTCGGCGACATGGTGCGTGTGACTCCGCCGCGCATCCCGGGACGCTACGGATTGATCTACACCATCGCCAACGACTCGGGCGGGACCAGCTCGAACTTCGTCACGGTGATCGTCGACCCTGATGCGCCGCCGGTCTATCCGGTTGCCAATGACACCGTGCTCACCCTCACCGACATTCTCGATCGAGACACGATCGACGTCGACGTACTGCGGAACGTGTTCCTCGCCGACGGACCGGTGTCCTCGTTGAAAGTTTCGCTGCTCCCGGGCTACTCCGCCGGCGCCGAAGTGACCCCCGGTCAGCGGGTCCGGGTGAAGGTCGGCAATCAGAGTCAGATCATCCCGTTCCAAGTGTCCCGCACGAACGGCACCGCGGCCGCGGCGTACGCGTTCGTCTGGGTTCCCGGATACGACGACGCATTGCCCCAGCTCAACCGCAAGGCGCGTGCGCTCACCGTGCCCAGCGAATCCGAATTGAAGATCGACCTCAACGATTACGTGGTTGCCATCGGCGGTAAGAAGGTGCGGCTTGCGGACAGCTCCGGGGTGCGCGCCACTCATTCCAACGGCCAGGACCCGGTGGTCGACGACCACACGCTGAGGTTCACCTCGGCTGACAAATATTTTGGACCGGCCTCGGTGTCGTTCCAAGTCACGGACGGTGCAAGCGCCACGGATCCGAACGGACGCGTCGCCACTCTCGTATTGCCGATCAAAGTGACGCCCCGCGAGAACCAGCCGCCGGTGTTCGGCGGCGGCGTGATTGATTTCGAGCCCGGCGAGACGAAGGTGCTCGACCTGTTGAAACTGACGACCTACCCGTACCCGAAAGACTTGGACGAGTTGGCGTACTCGGTGGTGGGGCCGCCGCCGGCGGGGTTCAGTTATACACTCAGCGCCCAGAAGCTCACCCTGCACGCCGACAGTGACGCCGCGAAAAACACCACGAGCACTATCGTGCTCGGTGTGCGCGATGCCGTCGCCGAAGGCAAGGCGGGAACCATCCAGCTGGGGGTCGTACCGTCAACCCGGCCACTGGCCAGGCCGGCTGTCGACGTGGCCGTCACCCCGCGCGGCCAGACGACCGTCGTGGACGTTCTCGCCAATGACGGCGCCACAAATCCGTTCCCTGGGCAGAGTCTCAAGGTGATTTCGATCCGGGGGATCGGCGGCGATTCTCTGCCGACCGGAGTGAGCATTGTGCCAAGCGCAGACAACAGCAGGTTGGCGGTCACCGTGAGCAAGACCGCACAGCCGGTCAACGTCAACGTGCAATACCAGGTGATGGACGCGACAGCGGATGCCGACCGTTTCGTGTGGGGAGCGGTGACTCTTCAGATTCAGGACGTTCCAGAACCGGTGACCGGGGTCACCGTGACCTCCTTCACGGACAAATCGGTGACCGTGGCCTGGGCACCCGGCGGGTTCAACAACTCGCCGATCAGCGGGTACGAGGTCACCGCCACCCGCGCCGACGGCAGTGTGTTTTCAGTCACACCGTGCGCGATCACCAGCGGATGCGCCATCCGGACCCCCGGCAACGGTCCCGCGAACGGCGTGCAAATCTCGGTCACCGCGCAGAACGCGATTGGAAGCTCGGACCCGGCATCGATCGGCAGCGCCGTCTGGTCGGATCTGCTGCCGGACGCGCCGTCGATCAGCGAGGCCAAGGCCACCAGCGTCGCCGCGGGAGCGGTAAGCATCACCTGGCCGGCCGTGGCTGCTCCTGCGGGCGGTAGCCCGATCACCGACTACATCGTGCGCATCGTGGGTCCTGATCTGGACTCGTCGTCGGCGGTTCCGGCGAGCGGGGGAAACCAGTACACATTCACGCCGACCCTCGTCGCCGCCAGGCAGTACCAGGTCACCATCTACGCGAAAAACAGCGCCCAGGTGCTCAGCAGCAACGACTGGAAGAGGAGTGCCATCGCGACCGTCACCGCCGTCGGACCCCCGTCCCCCGTGAGCGCTTTGAGCGCGGTAGTGGCGGATGCTCAAGGGCATGTCACAGTGACCTGGGGTGCCAGCGACCCGAACGGGGCGGCGGCCGGTTCGGTCACCTACACCGTGGGCCGGTTCACCGTGGGGAACACCGCCCCGACGTCGTGCCAGAGCGCGGCTGTGGGCTCCGGAGGACCGGTCGCGAGCGGCTGGACTGACACCACCGTGGCCGACGGCGGAAACTACTTCTACGCGGTCTACGCCGACAACGGCTATTTCTGCACTCCCGCCGTGTCGGGTGCTGTGGTGACCAAAGCCACCCCTGGAAAGGCGAGCGGCACCGTGAGGGTCGAGAAGAACGGCACGAGCGGCCAGTTCGACATTCGAGTTGACACGCTGAAGGTCGTCGGGCCGAAGTATGCGGACACGGTGTTCCAATATCAGCTCGGCGGCGGATCGTGGACCCCTGTTGCAGACGGAGACTGGATCACCTCCTGGGCCGACTCCTCTGTCTATGGGAATCCGACCTCCGTCACGTTGCGCGCTTGCCGGGACGCCGCCGGCGGATTCTGCGGCGAGACCTCCACCCCGACCACGGCGACCCCGGTCAACACGCGGGCGGGGATCACCAGCTGTGCCGCGGGAACGGACGTGGTCCCGACCCCGCCGCTCAACTCGGGCGCTCCTGCGGTGACCTACGAGTACTCATTCCAGAACGCTCTCGGTGTCTGGGGCTCCGCCACCGGTGCCACCCCGCCGGCCGGCAGTCAGGCGGTCAGGGTGAAAGCGACGGTTCAGATCGGCCCGGCACCGTTCTACACCGATCCCGCATACGGCGAGGGGTCCTGCACGCCATGATAGACACACAAGTATTAATCGCATTCGCCGAAGGGGCACCACGATGACGATGACACCCGAGCAGGCGACCTGGTTCTCTGGAATCTTCGGCAGGCTGGTGGCCAACGTCGAACAGGTGCTGCTCGGAAAGACGTTCGTCATCAGACTCGCCTTCACTGCGCTGCTCAGTGAGGGCCATCTGCTACTGGAAGACTTCCCCGGCACTGGCAAGACATCGCTGGCCAGGGCCATCGCGCAAAGCGTCGACGGATCGAACAACCGGGTGCAGTTCACCCCCGATCTGCTGCCGGGGGACATCACCGGAGTCAGCATCTACGACCAGCGCTCCGGCGACTTCGAGTTTCACAAAGGCCCGATTTTCGCGAACATCGTGCTGGCCGACGAGATCAACCGAGCCAGCCCGAAAACCCAGGCGGCGTTACTTGAAGTGATGGAGGAAGGTCGCGTCACCGTCGACGGTGTCACTCATCCGGTCGGTGCGCCGTTTATGGTGATCGCGACCCAGAATCCGATCGAGCAGGCTGGAACCTACCGGCTCCCCGAAGCGCAGCTTGACCGGTTCATCATGAAGACATCCATCGGTTACCCGGACCACGCGTCAACCCTCCGGATTCTTGCCGGAGCCGGCGTGAAAGCGCACGACGTCACCATCCCGCCGATTGCGGTTGCTTCGGTCATCGTGGAGATGGGTCGCCTCGCCCGCACGGTCCACGTCGACCCGTCGATCAACGATTACGTGTCACGACTCGTGGATGCGACCAGGAGCGCAACAGAGATCCGACTGGGCGCCAGCGTGCGCGGAGCGCTGGCCCTGGTGCGCACCGCGAAGACGCTCGCCGCCGCTGCCGGCAGGCACTACGTCATCCCCGACGATGTCAAAGCGCTCGCCGAACCAGTGCTGGCGCACCGGCTCGTACTCGACCCCGAAGCGGAATTCGACGGCGTGACCGCCTCCAGCGTCGTCGGCCAGGTGCTGATCGAGACCCCGCCGCCGGGCGATCGGCAGCCGGTGTGAGTCGCCGCCCGGAGTCGACCAACGGCGGGCCGGCCCGCAGCGTGCCCTCGCGCGGTGTGACGACCAGTCGGGCGATGACCTCGACCTCGACCGCACGGATCGACACGACGCTCGGGGCGACGCAGGGGCTGGTCAACGCCAGAACCCGAATCGTCGGTGACCGCACCGGATTCCTCGCTGACGCGGTCATCGCGACCGTGCGGCTGGGTCGAGGTCTGCGGACGACCGCCGGTGACATCGGCGGCAGGGTCGCCACCGTCGTGACCGCGCTGGGCTGGTGCATGGTTGTGCTCGTCCCGCTCGCGTTCGTCTTCGGCTACACGCTCGGCTGGGTGGAATTGGTTGCCGTCGCCTACGCGGGCTGCGTGCTACTGGCGGTGGCCGCCCTGTATCTGTTCGGACGGAACGCATTCACCATTACCCTCGATGTCCCACGTAACCGCGTGGTCGTCGGTGAGGCCGCTGCCGGACGAATGGTTGCCAAGAATCCCACCAAACGCCGGTTACTCGGTGTGAAGACCGAGGTGCCGGTGGGTTCGGGCCTCGCCGAGTTTGCGATGCCCAGCCTGCCGCGCGGGGGCACATTCCGTGACGAGTTCTCAATCCCCACCGTACGTCGCGGGGTGGTCACTGTCGGCCCGGTGCGCACGGTGCGGGCCGACCCGATCGGGCTGGTGCGCCGCGAACTGGTGTGGACGGACACTGTGGACGTGTTCATCCATCCGCGCACCATCGGCGTTCCCAGCACGAGCACCGGATTCATCCGCGATCTCGAGGGAAACCCCACCAAGGATCTTTCCAATAGCGACGTGTCATTCCACGCACTGCGCGAGTACGTGCCGGGCGACGAACGACGGTACATCCACTGGAAGAGCACGGCAAAAACTGGAACCTACATGGTGCGGCAGTTTGAAGAAACCCGCCGCAGCCACCTGGTCATCGCGCTGAGCCTGGCCGCCGCCGACTACGCATCGGATGACGAATTCGAGATGGCGGTGAGCGTTGCGGGCTCGCTCGGAGTGCGGGCGATCCGGGACGCGAGAACGGTGTCGGTCGTCGCCAGCGAGACCACACCCGACTTCGCCACCCGCAAGGTCCTCGCCGTCAAAGAACTCAGCACCGTGACCAGGGGACGTCTCCTTGACGATCTCGCCGTGATCGATCGCGCCGAGTCGGCGTTGACGATCCGCGACGTCGCGCGCGTCACGGCCGATACGGTCACCGGCATTTCGGTCGCCTTCCTGGTGTGCGGTTCACCGACGACGCCCATGGAACTGCGAGCGGCATCCACCATGTTCCCGCTGGGCGTCGAAGTGATCGCCGTCGTGTGCGACCCCGAGTCGATACCGGGGCTGCGGCGCGTTGCCGGCCTCAGCGTGCTGACAATCGGATATCTGGAAGACCTCCAGAAATCCCTCGCCCGGGCGGCAGCAGCGTGACGCACGTTTCGGGAGACCCGGTTGTCCTGCGGAAACCCAGTGGGCACCCTCACCGCGTCGCACTGTCCCCGGGATTCATCGCCGCCACCCTGGCACTGCTGTGGCTGGCCACCGCTATCGCATCGGTGGCGTTCTGGCCGATCTACCAATCGCCCGCGCTGATCGTGCTCGTCGCCGCTGCCACAGTGCTCGGATCGGCGATAGCGGTTCTCGGTGCGCTGTTCCGTTGGCCCAGCGTGGTGTGCCTGGCCGTGTCAATCGCTGTCTACCTGCTCGCGGGAGTGCCGCTGGCAGTACCGGATCGAGCGCTGCTGGGGGTGCTGCCGACCGCCGATGGCCTGCTCGACCTGATCGCAGGCACGGCCTTGGCCTGGAAGCAGCTCCTCACGGTGACGTTGCCCGTCGGAAGTTACCAGGCACTACTGGTCCCGGCGTTCATCCTGGTATTCGGCACCGTGACGGTGAGCGGTTCGGTCGCGTTGCGGGCGAAGAATTCGGAACTGGCGGTCCTCGGACCCATCGTGCTTTTCCTCGCCGCGATCGCTCTGGGACCGACCAGCGCGACCTGGCCGCTGGAACTCTCCCTGTCCCTCACCGCCGCCATCCTGCTCTGGCTGCTCTGGCGACGTGCCTACCGCCGCCTGGAATCGATCCGACTCCTCAACGCGAGACACAGCATCCGAGCCGGCACCCGCGACCATGCGCTCGTCAGCATCAGGACGTTGCTCAGCGCGGGACTGATCATGGCACTGGCGGCGGGAACGGCCGTGGTTGCTACCGCGGCGGTGCCGCCTACCGGCAGCCGTGACGTGCTGCGCACAGTTGTGGTGCAGCCGTTCGACCCGCACGACTACGTCAGCCCGCTCAGCGGGTTCCGCAGGTATGAGCAGGCCTCGTTGGCACCCGAGACGATGTTCACGATCTCCGGCCTGCCCGAGGACGCGCGCATCCGCATCGCCACGCTGGACAGTTACAACGGAATCGTCTATTCGGTGGGAAGCGACAGTCAGGACAGCGCTTCCGGATCGTTCACCCGGGTTCCTTCGGCATTCGATCAGTCCAGGATCGCCGGGCGGCGGGTCACGCTCGATGTGACCGTCGAGGCCTACCGGGGGGTGTGGCTCCCCACGGTGGGAAAGCTCGAGCGGATTGAGTTCTCGGGGACCGGCGCCGCCGACCTACGGGACTCGTTCTATTACAACGACAACAGTGGGACCGCCGCTGTGGTGCACCCGTTGGGCGAGGGGAACCACTACCAGCTCCAAGCGGTTCTACCGGTTC
This sequence comes from Terrimesophilobacter sp., assembly GCA_039924285.1. Classification (GTDB taxonomy): domain Bacteria; phylum Actinomycetota; class Actinomycetes; order Actinomycetales; family Microbacteriaceae; genus Parafrigoribacterium. The sequence continues at coordinate 4,841 of JBDTBD010000040.1, read as the reverse complement.
AACCGACGGCGGAGCAGTTGTCCGGATTGACTCCAGGATCAGAAGAATCACCCCGGTCCGAGTTCGTGCCCGACGCATTGTCCGGCACCCTCGATAGTTACGTGCGGGATATCGCCAGCCCCGGAGGCCGGTTGGCAGCGATGATCGACGCACTCAAGAAGAACGGTTATGTGAGCCACGGCGTGTCGGAGAGCGAGCCGCCCAGCCGTTCCGGACACGCCGCAGATCGAATCACCCAGTTGCTCACCGACCAGCGGATGATCGGCGACCAGGAGCAATACGCCGTGACCGCCGCGCTGATGGCCCAGGGATTGGGCTTTCCCGCGCGCGTCGTGTTCGGATTCGAACCGCAGCCTTCCGCGGAACCCAACCCCGGACCAGTGACGGTGCGCGGCAGCGACGTTTCCGCGTGGATCGAGGTGGGCACCGCGCAATTCGGCTGGGTCGCGTTGGATCCCACCCCGCCGGTGCGCGAAATTCCACCGGAGACACCGCAGTCGCCCGCCCAGGTCGCGCGCCCCCAATCACCGGTGCAACCACCGCCTCAGGAGAAAGACACGCACTCCATCCAGACGCCTCCCGAGCGCACCCAGGAAGACACCCCCGCGCCAGACCCGCTGATCCAAGCACTTCTCGTGGCACTGCAAGTAGCAGGGTGGCTGGCGCTCGGCTCCGCGATCGTGCTCGCGCCGTTTTTGACCATCATCGCGGCGAAGGCCCGCCGACGTGTGCTGCGCCGGAAGGCTTCCACTCCGATCGAGCGCATCAGTGGCGGCTGGCGCGAGTTCGAGGATGCGGTGGTCGACCACGGTTTTCTCCCGCCACCATCGCCGACGCGCACCGAGATGGCCACTCTCACCGGCGGTAGGCGCTCATTGCTATTGGCCTCCGTGGCCGATCGCGCGGTCTTCGCCCCCGAAGAAAGCCAGGCGGGTGACGCTGACCGGGTGTGGAGCACGGTCCGTGAGCTGCGGAGCGAACTCGAGCAGGGCCTCACCAGGTGGCAGCGGATCAAGGCGCGGATCTCGGTGCGATCGCTCGGTGGCTATAGTGTCAAAAGCCTCTTCAAGCGACAAGGAGATCGGCAGTGAACTGCGCGTATTGCGGCACCGCGCTGCCGGAAGGCGCGTTATTCTGCGGAGAATGCGGCAGATCCGTGCCGCGGGAGCCCGCCACCCGCAGCCACGCTGCTGCGGCGCCCGTGGACCAGTCCGTGGACCGGTCCGCGGCCGTGGTCTGCCGGCAGTGCGGTGCCACCATGTCGGCGAACGACATCTTCTGCAGCGAGTGCGGATTCGTCTCCCACACAGTGAGTGAGGTGTTCCTCGCTCCCCGAGTCACCGCGCCGGTCGAACCTGCACCGGTCGAACCTGCGCCGGTCGAACCTGCGCCGACGGCCGCGCCGATGCTGCCGGCCGACCCGACCATCGCCAGCGGCGTCACGACCTTCGATGACGACGTGGAATCGACGCGGATTGTCGGTCGGCACCAGACCGGTGAGCGATTCGTCCTGCAGTTCAGCACCGGTGAGAGCGTGACAGTGTACGGTTCCGGCCTGATTGGGCGGAACCCTCGTGCTGAACCCGGAGAACACTTCGATCACGTGGTCCGGATCGTCGACGTGACCCGGTCGGTGTCGAAGACACACCTGGAATTCGGGCAAGAGTCCGGCACATTTTGGATCAAGGACCGTTTCTCCGGCAACGGAACTGCGGTGCGGGAACCAGATGCGCCCCCGGTGCGCGTCCTCCCCGACCACCGCCACCGCCTGGCGCGGGGCTCTCGTGTTGACATGGGCGAACAGTTCTTCGTTGTGAGCTGACTTCTCCTCCCCGGCCGTACAGCGGGTAGACCGTCCCCAATTCGCCGCGACGCACTCGAGCAGCTATGCCCAACGTGCTTGTCTGGCCCGGTGAGTAGTCCGTCGCACCTGTCGATGCCGGCACCGCCGGTGTTGCCGCCACCGTATTCCTTCCCGATTCTGGCCAGCGCCGCCCCGGTCGTCGGGTCGATCGTGATGTGGGCGGTGACGCACTCGGTTTACCTGCTCGCGTTCGCCTTTCTCGGGCCGGCCATTGCGCTCGGCAGTCTCCTCGACGCGAAGTGGAAGGGCGCCGGGGCCATGCGGCAAGAGAAATCACGGTTTGCGGTCGAAGTGGCCACCACACGGCTGGCCATCGATGACGCACACCGCCGCGAGCGGGCGACCCTGCAGCAGAGGACACCGAGCCCCTCGCGGGTGCTTGCCTCACCGCAGAGCGACCCCGAGCGGTGGCGGCAAAACCCGGATGCAGCACTGCACGTGTCGATCGGCAGCGGATCGATTCGCAGCAGCCTCGATCCGGGACCCGAGCCGGCATCCGGTCGTGACCGGATGCCGGACGCTGGCACCGTGGTGCGGAGGCTGTGGGAGGATGCCGTGTTGCTCGACAACGCGCCCGTCGTCGTTGACGCTAGAGACGGCATCGGCGTGTGCGGCCCCAGCGTCGTCGCGATGGCGGTGGCCAGGGGCATCATCATTCAGCTGGCGAACATTCTCTCGCCCGCACAAACCCGGGTGTCTTTCGGTGCCGAGTTCGAGTGGCTGGCCGACCTGCCGCATCCGCGAGCTCCGAGCGAGGTGGCAGGCAGAGTGCAATTCTCTTCGTTGTCTGCATCGGCCGGTTCGCCGCACGTCACGATTGCAGTGGCAGAGTGCGCTGCCGACCTTCCCAGAGACTGCCGGGTTGTTCTCGACACGGCAGCTCCCACTGCGATCGTGAGACATCCACAACCGGCGCGGCTCGGGCCTGTGACGCCCGAGGCGGTCACCGAGGAGCAGGCGCGCGGGTATGCCGCCGTGTTGCGCCGCTGCGCACAAGCGGAAGGGCTCCACAGCGCGGTCGGCCTGCTTCCGGAATGGGTGCACCTGGCTTCGCTGCCGCAACGCCCGGGGCAGCGCCACCTTTCGCTCGCCTGCAGCGTGGCCGCGGATCACACCGGAGTGCGTACCCTCGACCTGGTGCTGGATGGACCTCACGTTGTCATCGGCGGCACGACCGGCAGCGGCAAAAGCGAACTTCTCATCTCCTGGGTGCTCGCCATGGCGGGCAATTACGGCCCTGACGCGGTCAATTTCCTCCTCGTCGACTTCAAGGGCGGATCGTCCTTCGCGCCGCTGGCCCGGCTGCCGCACTGCGTCGGCGTGATCACCGACCTGGCTGACCTCGGTGCCGCCCGCGCGCTGAATAGCCTTCGTGCCGAACTGCGCTTCCGTGAGCGCGTGCTGGCACGCTGCGGTGTGCGATCGATCGAGGAACTGGACGACCATGAGCCCTTGGCCAGGCTCGTCATTGTCGTGGACGAGTTCGCTGCCGTGGTGGACGGCTTCCCGGAGCTGCACAGGGTGTTTTCCGACATCGCGGCGCGAGGCCGGTCGCTCGGAGTGCATCTGATTCTCTGCACGCAGCGGCCGGCGGGAGTGGTGCGCGACGCGGTCATGGCGAATTGCCCGCTGCGGATCTGCCTTCGAGTGAACAACCGTGCCGACAGCGTCGAAGCAATCGGCACGGCTGCCGCAGCCGAACTGACGCGTTTGCCGCTCGGGCGCGGTTTCATCGGTCTGTCGGGAGAGCGACCGCAGCTCGTGCAATTCGCTCAGTCGGAGCGTGGTGACGACGAACGGGCCGGAGCGCGTTGGCCGCAGCAGCTGGTGCGTCGGCCGTGGTGCGAGCCGTTGCCGTCGTCAATCGATCTCGGCCGGGTGCCCGTCTACGCCGAGGCCGGAATCGGCTTCGGACTGAGTGACGTTCCCGAGGAGCAACGACAACCGTGCGCCGTCTACGATCCTGATCGGCACGGTAACCTGCTGGTGATCGGTGCGCACGGCTCCGGTAAGAGTTCAGTGCTTGCGGCGCTGCAGGCCGGTGCGCGGCTCGCCGCGGCAACCGGTCGCTTCAGCTCTCGGGTGCAGTGGATCCCGTCCTCGGTGCCTGGCGCCTGGGACCTTCTTACCGTGATCCGTCGGGAATTGCGTGGGCGGGGCGGGGCGGGGCGGCTCCTGCTGCTCGATGACGTCGATGTGCTGCTGAGCCGGTTTCCCGAGGACTACCAGCGCGCCTTCGTGGACCTTCTGGTCGCCGTGCTGCGCGAGGGCGGCAGCGCATCGGTGCAGCTTGCCCTGTCCATGCAGCGATCGACTTCCGCGCTGCAGGCCGTCGCGGCACTCTGCGATGCCCGGATGCTGCTGCGCCTACCTGACCGGCAGGAGCACGTGATGGCCGGTGGCACCGCAGCCGATTTCATGCCGGATGCCCCATCGGGCGCCGCCCTGTGGCGCGGCCATCGGGTGCAGGTGGCCATGGTCCCGGTGCCCTCGCGGCTCGGACAGCTCGAGCCGCCGCCGCGGCTCGAGCTGTCCGAGGTCAGCGGGGTGATTGCTGTGTCGAGCCGGCCGCGGGTATTCGCACGGGCTCTGCACGCGCATCCGCAGATTGCACGCGTAATCGAACTTGCAGGCACCGTTGGCACCGATATTGAGGTAGTCGATGGCAGTAGTGGTCGGGCTGTCGCGTTCGTCGCGGACCCGGAGACCTGGCAGTCTCGCTGGAGCGTGCTGGAGCAACTGCGCTCGGGCGCCCCGATGGTGTTCGACGGCTGCGCGGTGACGGAGTTCCGCGCTATCACGCGGCTGAGAGCACTGCCGCCACCACTGGAGCCCGGCTCGGATACCCTTTGGCTCAAGGATGCCGTCGGGACCGTCAGACGGGTGCGTCTCTAACTGGGGTGATTCAGTCGAGCACGGCACCTATCGCGGTGAGGGTGAGATGGTGCGCCGTCGCGACGGCGGGGTTGGTCACTTG
>JBDTBD010000039.1:0-12615 GCA_039924285.1 Terrimesophilobacter sp. | reverse complement strand
TTGTGGTGATCTGGCCTTCGACGAGTCGGCCTTCTGCCTTGCGTTTGCTCCGGTGGGTGCCGCCTTTCTCTTTTTCCCGGTCGCGGGCTCGGTTGTCTTCGATGTTGCAGATGGCCAGCCAGAGCAGTTTGACCGCGGCGGCGTCGCTCGGGAAGTGGCCTCGGTTCTTGATGATCTTGCGCATCTGGTAGTTGAGCGACTCGATCGAGTTGGTCGTGTAAATCACTCGGCGCAGCATCGGCGGGAACGCCAGGAACGGTGTGAATCGTTCCCAGGCGTTCTTGAACGTCGTGACCGTGGTCGGGTAGCGGGTGCCCAGCTCAGAGGCGGCAAATGCCTCCAACTCGTCCTGGGCGGCCTCAGCGGTCGCGGCCGTATAGATCGGCTTCAACGCGGCGGCGACGGCCTTGCGGTCTTTGTAGTTCACGAACCGCATTCCGGCGCGGATCAGATGCACGACACAGGTTTGCACGGTCGCTTCCGGCCAGGTCGCCGCGATCGCCTCGGGAAACCCGGTCAGTCCATCGCAGCAGACGATCAGGACGTCCTTGATGCCCCGGTTGGCCAGCTCGGCGCACACGCCGGCCCAGAACTTGGCTCCCTCGGTTTGTTGCACCCAGATGCCCAGGACGTGTTTGATGCCGTCCATGTCCACCCCGACGGCGATATGGGCGGCTTTGTTGATCACGTGCGCCCCATCGCGCACTTTCACCACCAGGGCGTCGAGGTAAATCACCGGGTAGAGGGCCTCCAACGGCCGCCCCTGCCAGACCAGCACCTCCTCGAGCACTGCGTCGGTGATCTTGGAGATCGTCTCGTGAGACAGCTCGGTGCCGATCGTGGATGCCAGGTGATGCTGGATCTCGCGGATCGTCATCCCGCCGGCATAGAGCGAGATGATCATGTCATCCAGCCCGCCCAGGCGTCTGGCTCCCTTGGGCACCAGACGCGGGGTGAACGAGCCACCCCGGTCCCTGGGTATATCCAGTTGGATATCGCCGATCTCCGACGCGACCGTTTTCGGGGTGAATCCGTTACGGGAGTTCTCATACATTCGAGCCTCCGGGTCGCCCTTCTCGTACCCCAGATGCTCGGACAGTTCGGCCTGCAGGCCACGCTCCAGAGCGGCCTTGATCAGGCGGGGAACGAACCCGCCCGGCCCGGTTAGTTGCACCTGTCCGGCATCGATCTTCGCGAACAACGCGTCCAGACCACCACTGGCCCGGAGCTCCTTCAACGCCTCCTCAGCAGACGACGGGGACAACGACGAATCCATCTCATCGGTCAAAGACATTCAGTGTCAGAACCTTTCATCAGAAGTGACTCTTACACAGACAATCTGACACCCTCTTGGGTTCCCCGGAACGCCTCTTCACTCCCCAACAACGCCGGGCGATCATCCTGCGCGATGGGCAATGTTGCGCACCGGGCTGCGGGATGCCCGGCGCCCTGTGCGAGATCCACCATGTCGAGCCCGCCGCAGCAGGCGGGGCCACCCACACCGATAACGGAATGGTGTTGTGATGGTTCCACCACCGCACCCTGGACAGCTCCGGCTGGGCCTTTCGAATGAGAGACGGACTACCACAAGTCAAATACCCACCCTGGCTCGACCCCACCAACACCTGGTACCCCACCCAACGATCCACCACACTCCAACACACCCAAGCCGACCGCAAACGACAACAATCAACAACGCCCAGACGATTGCGCGTGCTCGCTCTCGTTTGTCGACAGTTGCCAAAAGCCGCTGCGTTTTTTATGCGGTCAGGGGTCGGAATACACAGGAATCCGCGCAATCCTCGCAAAGCTGGACCCGTGAGGTTTAGGGTGGCCGGATGGTGGTTGCAGAGACCATTCGGCATGCTCGCGCCGAAGCTGGTCTTACGCAGAGCGAGCTGGCGCGCCGCGCCGGCATTCGCCAAGCCAGCATTTCAAAGTTCGAGTCAGGGCGTGAGTGTCCCCGTCCCGAAACTTATGCTCGCATTCTCCAGGCAACACGTCTGAGTCCGGATATCGCACTGCAGCGCTCCCGCGACGACGTGTTGGATGCAGTGCGCTGGCGCCGGGCTTCCAACCCGAGAGTGTTCGTCAGTGCGGCTATCGATCACGACAACACCGGCGGCGATATCGGCGTGCTTGTGACGTTTGCCCCGGAGGCGTCATTGCTCGACGCTGCAGGACTCATGCTCGATCTTGAAAAGATCCTCGGCGCCCGCGTCGCTGTCATCAGCGACCGTGCACACGGGCGCTTAGTAGATCGGGCGGTGGCGGAAGCCGTCCCGCTGTGACCGACGACTCGGTCGGTGCGGTGTTGGACTACATCCGCAACCTCATCGCCGACGGCAATCGCATTGTCAGTTCCGGTCGGGCGCGGTTCTTCGATGCCGCGGATCGCACCCTGCGGCTCGCGGCGAAGGCAATCGTGATCGGCTTCCAGAGCGCTGCCGACCGGCTACCCGATCGGTTTCGGCAAGAGAATCCTGCCGTGGCCTGGGCGGAGCTGCGCGCAATGAGCACCTACTTCGCCCGGCACGATTCCAGCGTCGACTACGAGATTGTCTGGAACGCGCTGACCATTGACTTCCCTCGGCTTGGCCGGCAACTCGGGTTGTAGCTCGGCTGCTCCCGGCAGGACACGCGACCCGCTAGCCCTGACGGAATAGCGCCGCAGCCTCGCCGGTTGTTGTCGAGGATGACTACGCAAACTCTCGCCCTGTCCGTGCTCGACCTCATCCCGGTGCGCAGCAACCAAACGTCCGCGGATGCCCTCGCTGCGACCGTCGCACTCGCGCAGCGAGCGGATGAACTCGGCTACCGCCGCTACTGGGTTGCCGAGCACCACAACATGCCGTCGGTAGCCTCAACCAACCCGCCGGTACTGATCGGCATCCTAGCCGCCAGTACCCGACGCATCCGCGTCGGATCCGGCGGCGTGATGCTGCCCAACCACGCACCGCTGGTCGTCGCTGAGCAGTTCGCCGCCCTCGAGGCGGCGTTCGAAGGGCGCATCGACCTGGGGCTCGGCCGCGCCCCCGGCAGCGACCCGGTGATCACAGCGGTGCTGCGCCACAGCGGCAACACCAGCGATGTCGACATGTTTCCCGACAACATCCGCGACATCCAGGCGCTGCTGAATCCGGACGGTGCGGGGCTGCGGATGACATCGGGACAGAACTACGAACTGCGTGCGACCCCGAACGCCCACAGCGTCCCGGACGTTTGGCTGCTCGGGTCCAGCGACTATTCCGCGCGCCTGGCGGCAAAGCTAGGGCTGCCGTACGTCTTTGCCCACCACTTCTCCGGTGAAGGCACCGAGCGCGCCCTCGATCTGTACCGCACCGGATTCCAGCCGTCAGAAACGCTTGACGCGCCTCGCACCTTCCTCACCGTGAATGCGTCGGTGGCGGATACGGCCGAGGAGGCGTATGACTACGCGCTGCCACAACTGCAACACATGGCACGGCTGCGCACCGGCCAACGGCTCACCGCTCTCGATACCGTCGAGGACGCCGCTGTGTCGGAACTCACGCCGCCCCAGCGGGAGGGCGTGGCGAACATGGCCCAGAAGTGGGTCATCGACGAACCGATCGCCGCGGCGTCGCGCATCCGGGAACTGGCGCAACGCTTTGGCGTCGATGAAGTCATGGTGTCGCCAGCCGCGTCCGCCCGCGCCGCCGACGATCCACGCACAGCACCGGGTCGGATGCGTACGCTGGAATTGTTGGCCGCTGCACTCATCACCGCTTAACGGACGGGCAACGCGCCCGGCGCCTCACTCAAGAACGAAAGTGACTTCTAATACGACCTGCCACTCGGAAATGGTGCCGTTGTCGATCTCGACCTTCTGGTCCTTCACCCATGCGCCGGTGATGTTGCGCAGGGTTTGGCCGGCGCGGTCGATGCCGAGCCGGACGGCGTCTTCAAAACTGGTCTCGGACCGTGCCGTGATCGTCGACACGCGTGCTACTGATCCCATGATGGCTCCTTCGGTGTGGTTATCGGCACCACCCAACGCCTACCGGAGTGCTTCGTCAAGGTGGGGAATAGGCGGCCCGGCATTCGAGTTGCCTCTCTTGTTCATGCAAACGCATAAACCGAGGCACTTGAGCAGCCAGACGAAGGCGGACCAGTCGTGACCACAGACACTTCCACTCCAGCAGGTAGCACCGATTTGATCTCACCGGTGCAATTCGGCATCTTCTCCGTCGGTGACGTCACCACCGATCCGACGACCGGCCGCACGCCGACCGAACACGAGCGCATCAAGTCGATGATTGCGATCGCGCTGAAGGCCGAGGAGGTGGGACTGGATGTCTTCGCCACCGGAGAGCACCACAACCCGCCGTTCGTACCGTCCAGCCCGACCACGACCCTCGGGTACATCGCCGCGAAAACGACGCGGCTGATCCTTTCCACGACGACGACGCTCATTACCACGAGCGATCCGGTGAAGATCGCCGAGGACTTCTCGGTGCTGCAGCACCTTTCCGACGGCCGAGTCGACATCGTGCTCGGTCGCGGGAACACCGGCCCGGTGTATCCGTGGTTCGGCAAGGACATCCGCCAGGGCATCCCGCTCGCCATCGAAAACTACGGTTTGCTGCATCGCTTGTGGCGTGAGGAGGTCGTGGATTGGCAGGGGAAATTCCGCACTCCGCTGCAGGGCTTCACGGCCACGCCGCGCCCGCTGGACGGCGTGCCACCGTTCGTCTGGCACGGGAGCATCCGCAGCCCGGAGATCGCCGAGCAGGCTGCCTACTACGGCGACGGATTCTTCGCCAACAACATCTTTTGGCCGAAAGAGCACTACATGCAGCTCATCGGCCTCTACCGGCAGCGGTTCGAGCACTACGGCCACGGCAGCGCCGACCAGGCCATCGTGGGACTGGGCGGTCAAGCGTTCATGCGCAAAAGGTCGCAGGATGCGGTGAACGAGTTCCGTCCGTACTTCGACAACGCGCCCGTATACGGCCACGGACCCACCATGGAGGAGTTCACCGAACAGACACCGCTTACCGTCGGCAGCCCCCAGCAGGTCATCGACCGCTACCTCGGCATGCGTGACTACTTCGGCGACTACCAGCGCCAGCTGTTCCTGATGGACCACGCCGGCTTGCCGCTCAAGACGGTGCTCGAGCAACTGGACCTGCTCGGTGAGGAGGTGGTGCCGGTGATGCGCCGCGAGTTCGCCAAGAACCGCCCGGTGCACGTTCCGGATGGCCCCACCCACGCGAGCCTCGTCGCCGCACGCGACGCCGCCCGTAACCTCGCCGCATCGTCGGAAACATCCCCACTATTGTCGGAGAGCACTCAGAAAGCAGGTATCTGACATGACCACACGCCACGTCGCCGTCATTTCGGGTGGGCTCAGCCAGCCATCCTCTACCCGGATGCTCGCCGACCGACTCGCCGCAGCCAGCGCCGAGAGGCTGAAGCAGAAGGGCGTGGACGCCGAGGTGGCGGTGTTCGAGCTGCGCGACATCGCCAGGGACATCACCAACAACCTGCTCACCGGCTTTCCTAGCCCGAAGCTCGCCGAGGTAATCGACCGGGTTACCGGCGCTGACGGGCTCATCGCCGTCACTCCGATCTTCACGACGAGCTACAGCGGCTTGTTCAAGTCCTTTTTCGACGTGCTGGACAATACCTCGCTCACCGACATGCCGGTGCTGATCGGCGCGACCGGCGGCACCCCCCGGCACTCGCTGGCGCTGGAGTATTCGCTGCGCCCGATGTTCACCTACCTGCACAGCATCGTCGTGCCCACCTCGGTGTTCGCTGCCACGGCCGACTGGGGCAGTGGTCCGGAGGAACTCAAGACGCTGTCGGATCGCATCCTGCGTGGGGCAGAGCAATTCGCAGCGTTGACGGCGGTCGCTGAGCGAACCTCGCGCGTCGCAGACCCGTTCGTGGTCGGTGACACGTTCAGCCCGGTCGGGGCATACGGCGGCGAGTAGCCCCTCGGCAAGGGGCGCCGGGCCACTAGATCGGGAAGCGAAGCAGCGCAGCGACCACTGCGTCGTCGTCGGGCAGATCCTCTGTGCGCACGGCCCTGACCGTGCCGCCGGATCGCAACACCCGTGCCGCGATCTCATCCACAAGACCGTAGGTACTCGGCCCTGGTTCGCGTGCTACCTGAATCGCCCCGAAGTCGTCGATTGATCCTTCCAGGGTGGAGTTCATGTCAAAGAGGAGTTCCTCGACCGCGGCGGCGGTTGCAGCCCTCGCGACTTCGCTGAGTTGGCTGGTCGCAAGGCCGTTGCTGCGCTCCGTGCCGAATCTCTCCCGCCAGTCGGCCAGCTGGTCCGCGTAGTGCTCGTCCAAGATCTCGCGGGCCCGGGCGTCCAGGTCATCGTTGGAGGCAGAATCCGGGTGCGCGTCGATACCCCTCTCCAGCAGACCGGGATACGTGTTCACCACGCGATACGCGGGCTCCAGGTCCCGGCTGGCGGCGAGGATCATCGGCAAAGTGCTGTCGCCGACCTGTTGGAGGACGGCATCGTCAACGAGGCGACAGAATCGCCGCTGTTCGGCCTTCGGGCCCAACGTTCCTTCTGCCCGACGCTGGTCGAATCGACCGTCGTGTGAGGCATGCTCGAGAACTGTGTGCAGGTCGTCGGGAAGCCCCGGCAGATCGATCACCGTTGGATATCCGGTTGCCGTGATCTCCAACAGTTGGATGGCGCCCTCGGAGACCGAGAGCACGTATCCGCCGTTCGGAAACGCCACCGATCGAAGCAGCGGGCCGATGTCGAACCGGTCGCCGACCGATAGGCGCTTTTCTAGCGAGTTCGCCAGCCGGAATGCGCGAATCAGGTCAGGCGCGACGAACACGGCGAGGGCGTCGGATTGGTATTGCCAGAACTCGCGGTCGGATTCGAGCCGTTCCACAGCGTCGGTGATCTCGGCAGTGCGTTGCCGTGGAACGCCGAGTCCCTTGAGCTGGCCCGCTGCCTCGGTGATCGCACTTCGCAGGGCGAGTTGCACCGCTTCCGTGCGGTTGGCAATCGGCGAAGACTGCAGGTAGATACTCACGCTGGCGTCGTCCCGGTGGTCGATCAGCTCGGTCAGGTCGTTGTGGTTGGGCAGAGTAAGTCGCATGACCCGAACCGTAGCCGTGGAGCCCGTGAAAACACCGAGCGTCGCAGCATGGACGCGCCCTGTGGGGAACGGGGACTCAGTGGTCCGCCAGCGCATGAGTACTCACCCGGGCCAGGACCTGCGTGAGGTCCCGCACCGTGTGGTGCTCGAGGTCGCGCACGACGGTGGCGATCTCTTCGCGCAGCTCGAGGGAGGCGAACCTGGCGGCGACGGCATCGAACTTCGCACGAGCGACCTTCCAGCTCATCGGGTTGGTGTGGAAACCCTCGTAGGAGTTCTGCACCGAGCGCAACACGGTGCCGTCGGTCAAGGTGACTTCGAGGTCGGCCGGCATCTCCGCGGGAAAACGTGTCGAGAATCCGTCGTCGGGGGCCACGTTCACAACGGCCAGCAGGCGTTGGATGTCGTCGGCCACGATCCGCTCGGGAGCGAACTGCGCCGGGTTGACTTCGCCGTCCAGCAGCGCTGCCGCGAGCAGATAGGGCAACGAGTGGTCCGCTTCCTCTTTGGTGCGGATGCTGTGCTTGTCGCCCTCTTCGCCGCCTCCGATGATCGAGAAGGCCACGCCGAACGTGCGCAGCTGCACCTTTTGGATGCGTGACGCGTCGAATCCGGCCTGCGAGCGGACGTCCAGGGCCGCGTCCAGCGCGGACTGCGAGTGGATCTCCGCATTGTGCTTCTTGACGATCGTCATCCGTACGCGTTCGAGGTCCTCTTTCGACCAGTCGATCTCGAACGGTCCGGCGATGGACTCCTTGAAGCCCTTGTTGCCTTCGAAGACGAGCTCGGGGCCGGTGATGCCGCGGGAGGCGAGCAGCGCCGCGAAGGTGCCTTCCTTGGCGGTGTTCGGGTAGGCCAGGCCCTTCCAGTTGCTGAGGTTACCGGTGCGAGTGACCCGCAGCGCGTTGTTGGCGGTGCCGGAGATCGCGATCGCGTTCGCGGTCTGCGCCTCGGTCAGCCGCAGCGCCTTGGCCACGGCGGCGGCGCTGGCGTAGGCGCCCTGCACGGTGTGGTCGAATCCCTTTGCGCGCACCGGGGCGACATCCGACAGGCGCGCCTGCACCTGGTAGGCCACGGCGAGGGCGGTGAGAAACTCGGCTCCCGTGCCGTCGACCGATTCGCTCGCCGCGAGCACGGCACCCAGATTGTCGGACGGGTGGCCGGTCTCGCCCTTGGCGAGGTAGGCGTCCATGAAATCGAGATAACGGCTGAGCGCAACATTGACGAACGCTGCCCGGTCGATCGAGGTCTTGCCGCCGCCGATCATGGTGGCCTGCGGTGCGCCGCCGAGATCATCGACGAGCGTGCGGATCGCAACGATCGGCGTCGCGTCGAGAGCGCCGATGGCGACCCCGAGAGTGTCGAGCACGCGGATCTTCAACTGCTCAAGCGCGTCGGCACTGAGCTGGCGAAATGACGCGGTCGCGACGAAGTGTGCCAAGTTCTGGACTTCGGTCATGGTTGACTGTCGATTCTGAAACGGTAACCGCGCCCCGCATCGGGCTGGTGAGGGTTGCCTAACTTCTCTTCTCACTCTGCCACGATTTATCTTGATGTCAAGATACTTTTCCCTTGACGTCACGCGGCCGTCGTTCCTACAGCGCCTTCACCGCTCCCAGCACCTTGCTCAGTGAATCCTTGGCGTCACCAAACAGCAGGGTGGTCTTCGGGTCGTACAGCAGCTCGTTCTCGATGCCGGCGAATCCGGGACGCATCGAGCGCTTGAGGAACACCACCTGGTTCGCCTGCCCGACCTCGAGGATCGGCATGCCGTAGATCGGCGAGCCCGGCATGGTCTTCGCGGCGGGATTCACGACGTCGTTCGCGCCCACCACGAGGGCGACATCGGTGGTCTTGAACTCGGGGTTCACCTCGTCCAGCTCCTTGAGCAGCTCGTACGGCACATTCGCCTCGGCCAGCAGTACGTTCATGTGTCCCGGCATGCGTCCGGCGACCGGATGGATGCCGAAGACCACCTCCACACCGCGGGCCTCGAGCGCCGTGGCGAGCTCGGCCACGGTGTGCTGGCCCTGCGCGACGGCCAGCCCGTAACCCGGCACGATCACCACGCGCTGCGCGTAACCGAGCAGCACCGCGACATCCTCGGGGGAGGACGTTCGCACGGGCCTGGTGCTCTGCTCCGTGGAGCCGGCCTTGGAGCCGCCGCGGAATGCGCCGAACAGGATGCCGGTGACGCCGCGGCCCATGGCGGCAGCCATCACCTCGGTCAGGATCGTTCCACTTGCCCCTACCAGGGTGCCGGCGACCACCAGCAGCACGTTGTTCAGCACAATCCCGGATGCCGCCACGGCGATGCCCGTGAACGCGTTGAGCAGGGAGATCACGATCGGAACATCCGCACCACCCACCGGGAACACCAGGAGCAGTCCGACGCCGAGGCTCAACACCAGCAGCACGGACGCCCACAGCGGGCTGCCGGTGGCGATGACGAAGCCGCCGGCCGTGATTGAGGCGACCAGCGCCGCCGTCATCACCCAGCGCATGCCAGGGAACATGAGCGGACGAGTGCTGATCAGCTCCTGCAGCTTGGCCACGGTGACGGCCGAGCCGGAGAACGACACCGCCCCGACGAGCATCGTGAAGGCGATCGCCAGGCGCACCCACGGATCGTCGTTGTGGCCGAGTTCGAGCACGGCGACGAGCGCGGCCGCTCCGCCGCCCACGCCGTTGAAGCCTCCGACCAGCTGCGGCATCTGGGTCATGTGTACGCGGCGGGCGATCGGGACGGCGATGGCGGAGCCGACCGCGATGGCTGCCAGGATGAGCGGGAGATTCTCCAGCTTCACCGACAGGAACACGGTGATCACGGCGAGCACGGCTCCGGCGGCGCCGATCAGATTGCCACGGCGGGCCCCCTTCGGCGAGCTGAGTCCCTTCAGCGCCAGGATGAAGCAGACCGCGGCGACCAGATACAACAGCGCCGTCCACTGCACCGGCAGGATGCTCACTTGGTGTCGCCCTTGCCGCTCGTGCTCTTACGCGTGTGAAACATCTCCAGCATCCGGTCGGTGACAACGAAACCGCCGACCATGTTGGCAGTGGCGAGCACGACGGCCAGAAGCGCGACGATAAGAACCCACGGGCCGTCCGCTTGCCCTGCGACGATGATCGCGCCGACCAGGATGATGCCGTGGATGGCGTTGGCGCCGGACATGAGTGGCGTGTGCAGTTTGCTGGTGACCTTGGAGACCACCTCGAAGCCGACGAACACGGCCAGCACGACCACGGTCAGGAGCGTTATCGGGTCCACTTACTTCTGCCCCTCGAGTGCGTCGGCGGTGCGCTGGTGCATGACTTTCCCCGCGTGGGTGAGGCACGCCCCTGAGATGACCTCGTCGCAGAAGTCCGGAACGATCTGGCCATCGGCGGTCATCAGGGCGAGCAGGTTGGCGACGTTCTTCGCGTACAGTCGCGAGGCGTCAGCGGCAGCGGCCGACGGGGCATCCTGCAGCCCGACCAGGGTCACCGTGCCGTCTCCGACATTGGTGGGCACCGCGGTGTCGCAGCCCGCCACGACTCCCTCGACATTGCCGCCGGATTCGGCGGCGAGGTCGACGATCACCGATCCAGCGTGCATCCCGGCGACCATGTCGGTGGTGACGAGCAGCGGGGCCGCGCGCCCCGGGATGGCCGCCGTTGTGATGAGCACGTCCGCGGCGGCGACGTGCGGAGCAAGCAGCGCGCGCTGCCGTGCCGCGCGGTCCTCGCCAAGTTCGCGGGCGTAGCCGCCGGCGCCCTCGGTCGCGTCGAGGTCGAGATTGATGAAGGTGCCGCCCATCGAGGCCACCTCATCGGCCGACGCCGCCCGGATGTCGTTGGCCGATACCCGGGCGCCCAGGCGCTTCGCTGTGCCGATCGCCTGCAACCCTGCGACGCCGGCGCCCAGAACGAGCACCCGCGCCGGCGGGATCGTGCCGGCGGCGGTCATATAAAGGGGGAAGAAGCGAGGGAAGCGGATGGCGGCCTCGAGCACAGCGCGATACCCGGCGACGAGCGCCTGCGAGCTGAGCGCATCCATCGACTGGGCGCGCGAAATGCGCGGCACCAGTTCCAGGGCGAACGCGGTGATGCCGCCGTCAGCGAGCGCGCGGACGGTCGGCAACTGTGTTGAGGGGGAGGCGAACCCGATTGTGACCGCGCCGTTCTTCAAGGCTGCCGCGACCTCGGTGGCCAGCGGGCTGACGTGGAGGAGCGCATCGAGGGTGCCCAGGGTCAGCGAACCGGCGAGGGTTGCACCGGCGGCCGCATACGCGGCGTCAGCGTAACCCGATTCGGTTCCGGCGTCCTGTTCGACGACGACGTCCAGACCGAGGGCGGTCAGTTGTGCAACGGTTTCGGGTGTTGCGGAGACTCTGCGTTCGCCGGTACGGCGCTCTCGGGCAACACCAACTCGCACGAAGAATCCTCTCTGACAGGTCTTAGCGTAACCGGTGTACGGCGCAGGCCCGGCTCACTCGCCGTCAATCGATCCGGTGGCCACTCCCAGTCCGGGCAGCAACTCGGTGGCCGCCCGGTGCTTCGAGCCGTCGAATGTTTCGAAACGGGCGGTGCCGACAGCGAAGATGCCGTGCTGGGGGAGCCAGAAGTCCGACATCCGGGTCTGCCGGCTCAGGCGGCCCGGTGCCCCGGCATCCTTCCCGTTGATCGTCGCCGAACTTGAGACGATCGACCAGATGCGCTTGGGCGCGAACTGGAAGTGCTGGCCGTTGGGCACGCGTCCGGTCAGGCGCACCGTGCCGACCGAGAGCACCGGCCCCGCAATCCGGCTCATGGCGGCGAGCAGCGTCTGATCCGACCAGGCGCCCTCGGAAAGCATCGACCCTGCGGCGGTCATCAGCCGTGTCGCGCCGGTGCCGCCGATGGTCAGCGTCCAGGAGATGGCACCCGGAACAGTGACTGTCAGCGTGCGCGAATCGCTCCAGCTCTTCTCGATCGCGCAGGTCCTCGCGGGAAAGGCCGTGGCCGACGAGAAGAAGCGCGGACAGCTGAACTCGGGGGCGGCATCCGCAAAGATCTGCCAGCGCCCGTGCGGATCACGGTGCCACACAGCGGTGTAACCGGGACCGATCGAGCTTGCCGGGAAGTGCCGAACGGTGAGGTAGTGCCCGCTGGAAAACGGCAGTCCCATCACGCCATAGCCCGAGAACCGCTCATCGGTTCCGGCAGGCAGGGTGGGGTCGTCGATGGCGGCCTGCGCCACATCGCGGGGTTCGATTCGTGTCATGAAGATCGCCTCCAGTGGTGAGTGTTGTGATCCCCAGACTGAGTGCATAACGCGCCGTACACATGGGGTGATCACCCCATTGAGCAGGTCGGCCTGGTAGACTCTGCTGGGTCGTCCGGCATGGTCGGTTCGATCATGATCAGCAACAACAACACGATCAGCAAGAACTACGGAGCAGGCTGGCACGAAGCTGGTCACCGGTGGTGAATTACCGTCTCGTACGGTGACTTTCTACTGTTGGCCAGAGCAGCCGCCAAAGCGTCCGA
>JBDTBD010000038.1:0-8959 GCA_039924285.1 Terrimesophilobacter sp. | reverse complement strand
CGGACCCTTGTCGACAGTGAGGTCGACCGGACGTCCCACCATGAGCGAGGCGAGTTCGGTGTTCGTCGCGGTCGGGGACGCCTCACCGACGACCTTGCCGAGCCGGATGACGGTGATCCGATCAGCCACCTCACGCACCTCGCGCAGCTTGTGGGTGATGAACACGATCGCGGTGCCTGCGGCTTTCAGCTGCTCCATAATGGCCATCAGCTCATCGGTTTCGTGCGGGGTGAGCACGGCGGTCGGCTCGTCGAAGACGAGCACCTTGGCATCCCGAGACAGGGCTTTGATGATCTCGACGCGCTGCTGGATGCCCACCGGCAGATCCTCGACCAGCGCATCCGGGTCGATGTCGAATCCGAACCGCGCGGAAATCTCGCGCACCTGCTCGCGGGCGGCACCGATGTTCAACCGTCCGCCGAAACCGGTCTGTTCGTGGCCGAGCATCACGTTCTCGGCGACGGTGAACACGGGGATGAGCATGAAGTGCTGATGCACCATGCCGATTCCGGCGGCCATGGCGTCACCGGGGCCGGCGAAGTGCACTGGCGTGCCGTCGAGCAGGATTTCGCCCTCGTCGGCCCGGTACAGGCCGTACAGCACGTTCATCAGGGTGGACTTGCCTGCGCCGTTCTCACCGAGCAGGCAGTGGATCTCCCCCGGTTCTACCGTGAGATTGATGTGGTCGTTGGCCGTCAGGGCACCAAACCGCTTGGTAATCCCGCGAAGTTCGAGTTTCATTCGTCACCATTGTCGATCCGCCGTGCTAGGGCACGGGTGTGTCAGTTTACCGATCAGCGGGCCGGAGAAACCATTCGGCTTCCCCGGCCCACGACGATATTCGTTACTTCGGTGACGCCGGCGACTCGACGGTGATCTTGCCGCTGATGATGTCCGCCTTGATGGCGTCAAGCTCGCCCTTCAGCGCAGGGTCGACCTTGTCCTGGAAGTTGTGGAACGGCGCCAGGCCCACGCCACCGTTCTTCAAGGTGCCCACATACGGGGTGTTGTCGAACTTCTTGGCTGCGGCGTCCTTGACGACGGTTTCAACGCCCTCCTTCATGCCCTTCATGATGGACGTGAGGTAGAGGTCGGCGAACTTGGGGTCGGTGTTGAACACGTCGGCGTCGACTCCCATCAGCGCGATCTGCTTGCCGGATGCCTGGATTGCCGCTCCTGCGCTCTGGTAGATGGGTCCACCGACCGGGAGGATGACATCAGCGTTCTTGTTGATCAGGGCATTCGCCGCGCCGAGCGCTTCCTGACCGGCAGCGAAACCGCCGGTGAAGGAGCCGTTCTGGGTCTTGACGTCCCAGCCGAGCACCTGAACGTTCTTGTTCTTCTGAGCGTTGAAGTAGTTCACACCATCGACGAAACCGTCCATGAAGATCGTCACCGGCGGGATGGGCAGACCGCCGAAGGTTCCGACGACGCCGGTCTTGCTGTAGCTCGCCGCGGCATAGCCGCCGAGGACCGCGGCCTGGGCGGTGTCGAACAGGATCGGCTTGATGTTCGGGTAGTCGGGCTTGCCGTCGCCGGTGTCCTTGCCGTCCTTGTCTTTGGCGCCCGTCGCGTCGGCCGAATCGTCGATGATCGCGAACTCAACGTTGGGGTTGGCTTTCGCGGCCGCGAGGCTCGCTGCTGCGAGGTTGAAGCCGACGGTCACGATGATGTTGCAGTTGCTTTCCAGCAGCTGGTTGATGTTCGGTGCGTAGTCGGTGTCGGCATCCGATTGAACATGCTTCTCTTTGGTGCCGAGTTCGCTCGCGGCCGCCGTGAGGCCCTCGAGTCCCAACTGGTTGAACGACTTGTCGTCAAAACCGCCGGCGTCGGAAACCATGCAGGGCAGAAAGTCGTTGGCGCCGGCCGTAGGAGACCCGGCGGGTGCTTTGTCCGGTGCAGTGGCGCAGCCGGCGAGCAGCACGGCCACGCCGAGCGTTGCAAAGCCGCTGAGGGCGGCTTTGCGCGAGGTGATTCTCACAATGTCCTCCAAGATGCCGCCCCGACAAAGGTTGCCGAGGCTGTGTTCGTGAATATTACCTAAAGTTACGTTAAATTCACGGTTGCCCGTGGGCGCCACCCTGCAATGGTTACCAGATCGTTGGGCGGGCAGTCGACCTTCTACAAATTGTCCCCCGGTTAGCGCAACTTTGCTGCGTTTATCACCAATCTTGTGCGTCGACCGATCGCTCCCATGGCTGTCCGCGACGACAATGCTCAACCGCTGCGGGCTAAAGGATGTCCCCGCGACCGGACAGCTTCAGGGCGTCCACCACCGTCTTCACCCGCTGCGCGTTCGCCGTCGTGGTGACCAGCAACGCGTCCGGTGTGTCAACGACCACGATGTCCGTCACTCCCACCAGCGAGATGAGACGCCCGGACTGACTCACGACGATGCCGCTGGAGGCATCCGAGAGGACTCTCGCGTTTTCGCCGAGGATCGCCAGATTCGCCTTGCGACCGCCCGAGTTCAGTTTCGCGATCGCCGCGAAGTCGCCGACGTCGTCCCAGTCGAAGTCACCGGGCACGACGGCCAGCCGCCCCGCCGCCGCCGCAGGCTCGGCGACCGTGTAGTCGATGGCAATCTTCTTGAGCCTCGGCCAGATCTTGTCCACTGTCGCGCCGCGGCGCGGGGTGTCCCACGCAGCAGCGAGTTCGGTGAGTCCGGCCAGCAACTCCGGCTCGGACTTGCCGAGCTGCTCCAGCAGCACATCGGCGCGGGACACGAACATGCCGCCGTTCCAGAGATAGTGCCCGTCGGCCAGATATTGTTCCGCGAGGGCAAGCGCCGGCTTCTCCACGAACGAGTCGGCGAGCACCGCGCTGGGCGCCCCGGGAATCTCGAGCGGGCCGTTGCAGTGGATGTACCCGAACCCGATCGCGGGTTCGGTAGGGGTGATCCCGATGGTGGAGATGTACCCGGCGTCCGCCGCCGCCACCGCCTGGGTGACCGCGCGCTTGAACCCGCGGATGTCGGCGATCACGTGATCGGCGGCGAACGATCCGATGATCACATCCGGCTCACGGCTCACCAAGATGGCCGCCGCCAGCCCGATCGCCGCGCTGGACTCCTTGGGCTCGCTCTCGAGCACCACGTTCGGATCGGTGAGCTCCGGCAGTTGGTGTTCGACCGCCGCCCGGTGCGCGCGACCGGTGACCACCATGATGCGATCCGGGCCGGCCAGCGGCACCAGCCGGTCCCAGGTGGCCCGCAGCAGCGTCTTGCCGCTCCCGGTCAGATCGTGAAGGAACTTCGGGGCATCCGCCCGGGACAGCGGCCACAGCCGCGAACCGATGCCGCCTGCCGGGATGACGCTGTAAAACCTGTCGAACGTGCTGAGGGTATCGTTCATGCGACCACTGTAGACCGGACACTCCGCCGCACTCCCTGCCGCGCCCGGCCGCTATTCGTTGGGAATAGACTGGCCTTGTCGGAATCCCGACCAACCGTCTGTCCCGCTGCGGGACGAAAAACCTCAGGGAGGGTTGCTCGTGCCGGAGAAGTCCACGGGGGCCCTGGTCGCACCTCGACCAGCAAAAAAATATCCATTTCCAAAACTCACCAAGCCGAAGGCACCGGTAGGCACGCTCTACCGTGGCGATCTCGGTATGTGGTCGTGGGTGCTGCACCGTATTACCGGCGTCGGCATCTTCTTCTTCCTGCTGGTGCACATCCTGGACACCTCGCTGGTGCGCGTCAGCCCCGAAGCGTACAACGCGGTGATCGGCACCTACAAGAACCCGATCATGGGCCTCGGCGAGACCGTCCTGGTCGCCGCCGTGATGCTGCACGCGCTGAACGGGCTGCGGATCATCCTGATCGACTTCTGGCGCTTCGGCGCCAAGCACGAGAGGGCGCTGTACTGGTTCGTCATCGCAATCTGGGTCGTCCTGATGCTCGGCTTCGCGCCCATTCATTTGATGCACGTCTTCAGCGAAGGGGCATGAGACCATGACAACCATCGACGCCCCCCGCACCGGACTCCCCGTCCGGCGCCGTACCGGCATAAACATCGAGAAATGGGCCTGGATCGCCATGCGCGCCAGCGGCGTGCTCCTGCTCGTGCTCATCTTCGGACACCTGTTCGTCAACCTCATGACCGGCCAGGGAATCAAGGCGCTTGACTTCGGCTTCGTCGGCGGCAAGTGGTCCGATCCGTTCTGGCAGATCTGGGACTGCGCGATGCTCTGGCTTGCGCTCATCCACGGCTCCAACGGCATGCGCACCATCGTCAACGACTACGCGCGAAACCGACTTCTATCCGTCATCTTCAAGGGCGGCCTCGCTGTCGCCGCCGTCGTACTAATCATTCTGGGAACTCTTGTGATCTTTACCTTTGACCCGTGCCCCGCCGGCGCGGCAGCCAACCTCCTTCCGTCGTTCTGCGCGGCAAGCTGATGGCGCAGGAAGCTGTGAATCCGAAGAACCACGAAGGCACCCTCATCGACGGCGTGCACTATCACAAACACGACATTGTCATCGTCGGCGCCGGCGGCGCCGGGATGCGAGCGGCCATCCAGGCCGGACCCAACGTAGACACCGCGGTGATTTCCAAGCTCTACCCGACCCGCTCCCACACCGGAGCGGCCCAGGGCGGCATGGCGGCTGCGCTCGGCAACGTTGAGGAAGACAACTGGGAGTGGCACACCTACGACACCGTCAAGGGCGGTGACTTCCTGGTCGACCAGGATGCTGCCGAGATCCTCGCCAAGGAAGCCATCGACGCCGTCATGGACCTTGAGCACATGGGGTTGCCCTTCAGCCGCACCGAAGACGGCCTCATCGACCAGCGCCGCTTCGGCGGTCACACTCGCGATCACGGCAAGAGCGCCGTGCGTCGGTCCTGCTACTCGGCCGACCGCACCGGTCACATGATCCTGCAGACCCTGTACCAACAGTGCGTCAAGAACGGCATCAACTTCTTCAATGAGTTCTACGTGCTCGACCTGCTCATGGTCGAGGTCGATGGCGACGACGGAAAGCGCGTGCGGCGGCCTTCTGCTGTCGTCGCCTACGAGTTGGCCACCGGCGAATTGCACGTCTTCCAAGGCAAGGCGATTATTTTCGCCACCGGTGGATTCGGCAAGATCTTCAAGACCACCTCCAACGCGCACACCTTGACCGGTGATGGCGTCGGCATCCTCTGGCGCAACGGTCTGCCGCTGGAGGACATGGAGTTCTTCCAGTTCCATCCGACCGGGCTCGCCGGGCTCGGCATCCTGCTGTCGGAAGCGGCCCGCGGCGAGGGCGGGATCCTGCGCAACGCCGACGGCGAGCGATTCATGGAGCGATACGCACCAACGATCAAGGACCTCGCGCCGCGTGACATCGTGTCCCGCTCCATGTCGACCGAGATCCGTGAGGGTCGCGGAGCCGGCCCCTACCGGGACTACCTGTACCTGGATCTGACGCACCTCGAGCCGGCGGTGATCGATGCGAAGCTGCCGGACATCACGGAGTTCGCCCGCACGTATCTGGGCGTCGAGCCGTACACCGAGCCGATTCCTGTGCTGCCGACCGCGCACTACGCCATGGGCGGCATTCCCACGACCGTGAACGCCGAGGTGCTGGCCAACAGCACCGAAACTGTGCCGGGCCTGTACGCCGCCGGCGAGTGCGCCTGCGTCAGCGTGCACGGCTCGAACCGTCTGGGCACCAACTCACTGCTGGACATCAACGTGTTCGGCAAGCGCGCCGGTGACAATGCCGTGAAGTTCGTCGAGACCGCGGACTGGGTGCCGCTGCCGGAGAACCCGACTGCGGGCATCCGGGCGCTGCTCGAGCACACCCGCGGCGGCGACGGCAGTGAGCGGGTCGGAGCGATCCGCAAAGAGTTGCAAGAGAACATGGACCGCAATGCCCAGGTGTTCCGCACCGACGACACGCTGCGGGAGGTTGGCGAGCTCATCCAGAAGCTGCGCGTGCGGTACCGCAACGTCGGTGTACAGGACAAGGGGAAGCGATTCAACACCGACCTGCTCGAGGCAGTGGAACTGGGCTTCCTGCTCGATCTCGCCGAGGTGCTCGTCTATTCGGCCCGCAACCGCAAGGAGAGTCGCGGCTGCCACATGCGTGAGGACTACCCACTTCGGGATGACAAGAACTTCATGGTGCACACCATGGCGTACCTGACCGGCGACCCCGAGACCTCCGCCGGCGCACACATCAAGTTGGGCACCAAACCGGTTGTCGTCACGAACTACCCGCCGACTGAAAGAAAGTACTAATGAGCACTGCACTGCTTGAGAAAGGCCCGATGGAGCACGAGGTTGTTCCTACCTTCACGGCAACCTTGATCATCCGCCGCTTCGATCCAGACGTCGACGAAGAACCGCACTGGCAGGACTTCGACGTCCAGATGCACTCGACCGATCGCGTGCTCGACGCACTGCACAAGATCAAGTGGGAGCAAGACGGCAGCCTCAGCTTCCGTCGCTCCTGCGCCCACGGAGTGTGCGGGTCGGATGCGATGCGCATCAACGGCCGCAACCGCCTGGCCTGCAAGACGCTGCTGAAAGACCTGGATGTGAGCAAACCGATCTACATCGAGGCGCTCAAGGGCCTGCCGCTGGAGAAGGATCTGATCGTGGACATGGAGCCGTTCTTCGACAGTTTCCGCGCGATCCAGCCCTTCCTGATGTCCAGCACCGTGCCCGCCGACGACAAGGAACGCAAGCAGTCCCCCGCCCAGCGCAAGGTGTTCGACGACACGACCAAGTGCATCCTGTGCGCGGCGTGCACTTCCGCGTGCCCGGTTTTCTGGACCGACGGCCAGTACTTCGGCCCGGCCGCGATCGTCAACGCGCACCGCTTCATCTTCGACTCCCGCGACGAAGGCGCCCAGGTGCGCTTGGACATCCTCAACGACAAAGAGGGCGTGTGGCGCTGCCGCACCACTTTCAACTGCACCGATGTCTGCCCCCGCGGCATCCAGATCACCCAGGCGATCGCCGAGGTCAAGCAGGCCATCATGCGCGGCAAGCCGTAGGGCGCGCAGCAAGCACACAAGTTCAGACCAAAAAAGGGCCGTGAGCGCTTCACCCGAAGAAGCGCGCACGGCCCTTTGCTGTGAAGGCTGCCCGTCCCCTCACGGTGAACCTTCACGTCATCATTGTTTTTAGTGCATTTCTTACCCTCTCACTTGAAGAGAGTCACGTCGGTCCGAATTATGACGCGAGTTTTTGCACTATTTTTCGCACGTTACTTGAAGAGGCCGCCGAGGGGCAGTTTCGCCGTGATCGCGCCCACCGTCGAGTCGACTGTGCTGGCCACCGAGCCCGCTGTCGCATCGACCGAATCGGTGAGCGCACCGACGGTGGAAACGACCGCAGTGGTGACGGTACTCACCGGCGAGCCGACCACCGGCACGTTCTGAATCAAGGCAGAGACCGGGTCGGTCAGACTCTGTACAACCGGTACAACGGAGTGCACCACCGGCAGGACCTGATCCACGACGCGGCTCACCGGCACGGCGCTTGGCGCCGGGCCCGCCACCGTCGCTGGAACCGAACTCACCGAAGCGGTGTTCGCGGACTCCGGGTTCGCGGAATCCGTGTTCGCGAACTCCGAGTTCGCGAGCACCGGATTCGCGAGCACCGGGCCTGGTGGGGCTGGCACATTCGACGCTTCCGCAGCGGATGAGACGAGTGGCTGCACTACCGCGACGACAGCGGATGTCGGCGGCACGGCCCCGGCCTCAGCGGGAAGGATTGCGGATCCGGCGAGTCCTCCCGTGAGTGCGACCACCACCGCGAGCCCGCTCACGAACGCGGGAACAGCGGCCGCTGAAGCTCCGGCCGTTGCCGTGCCAAACAGGGCGGGCATCGTGGGCAATGCCGTTGCGGCGACCGCGCCGGACGGGGCTGTGGCGCCGAGCATCGCTCCGCCCGCGACTGAGCCGACGATCAACGGCAGCAGCACGAGGGCGATCTTGGCGGCGACGTCGTTGACTTCCTCCGAGATGATGCTGCAGCGCTCGCACCCGGCGAGGTGTGCGGCAACCCGGTCGGCTGCCTTCGCGCTCAGGTCCCCCCGTGAGTAATCGCTGAGCCGGGCGATGGTCCAGCGGCAGCTGTCGGACTGCGACGTGTCGCCGACGTGGGCCTGCAACCAGGCCTTCCGCAGTCCTTCCCTGGCCCGATACGACAGTGCGGCAACCGAGTTGGCGGTCAATCCGAGCAGTGGTGCCACCTCGTGCGGGTCCAGCCCTTCAACCTCGGTGTACCACAGCACCGATTGCCACCGCGGCGGCAGGCTGCGAAATGCTCGCACAGTGAAGGTACGGTCCAGTGCAGCCACCACGGGGTCATCGCCCAGTTGTGGGTCTTCGAACTCGTCGAGTTCGTCAGTGGAGATCTCCTTGGCTCGGCTGCCCCAGCGCCGCGCGAGGTTGCGGATCGTGGTGTACAGGTATGGCCGGAACGAGCCATCGGGGCCGCCGCCGGAGAGCACCTGCCGGTAGATCAGCGTGAACGCCTCCGCGACGAGGTCGTCAGCGTCAACCGATGACGTGAACTGACGCGCGACGCGCATCCCCGACCGCGCGTGGCGCTGCCACAGCACTGCAAACGCGCCGCGGTCACCCCGGCGCGCCACAGCGATCAGCGACTCGTCAGATCGAACTGCCGGCTCACTCCCCAGGTGGCGCATGATGCCATTATGGTCGAGAAGCGCCGCCGGGGAAAGAGCTTTCATCAAATGCGCTATTCCGAGCCTGCACCGCGGAGTGTGCTGCAACGGCACGCTCCGCGGCAGCGTGAGCCTGGGGCAGGGTGAACTTCTCCAACTCGCCGCGGACGGCAGCCAACGCGTTCGGCGCCATGCTCAGCGTCGTCGCGCCGAGACCGACAAGCACCACGGCGAGCCGCGGATCGGCTGCCGCCTCGCCACACACGCTGATGTGGGTGCCGGTCGCGGCACCGGCCGCTCCGATCCGTTGGATCAGCCGGAGCACCGCCG
>JBDTBD010000037.1:0-27761 GCA_039924285.1 Terrimesophilobacter sp. | reverse complement strand
GCATTCGCAGGGGGGATTGATCGCGCAGAAAGTCGTCAAAACGCGCGAGAACGACCAAGTGGGTCGCTCATGCTCGGACAGATTCGGAAAGCGGCGGGTAGCGACGAATCTGTCCCATTGACATCGGATCTCTGCCGGGGATCAGCCGTGGGGATTGAGATTCGGAAATCGGGTAATCGACGAACCTCTCTTTCATTATTCGCCTGGTTGTGAGAAAAGCGCAAGAGAGGAACCAGAAACTAAAAAGCGATTTCAGGTCGTCAGAAAAATTAGGCACCTACAACCTGGAGCCGAAGGGGCTCAAGACGGAGACCGCGGAAGAGCCAGGAATGGTTCTGCTAGATTTCGCCGACCTGAATGAGCACCTTGCCCACCACCCCGCCCTCGACCGCGGCGTGCGCATCCGCGGTGTGGTCCAGGTCAAACCGATGCAGTGGCAAACCGGCATCCTCACCCACGGTGAGCGCACCATCGCGGGCGGCCGCGGTGACATCTTCCGCCGCCGCGTCCAGTGCACTCTGACCGACGGTGTAGAGCAACAGAAACTGGTACCGCACGTTGAGGGCGAAGTGCTGGCGCACATCGAGGGTGACGGTGTCGCCGCCGTTGTTGGCGTAGACAGCGATCGAGCCGCGGTTGCGAATGACGGCGAGGTCTAGCTGTGCATTCTGCGCTGGCGCCACCTCTACGATGAGGTCAACGCCGTCCGGTGCGCCGCGTCGCACCGCCGTGGCGGCATCCGCTTCCCGATAGTTGACGACGTGGTGTGCTCCCGCGGCGGTGGCCAGGGCGGCCTTGCCTGCGCTGCTGACGGTGGTGATGACGGTTGCGCCGGACCAGCGCGCCAGCTGGATCGCAGCATGTCCGACAGCGCCGGCTCCCCCGGCAACGAGCACAACCTTGCCGGCCAGAGCGCCCGGGGCCAGCCGAGACGGGCCGCCCTCGCTGACGGTGAGCGCCCGGTGTGCGGTGATCGCGGGCACGCCCAGGCTGGCGCCGAGCTCGAAGCTGGCACCATCCGGCAGCGGGTGCACTCGATTGGTCGGTAGCACCGTGAATTCTTGTGCGGTGCCGCCCCTGGCCAGTTGGTGGGCTGCGAGGTCGAGCCACACGCGATCGCCGGCCGCGAGCCCGTTCACGCCGGAACCCACCCTGTCGATGATTCCCGAACCGTCCTGGTTGGGAACTACCTCGGCGAACGGCAGCGACTCGCCTGGTCGGGCGCCGCGTCGCGACTTCCAGTCGGTGGGGTTCACCCCGGAGTAGGCCACGCGTACGCGCACCTCTCCCGGACCGGGTTCAGGCACCTCGCAATCGACCACGCGAAGCACGGACGGGTCACCGGTGCGGCCGTAAACGATTGCCTTCATAGTTCGGCCAACAGCGCGCGCCGCGGAATCCTTCCAAGCTGCGGCGTGGTCGGGCCCGGGCCCCACTGGGGTCCGGGCCCGAGCATCGGGTCAGCAGAATCTAGCTGGTCAGCGTGTCTACGTAGTCCTGGTTGTTCTTCACCCAATCGGCAACGATCTCGTCGTAATCACTGACGTCCGCGCCGCTGTTGTACAGCTCGTTCTCCAGTGAATACAACAGGTCCGAACTGAGCTTGAAGTTCTTGATCCACTCAGTCAGCTTCGGGTAGTCGTCTCCAAAGCCGGTGCGGGCGATCGAATGAATCGACTCGGACGCGCCGAGCGTGCCCTTGGGGTCTTTGAGGTCACGGATCGGGAACTCATCGTAGGCCCAATGCGGGCGCCACAGGGTGACGACCACGTTCTCGCCATCGTCAAGGGCGGCCTTCAGTTCGGCCAGCATGGCCGGCGTCGACGATGTGACGAACTCCATGTCCTCGAGACCATAGGTAGGAATCACCTTGTCTTTGACTGCTGCGGTCAATCCAGCACCGGGCTCGATGCCGATGATCCGATTGCCGAACTCGTCACCGTGTTCCGCCAGGTCGGCGAGCGACTTGACCGGAGAGTCCTCGTTCACGGCCATGGTGAGGACAGCATCCTCGTTCCACGCGCCGAGATCGACGAGGTTGTCGCCGTACTGGTCCATGAAGGCTTTGTGCGTGGTGGGCAGCCATCCGTCGAAGGCCACGTCGTAGTCTCCCGTGCTCAAACCGGCGAACACCGGTCCGGCGTCTGCATACTCGAGCGTGACGTCGTAGCCCTTGTCCTCTAGTACATGCTTCCACACGAACGATGCCGCCTCGCCCTCGGGCCAGCCGTTGAACACCCCGATCGTCAGCGACATGTCGTCACCCCCGGTCGAGCCTGCTGCCGAGTCACCGTTTCCTCCGCTGCCGGCGCACGCCGACAGTCCAAGCAGTGCCGCTGCCGCGACCGCGACAGTTGCTATCAAACGCTTCGTCATACTGTGTCCTTTCCACCCGATGCTGTGTTCCGGGCGATTGGTGGTTGCCCACCGTCCGCCGCCACAGCCACTAGGGCTCCGACAGGCACGGGTGGTGCATCCTCGGCCGCCATGGTGACGTCCAAATCTTTTGTGGCGCGCGGCGCTCGGGCTACGCGCTTGCGACGTCCGAGGCCGAGGGTGGCGGTAAGTCGATCCAGCATGATCGCCAGGATGACCACGGCGAGCCCCGCCTCGAACCCGAGTCCCACGTCGATACGCTGCAGCGCCTGGATGATCGGCTTTCCGAGACCGCTCGCGCCCACCATGCTGGCGATCACAACCATCGACAGAGACAGCATGATGACCTGATTGATCCCGGCCATGATCGTCGGCTTGGCCAGCGGCAGCTGGATTTGAAGCAGGATGCGCCGAGGCGAAGCCCCGAAGGCATGGCCGGCTTCGACGACCTCCTTATCAACTCCGCGGATACCGAGCTCGGTGAGCCGCACCCCTGGGGCCATGGCGAAGGCGATCGTGGCCACGATCCCGGGGACCACCCCGACCCGGAACAGGATGATCGCAGGGATCAGGTAGACGAAGGCTGGCATGGTCTGCAGGAAGTCGAGGATCGGCCGAACCACGCGTGACGTCTTGTCGGATTGGGCGGCCCAGATCCCGAGCGGGATGCTGATGGCCACCGCGATCACCGTGGAGACGATGGTCAACGCGAGGGTGTCCATCGAGTTGTCCCACTGGTTGACCAGTTTGATCACGAAGAGTCCGACGCCGACGGTGATGCCGAACCTCGGCCCACGAAGATACCAGGCGAGCGCTGCGATAAGGACGAGGATCACCCAGAATGGCGGTTCCGCGAGCACCCAGTCTGCGGCCTTGTAAAGACCAAGAAAGACGGCCCGAATGACGTCGAAGACTCCGCCGAGGGTGTCGGTGACCCAGTCAACGGCCACCTTGACCCAGTCGCCGAGCGGGAGTCGGAAAAAGTCGTCCCTCATGCTGAAGCTCCTTCCGTGGCCGTGATGTTTTCCAGGGCGGCCGCGTCGGCCGCGGCCCGACGCAGCGTCTCGGTGATGATGTTGACGGGAATGGTCACCGGGTTGTCGATCACGGGTGTTTCAGCGGTGTTGGTCGACACGTTCCCTAGTGCTGCCAGCAGCGTCACGCGGGGGATCACGCCCAGCAGCCGGATCTTCTCGTCGACAACGGCGATCGGAAGGGGGCTTTCCACCGAGGCCTCGTAGAGGTCGGCGAGCGCCACATCCCCGGTCACGGAGGCGACGGGTCGCATGATTGCCTGGAGGTCGTTTACGCCGGATTTCACCTGGCGCATCACGTCATTGTCGCGTACTGCTCCGACGAGCACACGTCCACGGCCGATAATGAAAACCGCGGAGGTCTGCAGGTCCCGCATTTCGCGTAGTGCGGCCCGAGGACCGCCGGCGATGGTGCTGACCGCCCTGGCCGGTTCCATGACACTGGATGCCGTGAGTACCCTGGCGCGGTCGACGTCGTGGACAAACTGAGCGACGTAGTCGTTCGCCGGGTCGGTGAGGATGTCTTGCGGCGTGCCGACCTGCACGATCCGGCCGTCCCGCATCACTGCAATGCGGTCACCGAGGTACATGGCCTCATTGAGGTCGTGGGTGATGAAGATGATGGTCTTGCCCAGCTCGGCCTGGAGTTCGACGAGCTGTTCCTGCATCTCTCGGCGGATAAGGGGATCGAGGGCCGAAAACGCTTCATCCATGAGCAGCACGTCGGTGTCGGCGGCGAGCGCGCGTGCCAGGCCGACCCGCTGCTTCATTCCGCCGGAAAGCTCATCGGGAAGTTTGTCGCCCCATCCTTCAAGTCCCACCATGGTGATGTATTTGCGGGCACGCTCTAGTCGCTCGTCACGGCCGATCCCCTGCACTTCGAGCGCATAGGCAACGTTGTCGATGACCGTGCGATGAGGCAGCAACGCGAAATGTTGGAACACCATGGAGATGTTCTCGCGGCGGATCCTGCGAAGTGCGGCATCCGGAACGCCGGTGATGCGTTCGCCGCCGACTTCCACGGTGCCGGAGGTGGGCTCGAGCAGTCCGTTGAGCATCCGGATCAGAGTCGATTTGCCGGAACCCGACAGTCCCATGACGACGAAGATCTCACCGCGCTCAACCTCGAATGACGCGTCGATGACTGCGGCCGTGCCCAGCAACGGGACTGAGTCACGGGTCGCGCCTGCCTTCAGCCGCTTCACCATTTCGGCCGGCCTGCGGCCGAACACCCTATAAAGTTCCTGCGCTCGAACAGCGATCGTCTCGTTCACGTTGGTCTCCAGAGAACACACAACCGCAACGAAATAGTCGGGTCGAGGTCCGCTTCCTGACGAACGGGTGTGGCTTCGACCGCACGGCGCACCTCTCAAGGCGCGGGCTGGAACGATCTCGGGATCAGTTCCGTCAGAGCTTCACCATACGCACGCAACAGTTCCCGGCAAGGCGGAAGCTGCGCGGTCGCGTCCTGGTTTTGTGGGTCATAAGACCTCGACCAACTTAGCAGCCCGGTCGCGCGCACCACGGCGTCATGCTCCGGATGCGGCCGCCTCGGGGCCCCTGCCGCCCCACCTTCCCGGGGAATATGGCGTTACTCGATCGTTACCTGGAGTCGGCCTCGACAGCACTTGTCACCGCTCAACAGCCGGGAAATCCACAGCGCATCATTCCCTGGTGGGAAGTCCCGCCAAGCATTTGCGCGGCCCCCAATTGGCTATTTTCGAACTGGGGCGTTCGATTGGCTGCGCGATAGCGCAGGCCGGCGTCAACAGTGCGATTTGCTACCCGTCAACAGCGGGGGCCAGTCCAGTCATGGCCTGAGCTGCCGGTCTGGGCCATCGGTTGTTGCAACGCATCGAACAGCGCGCCGGCGCACCAGCGATGCCGTGTCGGGCATCACGGGCGATCGCGTGGCATCCGCAGCGCGTAGACGGATGCCGCCAGCATGAGCACGACCGCCGACCCGAATGCGGCCTGGTACGACAAGGCATCCAGCAGGGCGCCGGCTGCGAGCGGGCCGACGATGGCGCCGAGGTCGGAGAACGCGGAAAATATTGCGACGGGCTGCCCGCTTCGACCACCGGCGGAATCGCCGACCGCGGCGGCGGGAGCAGTGCCCATGAACGCCGCGGCGATGCCGTAGACGCAGAGCAGTGCCGTCAGCATCCAGATGTCGCCAGCGAACGGGATGGCCACCATCACCGCGGCAGCCAGCGCATACGCCCCGACGATGGCCGGGCGGCGCCCGACGGTGTCGACGAACTTCCCGGCCGGTCCCAGTGCGAGGGTTTGCGCGACCGCAGCGATCGCAAAGGCGATACCGGTCCACAGCTCGGTGCGATGCAGCACCTCCACCACCAGCACGGGCACCAATGCGCTGCGCACCCCGAGGGATGCCCAGCCGGAAGCGAAGTTCGCCAGGCAGGCCGCCCGGAACCGGGGATCGGCGAGCACCCGCCGAAACGGAATTACCGGAACCGTTTCGGGTGCCGCCTCCGCCACTCCTGAGTGCGGGCGCAGAAACGCCAAACCGACAGCCCCGGCCACAACAAGCGTGGCGGCGTAAAAGAAAAATGGAGCGCGCAGCGAAATGATCGCAAGGAGCCCGCCGAGCGCAGGACCGGCCATCCCGCCAATCAGGAATCCACCCTGGTAGAAGCCGACAGCACGACCGCGCATGGACCGGTCAGTCGTTCCAAGCAGCAGCGTCATGGCCGAAATGGAAAACATCGCCGAGCCGATCCCACCAGCGCCGCGCAGCAGTAAAACTTCGAGATAGCTCTGGGCGATTCCGACCAGCGCGCTGGACACTGCGACGATCCCGATTCCGATCGCCAGGATGGTTCGTTCACCGCCCCGGTCGATGAGTTTTCCGCAAAACGGGCTGGCGATCAGACGCATCAGTGCGAACGCGGAGATGACCGCGCCGACCTCGGTATAACCGACATCGAAACTGCGTACGAAAACGGGCAGCACCGGGATGACGACACCGAATCCCACCATGACGAAGAAGGCGATCAGGCCGAGCACGATGACCTCACGGGAGAGCCGCGGTTTCACTCCTGGGTTCGACACCTCATCAGGCTACGGCCTTGGTGTCAAAGCCGTCGCGTCCTGACGAGAGCTTCCACGCCGCGACGCTGGCACCTGTACTGGTACTGCCGATCGCCTGCGAGCGATGCCAGACTGTCGGCATGAGCGACTTTCCGCGGACGCAAAATCAGGTCATCTACCAACAGATTGTGAAAACACCTACCAATGGGCTGGCCGTGGCGTCGCTCGTGCTCGGCATTGTCGCTATGGTGATCGGTGCCGGGATTCCGATTCCGTTTCTCGGCTTGATCTTCATGTTCTTCGCGTTCGTACCGGCAGTGCTCGCCATCATCTTCGGGCACGTCGCCTTCCGAAGCTCCACCAAACTCGGAGGCACCGGCCGCGGGTCAGCTCTGACCGGCCTCGTGCTCGGATATCTCACCATCGCGATCTCCGCAGCCACGACTTTCGCGTGGATCGTGCTCGCTGCTTCGTCGGTCGCAGCGCGTTGAGCCGCCGGCTCAATCCTTGAGTGTTGCCTGGGAGAATGGCAATACGTCGACGTCCTGAAGTGTGTTCTTTCGCCTGCCCAGCGCGAATCCGATCCACCCCGCCAGCAGAGCGATGCCCACCGCGATCGAGAGTTGGCCGCTCAGGCTGAGCTGCCGAACCTGATGCGACAAACCGTCATTGGATTGCCCGAATTGCAGAGTGGGCGCGCCGGGGGCCAGTGCCGTTCCGGCCGCCAAATCATACACGGTCCACGACGCGCTAATCGTCGACTGGGTCAGAAAGATGACGAGCCCGAACGACAGCAACGTGGCGCCGAGTATCGGAATACACCAGCGCCGCAGAAAACGGGTGACAGCCATCCGTCGAAAATACCCTATTCGGGCCTGACACGCGTGCGCGAACGGCGAGGCACGCCGGAAGCTCACGCCACCGCCAACGCCAACGGGTGCGAAGCAGCTATGCCGCGCCGGACGGCTGCAGGGACCCGAAGTACTCAGTCAGGATCGGGGCGACCACCTCATTCGCAGCCCGATGATCCTGTCCTGCCACAGTGCGACGCAGTGCACCGGGAACGGACGCGACGATCGCCTCGGCCGCCTCGCCTGCCCAGGCCGGGCTGTCACCGCCGACCAGTAGCAGGGTGGGCGTGTCGACGGCCGCGAACCGCCCGGCGGGAATGGCCCCGTCCTGGACTATCGCGAGGTCGTACGGCAGGGTCGAAGCCAGTGCGACGAGGCCTGGCCAGTATGGCGACTGTTTCATCTCATCCAGGCTGCCCGGCATGGCGTTGCCGATAAACAGCGCGAGCGCTTCCTCTGGCCTGCCCTCCGACACCGCCCTGGACACGAGGTCGTCGAAGTCGTCATCCGGCTCACCCGCCACCATGTAGGGAGGTTCGTACACCGCGAGTCCAGCCAGCTGCAGGCCCTGTTGCGCAGCCTCCAGTCCCAGCGCTCCACCGGACGAATGCCCGTACACAAAGCATTGTTGCCCAGCAGCGTCGACGAGCGCGGCAAGGTCCTCGATCTCGCGCTGAACCGAGTACGGCTTTGTGTCACCGCTGTCTCCCCGACCGCGCCGATCCCAGGTGTACACAGTGAATCGCGGTGCCAGCAATTGCGCGAGGCCGGATGCTGCCTGCCGGGTGCTCAGCGCACCGCCGACTAAAACCACCGCAGGTCCGGCTCCGTCGCGCTCGAACGCAATGATGGTGCCATCCGCTGAGCGAACGGTCTCGACCATCGAACTCCTCTGCAGCGCGGGACGGCATGTTGCCCCCAACCAATGTAAGTCCTGCCCGTATTGCACGTCAACGCGCATCCCTAGACTCTGATGTATGCGAGCAACAGTGATCTATGGTGAACGAGACATTCGAACCGACGAGGTTCCGGATCCGGTACTGATGACGGGCACCGACGCGATCGTGCGCGTGGTCGCCGCCTGCGTGTGCGGGTCCGACCTGTGGCCGTACCGCGGGGCGGTACCCACGCACGGTCCGCACCGCATCGGCCACGAGTTCGTTGGCGTCGTCGAGGCGACCGGCTCTGACGTGCACAACGTGCGGGGGGGCGACTTCGTCATCGCGCCGTTCTACTACTGCGACAACACCTGTATCAACTGCCGCAACGGCATCACCACGTCTTGCCTGCACGGCGGATGGTGGGGCTCGGATGACCGCGACGGCCACTTTGTCGACGGCGCGCAGGGCGAGTTCGTGCGCGTCCCGCTGGCCGACGGCACACTGGTGGCCACCCCGACGATGCCGGACGAACACCTTATCCCGAGTCTGCTCACGTTGGCGGATGTCTGCGGTACCGGCTATCACGCTGCCGTGTCGGCAGGGGTGACGATCGGAAGCTCGGTGGTCGTCGTCGGTGACGGCGCGGTTGGACTCTGTGGCATTCTCGCGGCGAAGCGGCTGGGCGCGACGCGAATCGTCGCCATGTCTCGGCACACTGACCGACAGGCTATCGCCCGTGAGTTCGGGGCGACCGACGTGATCGACGAACGCGGCGACGCCGGTGTCAACCGAGTCACGGCCCTTTTCGACGGTATCGGCGCTGACTGCGTCTTGGAGTGCGTGGGCACGAAGGAGTCGATGGATCAGGCCATCCGTTCCACCCGTCCGGGCGGCACCGTGGGATACGTCGGCTCACCCAGCGGCGGATCGGAATTGCCGGTACGCCCGCTGTTCGGCAACAATATCGGCGTGAACGGCGGGGTGGCTCCGGTGCGCGGCTACATCGAGGAACTGCTCCCCGACGTGTTGTCCGGCGCCATGAACCCTGGCCGCGTCTTCGATCTCGAACTGCCGTTGAGCGAGGCCGCAGCGGCTTACACCGCGATGGATGAGCGCCGCGCGACCAAGGTGCTGATGCGCCCCTGACGCGCCGCGAAAACCCGATCGCCGTTCGGTGTGTTCGCCACGCGGAGATTCGGGCCGACGCCGGCATGTCGCGACCGTTTTCGACGGCGTGTCGCGTCGCATCCTCGTTTGGTGCATCGCGACATCACCGGCGAACGGCGGGCGACGGAACTTTACTGTTGCTGGCCGACGGCAAAGCGCACGGAGCCATCGCCGTCCAGTTGTGCATCGAGCACCTTGTCGGAGAGCACGGCAGCGGCTCGTTCCTCAAGAAACACGCGGGCTCCGGCGTCCTCCACGACCTGGTCGGTGGGCTCCGAAGTGGGCGTCAGTTCGACCTTCAGGCCACCCGTGGCGTCATCGGTAGTGCTGATACGAAGTCCGCTGTTGTCCGACACAGCGGTCTGATCCGTGAGGTTCTTGATGGCGGTACTGGCGTTGTCGGTGAGAGTAAGCATGAGGTCTCCTTTGGGTGTTTTGTTACGAAGTGTCCGAGTTTTCTCGCATCCGGGGCGACATTCAAGCTCAGGCCGATACTGTGTGGGAGTTCCCACGAAAGACACCGCGTCTTGCCAGGGTTCCCGCTCACGCGCGGGAATTGCCGTGACTCTGGCGGACGCCGCCGCGAGCCGTGGTATCAAGGTCGGGTGGACAGTACGAACAGCGACAGACGGGAGCAGATCGAGGCCGCTGCCCGCGACGCCACCAACAGCCGCCCAGCCCGGGTGCTGGCGCGCGGCGGCTTGGTCGCCAGCGGCGTCGTCCACATTTTGATCGGTGCCATCGCCATCAGCGTCGCGTTCGGACTGCGCGGGCGCGCCGACCAGTCGGGGGCACTGGATGCAATAGCAAACGTGCCCGGGGGCACGATCGTGCTGTGGGTGGCGGTACTGGCACTTTTCGGCCTCGCAGTTTGGCAGTGGACCGGACCGGTGTCGCCGCGTCCGAAACGGGTGATGCCAGCCAAAGCGCGGGACAAGTTCAAGTCGGCGGGATTCGTGGCGGTGGCCTTGGCGGCCCTTTTTTTCGCCGCGGGCGGACGCTCTAACACCGCGTCGTCGGCGCACACCGTGAGTTCATGGCTCATCGATCTGCCTGGCGGGATCTTCGTGCTTACGGCGGTGGGAGTCGCGGTTGGCTCCGTCGGTGTGACTTTCGCTAATCGCGGCATCTCCCGGGACTTCCGCGAAGACATCAATTCGCCGGCCGGCTCCTCCGGTGCAATCGTGGTGACACTGGGAGTGATCGGTTACACAACCAAGTGATCGGTTACACAACCAAAGGGCTCGCACTCGTCATCATCGGCTCACTGTTCATCGGGGGCGCGTTGTTGGGCGATTCCAGTTGGGCGACGGGCCTGGACGGGGCACTGCGCTATCTCACGACGCTGTCCACCGGCGTGTGGCCGTTGTTCTTCATCGCCGGAGGTTTGATCGCGCACGGCCTCTATCTGGGCGCACGCGCGGTGTACCTGCGTCGCTAGTAACTTGAGGGCGCGCGAGCGATCAGCAGAGTATCCACCGCGATAGCCGCCGCGTCGCCCGGGCCTTCCGGATCCACGCCGGAGTCACGAAAGATCTGCTCACTGCGCTCAACGAACAGCCCGGCCGTGCAGCTTTCGAGCAACTCCCGGGAATAGAGGATATCGGCGTTGCTCGGGCCCGACGCGCCCGAAACGAGGTTGTCCTTGTCGTGGCCGAGCACGAGCAGATGCCCTCCCGGCGCAACCCACGATGCTGCTGCGCGCAGCACCTTCCGGATTTCGCCTTCGGGAAGATGCAGATAAGTGGCGACGACGAGATCGAACGACGCGTCGGGTTGATAGTCACGGGCATCCGCGACGACCCACAGTACCTGCGCGCCGAGTTGATGCGCACGCTGCCGCGCGAGCCGAATGCCTTCGGCGGAGAAGTCGACGCCTGTCGCGTCCCAGCCGCGTTGCGCGAGAAAAATCGCGTTCCGCCCGTCACCGGTGGCGAGATCGAGTGCCCGCCCGGGGTGGAGTGCCTCGATCAGCTCTTGTACTGCCTGGTGCGGATCACCCGACCAGAGGCGGCCGGCGGAGTCCGCTGATGCGGCACGATACCGCTCATCCCATTTGTCGGATTCCATTTCACCCTTTCGACGCGGCCGCGTGGTGTTGACAGACTTTCGCCGCGCTTCAAGGATGTCGCATTAACATCGGCCCATGACTGCCACCGTCATCTTCGTGCACGGATTGCGCACCTCCGCGACCATGTGGCGGCACCAGGTCACTGCCCTTGAGGTGCGGGGCATTCCGGCCGTCGCCATCGATTTGCCCGGTCACGGTCGTCGCATCGGCGAACGGTTCACCCTCGAGGGCGCCCACCGGGCAATCGACGACGCTGTCGCCAGCGCGAGCCGGTCCGGCAGCCATCCCTACCTGTGTGCCTTCTCGCTCGGCGGCTATCTCGCGATCGATTGGGCCGGGACCCGCCCTCAGACGATCTCGGGGTTACTCGCGGCGAGTTGCGGCACAGCGCCGAACCCCGCCGTGCTCAACGGGTGGCGGCTGCTGGCACGGGGCATCCACGCGCTCCCCGACCGGGGCAGGGCACTCAACGACTTCGCCGTACGGATGTTCGTGCCACCGGCCGGTGCGGCCGATGTGCTCGCCGGCGGCGTGGCACTGGAGGTGATGGACGACGTACTTCGCGAACTGCGCGCCGTGACGCCGGTGCGCAGCCTGGCGCGAATCGACGCGCCGGTCGTCTTCGTCAACGGCCAACTCGACCACTTCCGGCTGCACGCGCGACGCTTCCTGGCGGCCACGAGCGACGGACGCCTCGTGACTTTGCCCCGCTCGACCCACATGGTCAGCGTGGCGCGACCTGCCGAGTTCACCCGGATTCTGCTCGAGGCTTACGGCCGTTCGACCGTCCGGTCAGCAGCCGCGTGAAACCGCCTCAGCGACTGAAGCGACTGCCCGTGATCGAGTCGACCGTCACGCAGACGTAATTCCATTTGTCGGTCGGATGATCGGCCTCCAGCTCGAGTACACCGGACTCTTCGATCTCGCGGTCCATCATCACACGTCGTGCCCTGCCGTGCACGACGACGCTCCAGTTCACCGACCCGGAGCGGTGGTCAGCCTCGAAAGCAACCCTGTTGTTGGAGGTGATCTCCATGAGTTTGGAACCGGGACCGGTTCGGAAATAAATTGCTTCCTCGTGCACCAAAAAGTTCACTGGGAACACGTCGAGGAACAGTTCGCCGTTCGCCGCGTCAACCACAGCAGTGGCGAGCCGACCGATGGGTGCGGTGGACAACAGCCGCCAGCACTCTTTGCCCGACAGGTGCTCGACCTCGCGGTTGGAGTGAGCCGCCATGAGCGTGCCTCCTATTCAGTGCGCAGCCTTTGCCCGCACCAGATTGAAATCGATCAGGCTCTTGGCGGTGTCGACAAGAGATTCTTCCGGCGGTCGGGGCGTCCAACCGAGAACGCGACGCGCCTTCTCGTTCGAGCCGTTCATGGCATGCCCCAAACTCCCGGTGGCGTCCCTCAGCGAGGTATCGACCAGGGCCGCCAGCCGCACCGTCCAGTCGGGTAGCACTCGGGTAGGCACGCCCGCGGCGGCGACGCCCATCCGCGATTTCAGCACGCGAGCCATCTCAGGCAGCGCCATGAACTCGCCAGCCACGGCGAGAAATCGCTCACCGCGGGCGGCGGGGTCGGTCATCGCACGAAGGTGCAGGTCGGCGACATCGCGCACGTCGACGATTCCGAAGCTGACCTTGGGCAGGCCGGGCAAGGATCCGGACAACAGCCGTCGCACCAGCTCGATCGAGGTGGAGAGGTCTCGTCCCAGCACGGGACCAAGGATGCCGACGGGGTTGACCACCGCCAGTTCCAGGCTGTCGCCCTCGCGGGCGATGAAATCCCACGCGGCGCGCTCCGCGAGCGTCTTCGACTTCACATAGGCGCTGACGTGGCCCGTTGGATCCGTCCAGTCCGCTTCGGTATACGGGCTGTCCTTGGGCGGTGTGCCGTATCCGATTGCCGCGAACGACGATGTCAGCACGAGCCGCTTCACGCCGGCATCCCGGGCGCCCCGCAACACCCGCAGCGCTCCCTCTCGCGCGGGAACGATGAGGTCGTTGTCGTCCTTGGGCTGGCGCCCGGGGAATGGCGACGCGATGTGAAGCACGTAGTCGCATCCGGCAACCGCCTCACGCCAACCGTTGTCGGAGGTGAGGTCGGCAGCAACGAACGAGAGCGACTCCCCCGGCTCCGACCCGGCGGTGGCGAGCATCCGGCGCACCTCGGGTTCCCTCGCGAGCGACCGAACGGTCGTGCGCACGCGGTACCCGGCATCGAGCAAGTGCAGGACGCAGTAAGCACCCACGAACCCAGAACCACCGGTGACCAACACCGTCTCGCCGCTCATGCGTATCTCCTCGATCTCTTGGTCAACCTACGCCGTCAACCTGTTCATGACGAGTCGGAGCTGCCAGGGCTGACGGCGCAAGGTCACCCGCATCATCAGCGTCCGCGAGGTGGCGATCGTCAGACCAGACCGCTTCCGCCGTCGACGCCGATAATTTGGCCGGTGATGTACGACGCCCTGGCCGAGAGCAAGAACGCGATCAGGTCGCCGAGCTCGTGCGGTTGGCCGTAACGTCCCAGCGGGATTGCCGCCTCGGCCGCGGCCCGCACCTCCTCGACCAAACTGCCGGAACGCGCTGCGCTCGTTGCATCCAGGTCCTTGAGGCGCGCCGTGTTCAGGCGGCCGGGTGCGACCCCGTTGATGCGAATTTGCGGCGCCAGTTCAACGGCGAGGCTTTTCACCAGTCCGGCGAGCCCGGGACGCAGAACGTTCGAGGTCGTGAGCCCGGCAATCGGCCGGTGCACCGATGACGAAAGGATAATGGCGATCGCCGGTGCGACACCCGACCTCAACTCGACCACTGCGTGCTGCAACAGCCGAATGGTGCTCAGCAGCGTGCCGCCGATTGCCGACTGCCAGGTCGCCTCGTCCAGGCTGTCGAAACCGCCGGCGGCGGGGCCTCCGGAGTTCACGAGAACCGCGTCGAGTCCACCCAGCGCGCGAGTTGCTTCCTCGACTGCGCGGCGCGGGCCGTCGGGATCGGAAAGGTCGGCGGACACTGCTACTGTGCCGAGTCGCGCGGCGGCGTCCGCGAGCCGTGGCGTGTCGCGGGCGTTCAGCGCCACACACGCGCCCTCGACTACCAACGATTGCGCGACGGCATAGCCGAGGCCGGAGCTGCCACCGGTCACCAGCACGCGCTTGCCTTCAAGGTGCAGATTCATGGTGTGCATTTCGGTCGAGAGCTGCTGGTTCCCTGCGACTCTAGCGGAACTGCGCCGTTGCGTTATCACTGCCTCGTTTTGTTATCACTGCGCCGTTTTGCTATCACTGCGCCGTTTACAGCTGGCGCGTTGATGCCAAAACGGCGCACTGTTTAGGGGACGAGCACAATGGATGCCATGATCAACGGCTACACGGCTGAGCAGGTCAGGGCGGCGGAAGCCCCGCTCCTTGCCGCAGGAGTACCGCTGATGGCGCTGGCGGCCGCCGGACTGGCCCGCGAAATCCAGGCGCTGCTACCGGATACCGGCGGCAAGGTTCTCGTACTGGCCGGCTCCGGTGACAACGGTGGCGACGCGCTCTACGCGGGCGCCGAGCTTGCCGCCGGTGCAAAGGTGACGATCGTGCCAACGGGCAGTCGCGTGCATGAGCCGGCTCTTGCCGCCGCACTGGCGGCGGGAGCCCACCTCACGAGTCTGAACCACGCTGCCCGGCTGGCGGCTGAGGCAGACGTGCTCGTGGACGGCATCGTGGGCACCGGAACCAGCGCGAACCCGGCACTGCGCGGTGGAGCGCGTGACGTCGTCGAGGCGATACTGCCCGTGCTGGGAGGCCCGGGACGTCCGCTTGTGGTTGCGGTCGACATTCCGAGCGGGATCAATCCGAACGACGGATCGGTGCCCCGTTCGAGAACCGCTGGAACCGCTGCGGTGCTGCCAGCCGACTTGACGGTCACTTTTGGCGGGTACAAGGCCGGATTGTTCCTTCCGCCGGCGTCAGTTCTGGCCGGACGGGTGGTGTTGATCGACATCGGACTCGGGCCGGAACTGGACAGGATGGTGCCGGCCATCCGCAGCGCGGGCGGCGAGTCCCCGCCCGCGCCGATGCGCGCGGGCCAGACTGGAACCAACGCACCAACGTCGAACTGAGAAGAGCAATGGATGCCTGAGCCCAAAGAGGATCGCGTCGCCGTCTACATTGACTTCGACAACATCGTGATCTCCCGCTACGACCAGATCCACGGGCGCGGACACTTCCTTCGCGAGCACGTGCGCGCCGCCACCGCGGAATCGTTGCAGTCCGACAGTGAGCTCGCGCGCCGTCTGCGGGATGCGACAGTGGATGTCGGTGCTGTGCTTGACTTCGCCTCGTCGTTCGGGTCGATCGTGATCAGCAAGGCGTATGCCGACTGGTCGATCGAAGTGAATGCGAGTTACAAGGGTCAGCTCACCGAACGTGCCGTCGACCTGGTGCAGCTCTTCCCCACTGTGCGATCGATGAAGAACGGCGCAGACATCCGCCTCGCGGTCGACGTGGTCGAAGACCTGTTCCGCCTCCCCGACCTGACCCACGTCGTCATCGTCGCGGGCGATTCCGATTACATTGCGCTGGCCCAGCGAAGCAAACGGCTGGGGCGCTACGTCGTTGGCATCGGGGTCGCCGGTTCCACCAGCACCCTTCTCGCCGCGGCGTGCGACGAATTTGCCGGCTACGACGCGCTGCCGGGTATTTCCGACGAAGTCGAGGAACTCGAGGCCGAGGAAACACCAGAGCCGCAGCCGGATGCCGAGGAACCGCCCACGGAATCCTCGGAGTCGAC
Source organism: Terrimesophilobacter sp. (assembly GCA_039924285.1). Classification (GTDB taxonomy): domain Bacteria; phylum Actinomycetota; class Actinomycetes; order Actinomycetales; family Microbacteriaceae; genus Parafrigoribacterium. The sequence continues at coordinate 11,549 of JBDTBD010000037.1, read as the reverse complement.
GACGCGAAAGGATGCCACGAACCGTGCTGCGGGTACGACCGGTGGCACCCAAAGCAAGAGAGCCAGACAAGCTGCGCAGCAGGCGGCATCCCAGCTTCTGATCCGTGCGCTCCGTCTGTTGCACGCCAAGGACGATTCGGAGTGGGTGGGAAGTTCCACGGTGAAGAATCAGATGCTGAGAATGGACCCGTCGTTCCAGGAGTCCGCTCTCGGGCATAAGAACTTCACCAGCTTCGTGAAAGCACGGGGCAACATCGCAGAGTTGCGCGAAGAGGGTGTGCAGCGCAAGTTGCGACTTCGGCCCACTCAGGTGCCAAAGAAGTAGAGGTCGGGTGCGACCGGCTCCTGTGCCTACGTTGGCACGGCTTTGCACGGCGTGCGTGGGCGACGTAGTCTCCCAACGTGCCCCGCAACCCCTTTAGTTCCGCTGCCGACTCCACGCCGGGTCTGTTCAGCCGCGACTTTCTGTGGGCCACACTCGGTACCGTCTCGCTCTGCTTCCTGGCGGCCTTCGAATCGCTGGCGGTGACCACCATCATGCCCGTCGTCAGTGCCGAACTGCACGGAGCGAGCCTCTATGCTCTCGCCTTCTCCGGGCCGCTGGCCACCGGCATCATCGGCATGGTGGCCGGCGGCAACTGGGCCGATCGCGTCGGACCGACGCTGCCGCTCTACACGTCGGTGGCCGCATTCATCGTGGGCTTGTTGATCGCGGGAACGGCGACGAGCATGGTCGCACTCGTGGCCGGTCGCCTGGTGCAGGGATTTGGCGCGGGAGCAATGATCGTCGCGCTCTACGTGGTGGTGGCTCGGGCGTTCCCGGCGCGGTTGCATCCGTCGATCTTCGCCGGCTTCGCCGCGGCATGGGTGATACCCTCCCTGATTGGACCCGTTGCCGCAGGCGCGGTCACCGAGATCTGGAGTTGGCACTGGGTGTTTCTCGGGGTGGTCGCCCTGGTGGTCTTCGCGATGGCGATGGTCGTCCCGGCTATGCACAGCCTCTCCGGTCCGGCCCGGTTCGGGGAAGCGGATGCGGTAGGTGAACCTGCCGTTGCGCCGTGGTCGGTCGGCCGGATTCTATGGGCAGTGGTGGCGGCCGTCGCAGTTCTGGGCCTCAGCCTGCTTTCCACACTCCCTGCTGTTGGCGGACTGTTGGCTGGCATCGCGGTGGCGGTGGCGATCATAGCGGTTCGACCGCTCGTGCCGCGGGGCACGCTCACGGCCAGGCGCGGCCTGCCCAGCGTCATCCTTACCCGGGGCGTCATCGCTGCGTCTTTCTTCGGTGCCGAGGTCTATTTGCCGTACCTCCTGATCGACCACTACGACTTTTCCGCTACCCTCGCCGGTCTGGCACTGACCCTCGCCGCGCTGGCCTGGGCGAGCGCGTCCTGGCTACAAGGCCGACTGGCGGGCAGACTGACGCACGTGGGAAGCATGCGCATCGGCAGCTCCATCGTCGTCACAGCGATCGCGTTCACGTTCGCGACGGCGCTGTGGGGGCTGCCCGCCATAGTCGCTATCATCGGTTGGGGTGTCGGCGGGGCCGGCATGGGGCTGATGTACCCGCGTACCAGTGTCATGACGCTGGCACTGTCGACTAGCGAGAACCAAGGCTTCAATTCCTCCGCACTGTCGATCTCGGACTCTCTGGGCGCCTCGCTCGCGCTGGCCACCACCGGCATCATTTTCGTGCAGTTCTCCTTTGCCGGCGTTTTTGCGCTCGCCGGCGTGATCGCCGTGTTCGCCGTAGCGTTGAGTCCGAGGGTCTCCCCTGACCGACCCGCCGAGGCGCACGTCGCAGGCTCCACCCAGCCGGGAGTGGCAGGAGCGTGACCGGGCCCACGGTGACTCCGCCGCGGCGGCGAATCAGGATCTCAGCGTGGCTCGCCGCCGCACTTATCGCCATCGCGATAGCGGTGGTCGGCGTGATCATCAGTCAGGCATTCGCTGGGCCTTCACAGACCCGGTCGGCTTTACCGTCACCGTCCCGGTTGACTCAGCCGTCACCCGTCCCGTCGCCCACGGTTCCTCCGGCACCGACCAAACCGACCCAGGCCGAGTTGGCCGGCGTCCCGCTCGCCTTCTACGACGCCGTCATTATCCCGCTGCTGGATTCGTCGACGATCACGCCGGCGAACCAGTGGAAGCTGGCAGTGCCCCTCGATCCTCTGGTTGCGCTGTACTCCACACCGACCCCGGATGCGACCCCGATCGCCGCCCTCAGTTCGACGGTCCCGACAGTCAAAACACCAACAGTGGTCGCGGTGTACGGGGTGAGCGGGGACATGATTCTCGTGTCGACGCCGTCGCGCAACTCGGCTCCTGGCCCCGGGCCCGCGCCGAGCAGCACATTCGCGTGGGCACGCACGGCTGACTTCACCGTGTCTGCCGCTCCGCACGCGGTGATGGTCGACAACGCGAACTCCATGATCTCGATCGTGTCTGCCTCTGGTGAGGTGTCCACCTCCGAATCAGTTCGGCTCGGCACACCGAACGATCCGACGCCCGCCGCGACAGCGACATACATCGAGTCCATTTACGTGGACAAAACGTTGGCGTACACGCGCGGCAATCCGATTGCGCTCACCGGTGCGCACTCCTCGACGCTGATCGAGTACGGCGGGAACTCGGCCCTCACTGCGATCCACTATTACCGGTCGACAACGGGGTTATCGCACGGCTGTGTGCGGGTATCCGCCGAAATGACGAAGGCGCTGGCGGCGTTACCTGTCGGAACGCCGGTCATTTTCAGCTAGCGCGGCGCGTGGCCAGCCGGGCTAAATCCAAACGATTTGAGGCACCGGTCTTACGCAACAGGTTGGAGATGTGCGAACTCACCGTTTTCTCGCTGATCACCAATTCACGGGCGATCTCTCCGTACGTGCGCCCGGCGACAACGCGGGTGAGGATCTCACGCTCGCGCGGCGTCAGTCCAGGAATGCCCGCCTGTACTAGCGCACTCTCGACTACAGGCGTGAGAGGAATCCGTGCGCTTGCCGCCAATTCGGCAAGGCTCGACCGAATCGGTGCGGCCTGCAATTCCTCTGCCAGATCCACCCCCCGCCGCAACGCCGACACCGCCGCCTCGCGCTGCGAATGTCCGTGCGTCAACAGCGACTCGGCGCCACGCCAACACGCGTACGTCTCCTCCCAGGCGAGCATCGCCGACCGGCACGACTCCGCTGCACGAATCCACTGCGCGCCGTTGGCTGGATCCCGACGTGCTCGCCCTACTTCGGATTCGTAAAGTTGCTCAAGCGCGGTGATCTGCCGCTCCCACAGTTCCGTCGATTCCCCCACGTCACGGATAACCGACGGAAACTTCTCGACGAGCTCGTCAACGCGATCGAGCAACTCGGAGACGTCTCCCCCCACGTCCCTGGCCGTCACCAATTGATCCGCGAGAGCGCGACAGGCAAGGGGGACCAACCATTCGGACATGGTGGGAGGTGTCCCGGCCGACGTCGCCCCGGCTATCGCCGATTCATAGGCAGCCCGAGGTTGCCCCGCAGCGAGGAATACTTCGGCACGGATTGCGTCGAACTCGAAGGCGAGAAACGCGGAGGTCTCCGCGAACAGTTCGTCGGCACGCGCCAAGTGCGCCGCGGCCTCACCGTGCCTCCCTTGCCATGCCGCAAGACGGGCGGCCGTCAGCCGAGCGCTGACATCGGCCAAAGGTCCTGGATCCGAACCGAGTACCACTCGCAATCGGAGGAGACACTCACGCCAGTTGCCGATCGCCAGATACGAGTTCGCCTCGTCAGCCGATAGTTTCGCGATGTACGCGTGGGGTGCCCCAAGCACAACCAGCTCTTCGCGCCGAAGACGCATCAGGTGCGCATACAGTTCGCTCGACCACGTCTCCTGCGCGTTGGCCTCCCACAGAGACGCGTGGACGAAGGCCCAGAAATCGCGTGCAACCACGGAGGCCTCCCGACCCTGAGCGGCAAAGGCGCGGCCCTCGTCACTGCGCCTGCCGAAGATCGCCACCATCGCGTTCGCCGTCAGTGCATAGGACAGTGCGCGAGGATTGCCTGCAGCTCTCGCCACGATGAGGGCGCGTTCGGCATGCTCTTCCACACCAGACTCTTCCTGCCAGAGTGCTGCGTGGGTCAACTCGGCAAGTGCGAGCGCGTACTGCCAACTCGTGGAATCGGCCGACGCGATTCGCACAGCGTCGCGCATGTCCGCCACCGACAGGAATGCGCGTCCCGTGGAAAACCGCAGATGCATTCGGCTCACCATCAGTTCGGCCACCTCCAGCGGTGCGAGCTCTGCGTCCACCACCTCCAGCAGCGACTCGACCGCGCAGAGCTCCTCCTCGTGCTCCCCACCGTTTTCCGCCGCACTGCGAAGTCGCAGAAGCAAGTCCTGAGGGCTCTCCGCAGCATCGGGAAGCTGTCCTCTCAGCGCCACCACGCGACCCAGAAGCCTCAACTTCTCGGAGACACCACCCACGACTCCAACTGCCTCGGATGCGCGCAACGCCCACGCGTACGCTGGGGCGAGATTGCTCGCCTGAAAGTGGTGGTCCGCGACAGACACCAGCGATTCAACATCGGGACTGGAAGCAGCGGCGATGGCACACTCCTGATGGTCCGCGAACGCGGAATGCCAACGCTGTCGATCGTCGTCGGTGAGGCCATGCTCCAACACTTCCGCATTCAACGGATGGTGAAACCAGTACGTGCCCGACGACGAGAGATCGAGGATGCCTTCTTCTGCGGCTTCGTGAAGCGCCTGTGTGATTTCGCCGACCCCCGCGGCACCACTGATCCCTGCGGCACCACTGAGCCCTGCGGCACCACTGATCCCTGCGGCACCACTGAGCACCTCGGCACCACTGAGCACCTCGGCGAGCTCGCCCGGCCGAATCGGCCTGCCTCCCACAGCCACGATTTGGGTAATACCGCGGGCTTCAGGCGATAGCCGCCGCCAGGATTGCAAAACAGCGGACCTCAGGTCGGCAGGAAGCTCCACCGACAGATGGCGCGCATCCGGTCGAAGCCCAACCACGGCGAGCTGGTTCAGGTAGGCGTTGCCGCGGGTGTGGACGAACACCTCCTGCAAAAGCGACTGATGCGGTGGCGCTCCGAGCACCCCCGCGATCTGCTCCCCCGTTGCGATTCGGTCGAGCGGGGAGAGCGCCAGCTGTTGGATACGCGGCATCCGGCGGACGTCCGCCAACCAACGCTGCAATGGGTGGCCATCGCCGACCTCGCCGCCGCGGATAGTGCAGATCAGCGCGAGCCGTCGACTCTCCGGGCCGGCAATGACGTACATGAGAACGTCCAGCGTGCTCCGGTCTGCCCAGTGCAGATCGTCGACGACAAGGATGACGGGACGGCTTTCGCACAGCGTCCCGAGCCAGTCGTCGAATTCGACAGGAACGTTCGACGAGGCTTCCGCAGCGTCGAAAATGCTAGGGCGGGCAACCCCGTCGACGTGTGGCATGGCGCGCACCGCGGAGCGAAGCGCGAGAAAGGGAACCGTCATGGAGGTCAACGGCAGGCAGGTGCCCGTGAGTGCTAACGCGTCTGACCTCACGGCTGCGCATGCCTGCTGAACGAGGGCGGTCTTGCCCACGCCGGGGTCGCCGGTGATCAGAAGCGTCCTGGCAGCGCCCGACGAAACGCCGTTCAAGAACGCGCCCACCTCGCCCAGCTCACCGTCGCGACCGACGAGAGACAGACCGAACGCGCCCGCGACTGCTGCCATCTGCCCAGTCTTGCTACTCGTCTCGTGCCCGGCAACCCGCAATCTGAGGATTTCAGCCACACAAGATGAGGGGTATACCCCATGTACTCCGGAGGACACGTGAGAGATCGTAGACGAACCAGATTCACTTCGAGAAAGGCACGATCATGACCTCGACAGACTTGGCCCGGCGTTGGGCGATAGTCATGCTGTCGGCCGCGCTGCTCCCTGGCGGGGGCTCGGCGTGGGCCCAGCAGGACCCCGGAACGCCGAGCGGTCCGTTATCACGCGACTCGTCTAACTGCCAGCTCAAACGGGTCGGCACGCAGTTCGTGCGGTGCGACAACCTCACGGGCAACGGCGCACCCGCACCGTCTTGGCTGCCGGAAGACTGAGGCGTCTCCGCGTTGCTACTCCCCTGCTACTGCCCTGCACGCTCCAGCACGAGTTCGCGCACGCGCGCGGCATCCGCTTGACCGTGCATGGCCTTCATCACCGCACCGATGACGGCACCGGCCGCCTGCACCTTGCCATCGCGGATCTTCGCGAGCACATCGGGTTGCGCGGCCAGAGCCGTGTCTATCGCGGCGATCAGCGGACCGTCATCCGAGACCACCTTGAGTCCGCGTTGCTCGACCACTTCGGAGGGGGTGCCTTCGCCCGCGATGACGCCCTCCAGCACCTGCCGCGCCAGCCGGTCGGTGAGAGTACCCGCCTCAATCAGAACGATGAGCTCGGCCACGTGCTCAGGAGAGACTAAGGATGAGGCGTCCACTCCACGAGCGTTCGCGATACGGGCTATTTCCCCGGTCCACCACTTGCGTGCTTTGGCTGGCGCCGCACCCGCCGCAACGGTCTCTTCGAGTTCGACCAGCAGTCCGGAGTTGACGACGTCTTGGAACTCCAGATCGGAGAAGCCCCAGGCGTCCTTCAACCTGCGCCGACGCACGTTCGGCTTCTCCGGCAGAGCCGCCCGCAACTGTTCGATCAGCTCCGCAGAGGGCTGCACGGGCAGCAGATCGGGCTCGGGGAAATACCGATAGTCGTCGGCGTCGCTCTTCGGCCGGCCGGCGGCGGTCGTGCCGGTGTCTTCGTGCCAGTGTCTGGTCTCCTGGGTGATGGTGCCGCCCGCCGCGAGAATCGCCGCCTGCCGCTGAATCTCGTGTCGGATGGCACGTTCGACACTGCGCAGCGAGTTAACGTTCTTGGTCTCGGTGCGGGTACCGAGAATGCCGGACCCGCGCGGCGACAGGGAGATGTTCGCGTCGCAGCGCAGGTTTCCGCGCTCCATCTTGGCCTCGGAGATCCCGAGCGCCACCACCATGTCGCGGATCGTCGAGACGTATGCCTTGGCAAGCTCTGGGGCATCCGCTCCGGCACCGTAGATGATCTTCGTGACAATCTCGACCAGCGGCACACCGGCGCGGTTGTAGTCGACGAGGGAATAGTCGGCGCCTTGGATGCGCCCCGTCGCACCACCGATGTGGGTCAGCTTGCCGGCGTCTTCCTCCATGTGGGCACGTTCGATCGGGATCTGGAACAACCGGCCATCGGTCAGCTCGACCTCGACCTCGCCGTCGAACGCAATCGGCTCGTCGAACTGGCTGATCTGGTAGTTCTTGGCCAGGTCCGGGTAGAAGTAGTTCTTGCGGGCAAAGCGGCTGGACGGAGCGATCGAACAGCCGAGCGCCAGGCCGAGGCTGATCGAGTATTTCACGGCTTGCTCGTTGACCACGGGAAGGGAACCGGGCAAGCCCAAGCAGACCGGGGTGACGTTGGTGTTGGGGTCGCCGCCAAAGAAGTTCGGAGCGTCCGAAAACATCTTGGTGGCCGTGTTGAGCTCAACGTGCACCTCGAAGCCGAGGACGGGCTCGAACAGTTCGATCGCCCTGTCGTAGTCCATCAGTTCTGCGCGAGCCATTAGTGGATGCTCCTTTCGAGCTCCGGGGCTTCAGTGAGCAATGAGTGCCCCCACTTTGCTTCCAGCAGCGCCTCCAGGGTCGCTCCCACAGTGTAGAGCCGGGCATCCATCCGGGCGGGTGCCATCAGCTGGATGCCGGTGGGCAGCCCGTCTTCGGGCGCAAGCCCCATGGGCAACCCCATACCGGGGACGCCGGCGAGGTTTGCCGGAATGGTCGTGATGTCGTTGAGGTACATGGCCAGCGGATCCTCAAGTTTCTCGCCGAGCTTGAACGCGGTGGTCGGTGCCGCGGGGCTGATCAGCACGTCCGCTTTCTCGAAGGCCGCGGCGAAGTCCCGCTGGATCAGTGTGCGCACCTTCTGCGCACTGCCGTAGTAGGCGTCGTAGTAGCCGGCCGACAGGGCGTAAGTGCCCAGGATGATGCGGCGTTTGACCTCTGCGCCGAATCCGGCTTCGCGGGTGGCCGACATGACGTCCTCGACCGTGCCGCCTCCGGGCGGGTTGACGCGCATTCCGAAGCGCACCGAGTCGAACTTGGCCAGGTTGCTCGATGCCTCAGCCGGGAGGATCAGGTAGTACGCGGCGATCGCGTAGGTGAACGATGGCGCAGAGACTTCGACTATTTCCGCGCCGGCTGCAGAGAGCAGGTCGAGGGTCTCAGCGAAGCGCTGGCTTACGCCGGCTTGGAATCCCTCGCCGTTAAGTTCCTTGACCACCCCGACGCGCACGCCGGCCAGAGATCCGGATGCTGCACCTTCGCGGGCGGCCGCAGCGAACGACGGCCAGACATCCGGCAGCGAGGTGGAGTCGCGGGGGTCGTGCCCACCGATGACATCGTGCAGCAGAGCAGCGTCGAGCACGCTGCGGGTGACTGGGCCGACCTGGTCCAGTGACGATGCGAGGGCGATCGCACCATAGCGCGACACGCCGCCGTACGTGGGCTTCATACCGACGGAACCGGTGACCGCAGCAGGTTGGCGGATGGATCCGCCGGTATCGCTGCCCAGCGCCAACGGCGCCTCGAACGCCGCGACGGCAGCAGCCGACCCGCCGCCGGATCCACCCGGAATCCGCTCCAGATCCCAGGGGTTGTGCGTCGGTCCGAACGCCGAATGCTCGGTGGAAGAACCCATGGCGAACTCGTCCATGTTGGTCTTACCGAGTGGCACAAGGCCCGCTTCGCGGAGCTTGCGCACGACGGTGGCGTCGTACGGTGGCACCCAGCCTTCGAGAATCCTCGATCCGGCAGTGGAGGGCATGTCGATGGTGCACAGCACGTCTTTGATGGCAATGGGAACGCCCGCGAGCGGACCCAACTTCTGGCCTGCTGCACGCTTGGCGTCGATCCCGGCGGCCGTGTCCAGCGCGGCGGCGGAGACGTGCAGGAACGCGTGGATGTCACCGTCGACCTCGGCGATCCGGTCCAGGTGTGCCTGGGTGACCTCGACCGAACTGACTTCGCCGGAGCGGAGCTTATCGGCGAGATCGGATGCGGTGAGCCTCGTGAGCGATTCCATCACTGCTCCTCCCCGAGGATTGCCGAAACTTTGAACCGGTTGCCGTCGCGGTCCGGCGCCCCGCTCAAGGCTTGCTCCACCGTGAGGGTCTCCCCGACGACATCCGGTCGGAACACGTTCGCCATCGGAATCGGGTGCGACGTCGCCGGGACATCGGCGGTGGCGACCTCGGACACCTTGGCAATGGACTCGATGATGACGCCGAGCTCTCCGGTCAGTTTCTCAATTTCTTCGTCGGTCAGCGCGATACGGGCGAGGTTCGCGAGATGGGAGACCTGTTCCGTAGTGATGGCGTGGGGAGATTCAGCGGGACTGACAGACATGCAACTCCGAAGGTTGAGGCGCGAGGGACACCCCAATTCTATTCGAGACAGGCTGCGGCCCCGTCGAGTCGCGTGCGGAGGTGGCGGAGGTTAGGAGACGAAGCCGCCCTTGTTGATGCCGATGAGCGCAAGGTTGCGCAACGACTCGCTTCCGACGTCAAAATACCCGTTGTGCCCATACGACGCGCTCAGCCCATGGTGCGTGATCGGGTCGGTTCCGCCGTCGACGCTCATCGGATGCGCGCCGTACGATGCCGCCCCGGGATCGCTGCCGTAGAAGGCGGTGTTCACCACCGGGTCCCAAGCCGCCTCCCCGACGTACATATTGCCGCCTCGGACGTCCAGCGCGGACACCGACTGCGCGGCACTACCGGGCGAGCCGACGACGGCCAACGCGTCGATTTGGAAGGTGCGCTGTTGCAACGCGATCATGGCGGCGGTCGAGCCGTAGGAATGGCCGATCACGGACACGAACGGCTCACTGCCCTGCCGCAGCGACTGCAACGCTTCGATGTCCTGGGTAAGGTACTCGGCGCCCTGGTAGGCGAGGTCCAGTGAGCCGACGGTCAAGAGGTGCGGCGTCTCGTAGCCGATCCAGGCGACGGCCGCGACCGTTTGTTTCTTCAGTGCTGCGTCGGTGGGCGCGAAATGCTTCAGCCAGCCGACTTGCTCGCGATAGAGGTCTGCGGCGGTGTTTGCCCAGTCGACCACCTGTCCGTCAATCGTGAAGAACATCCCGGGCACCATGTAACTGACGTAATCGGCGCTGGCCAGGTCGCCGATGACGATGGCGGCGCGGGGCGGCGAACCGGTGTCAAGCGATACCAGGGTGCGCGGCGGTTCTCCCGGTTTCTGTATCATCGCCTTGTCGATCTCGGCGAGAGTGTGCAAGTGTCCCCGGACTTCGGCGCTGGCGGAACGGCCCGGTCGAACCGCGAGTTTGTCCCGCAGCGTGGTGAGTGACTGCTGCAGGTACTCCCGATTGGCGACGTCGCGGACGGCGAACGGGACCCCGCCGAGGTTGCCGACGAGGTGAGGCGCCGACGTGAGCATCTCCCGTTGCTTGTCCGCGGAAAGACCGCTCCACCATGCGGTGACCTGCCGGGCCGCCGGAGGCTGTTGCAGAAGCTGGTTCAGCGTCGCCGGGTGGGCTGATACGAACGTCGCCAGCGAGCCGGCGTCGACAAGACTGAGCTGCTCGAGGAGGGCGCGTCCGCCGAGCTGTGGCAACAGAGTCGGATCCACCGGAGACTCCGGCACTCGCAAGGAAAACTGCGAGGCATCGGGAACCGTGGCGGGCGAAATATCGACCTGTTGCACATAGGAGAGGATCTGCGCGTTGATTTCGTGCACGTTGAATGCTTCGCTGACCCCGGTCAGGGACACCGAAGCGGCAAAAACTGCGACGTCGAACAGCATCTAAGGCGGATCCAATCGCGACGACGAGACACTGGGGTCTCGGCATCGTTACGCAAAGTGATTGTGTCCCCCATATTAGGGGCGCGAGACACTAACACCCAAGAAAGTTTCACGAAAACACGAAACTAACAGCTACTCATCCAGCCCCGAGGGCCCGTGGTTGAGTAATTTAGCGAACTGCACGGCGTCGATGATGCGCACCCCGAGTGTTTCGGCCTTGCCCAGTTTTGATCCGGCACCGGGACCCGCTGCCACGAAATCAGTCTTCTTGGACACGCTGGAGGCCGCCTTGCCTCCCGCGGCGATAATAGCCGCTTCGGCGCTGTCGCGGCTGAATCCTTCCAGTGCTCCGGTGACGACGACGGTGATCCCGGCGAGGGTGCCGCCGGAGGCTGCGGCAGCCCCTGGGCCGGGATGCCCCGGCGTGGCGAACTGCACACCGGCGGCGCCCCACCGGTGGATGATCTCGGCGTGCCATTCCACGGCGAACCAGTCGATCAGCGCGTCGGCGATGATCCCTCCGACACCGTCGACGCCGGCCAACTCGTCCCTGGATGCGACGCGGATGGCGTCGAGGGAGCCGAAGTAGTCGGCGAGTGCGCGCGCGGCGACCGGCCCAACGTGCCGGATGCTCAGTGCCACCAAGATGCGGGCGAGCGGTTTGGTTTTCGC
>JBDTBD010000036.1:0-6353 GCA_039924285.1 Terrimesophilobacter sp. | reverse complement strand
TGTTGCACGACATGAGCCTGCGTGAATCGCTGCGGCTACGGCCGGAACTGCTGCGCCTCCTCGGCTGGCACTACCTGAGAGTGCACGCCTTCGAACTGTTCAGCGATCCGGATGCCGTGGCCGACCGTGTCGTCGACCTGCTCGGCGCCCGCAAGGATCCCACCACCGAACCGATCGCCATCGTCTCCGGCGTACGATCGTAGGGATGACAGATAAGGCCGCACCGGAGACTTCCACGCCCCGGCGTCCGCACCGGCGAGTGCAGACCGCGCCGGTGCCCGGGTCTGACCCGAGGCCGCAGAAGGAACCGCGCCGTCACGCGGAGAACGAGAATGATGCGCGGCTGCGGGCAGACAAGCCGCCGCACTGGGGCAACCACCTCTAGGGCGAAGCTAGAGTTCTGCCGCGTGCTTGGAAGTGCCGGATTCTCCGCTACCGGTTGGCGCGGCCAGCAGGTCACGGATCTGAGTGAGCAGCTCCAACTCGGAGGGCGGGGTGTCCGCCTCCGGCTCGGAACCGCGCCTGCGGAACGACGCCTTCCGCAGATAGTTCATCGGAACCACCAGGGCGAAATACACCACGAGAGCGATGAGCAGGAACTGGATGAGTGCGCCCAGCAGCGCACCGAACAGGAGGTCGGCGCTGCCGACACGCAGCACGAGGGACTTGTCAAGGCTGCCCGCATTGAACAGGGCGCCGATCAGAGGGTTGATGATTTTCTCGACGAACGCGGTGACGACCGTGGCGAACGCGACGCCGATGACGAAGGCCACGGCCAGATCAATGACATTTCCGCGGAGGATGAACTCTTTGAATCCTTTGATCATGGTGCGCTCCCTATTTCGTGATGGTTCCTGACTTGCTTGCGCCAGACGAGCTGGAGGGTGACGAGCTGGAGGATGACGAGGAGCCGGACGCGGACGCCGATGCGGGTGTCTTGGCAGAGTCGGACTTGGACGCACTTGACTTCGCGGAGTCAGACTTGGACGAGTCGGACTTGGAGGCATCCAGCTTGGCGTGGTGCTTCGTGCCGTGCTTGCTGTCGGTGGAGCGTGAATCGGTGCGGTAGAAGCCGGGCCCGTTGAAGGTCACGCCGACGACGCCAAAGACTTTGCGTAATTTTCCGCCACAGACCGGGCACACCGTGAGGGAACTTTCGGTAAAGGCCTGATGGATGTCGAATGCGTTGTCGCACTCGGAACAGCGATAAGAATAAGTGGGCATACAATCCTTCGTGCTTATATAAAGCTACAGATTGACAATACCGCTCGGTGTCACCACTCCGTTAACGCGCCGGTCGTGCAACTCGCTGGGCAGGATGTCGACGAACTCGCTGTCAAAGACCACCGCGTACACCGGCGGGCACTTCTCCATGGACCCCAACGTGCGGTCGAAATAGCCACGGCCCCAACCCAGGCGCATCCCCGTGCGGTCGATGGCGGCTGCCGGCACGATGATGAGATCGACGTCGTTGATCGCGATTGGCCCGAGCAGTTCGCCGACCGGTTCCGGCATCCCGTCTCGGCCGTTCGTTTCGGATCCACTGAGCACCGCCCAGTCGAGCAACCCGTCGTCCCGGGAAATCGGCAGCAGCAGCCGGATCTGTTGTGCTTCCGCCCAGTCGATGAATGGCCGGATATTCGGCTCATCGCTCGCAGGCAGGTAGGCGGCCAGCGATCGGGCACCGGAGCGCTGCACCAGTTCGATCAGATTCTCTGACAGACGATTTGTCGCCAACTCGCGCTCGGACGAGGTCAAGTTGCGTCGGCGTCCCCGAAGCTCCGCGCGCAGCGCCCGCTTTTGGTGGCTCACATCGCCGGTCATGCGCTCCAGTTTATGGGGAATGGGCAGGTAATCTTGGCGGCATGACGTTCCAGATCACCAAGGCGGTCATTCCCGCTACCGGACTCGGCACCCGATTCCTTCCCGCCACCAAGGCAATGCCCAAAGAGATGTTGCCGGTAGTGGACAAACCGGCCATCCAGTATGTCGTGGAGGAGGCCGTTGCTGCAGGTCTGACCGACGTGCTGATGATCACGGGACGCAACAAGGGCGCCCTGGAGAACCACTTCGACAAGGTCGGCGAGTTGGAGGCCGCTCTGCTCAAGAAGGGCGACACCGACCGGTTGAGCAAGGTGAACTATTCGACGGATCTCGCGGAGGTGCACTACTTGCGCCAGGGCGACCCGAAGGGTCTTGGGCACGCGGTGCTGCGCGCCAAGATGCACGTGGGCAACCAGCCGTTCGCCGTGCTGCTCGGTGACGACCTGATCGACAGCCGCGACGTTCTGCTGTCTCGGATGATCAAGGAGCAGGCTGACCGCAACGCCAGCATCGTCGCGTTGCTGGAGGTGGACCCGGAGCTGATTCATCTTTACGGCGTCGCCACCGTCGAGGCGACCGAGACCGACGATGTGGTGCGTGTCACGGGGTTGATCGAGAAGCCCACCACCGGTTCCACCGCATCGAATCTGGCCATCATCGGCCGCTACGTGCTGCGGCCCGAGGTGTTCGGCATCCTCGAGCACACCCCGCCCGGCATGGGCGGGGAAATCCAGTTGACGGATGCGCTGCAGGAGATGGCGCGCACCCCCGAGCAGACCGGCGGGGTCTATGGCGTGATTTTCCGCGGGCGCCGCTACGACACCGGCGACCGCCTCGACTACATCAAGGCGATTGTGCAACTCGCCGTCGAGCGTGAGGATCTCGGGCCCGACCTGCGGCCGTGGCTCAAAAACTTCGTCACGACGCTGGAGTAGGCAGTGGCGACGACTATTCCGACCCTGAGGGAAGGGTCGGTGACCATCAGGCCGATTCGACTGCGTGATTCGCGGCAATTGGAGCGGTCGCTGTTGGATAACCGCGGGTGGTTGCGTAAGTGGGAGGCGACCAATCCGAACGGACCGATGAGCTTCGACGTGCGCGCCAGCATCCGCAGTTTGCAGGCGAACGCGAGGGCCGGGGCCGGCCTGCCGTTCCTCGTGGAGTACGACGGCGAGCTCGCCGGGCAACTGAATGTCTCGTCGATCGCGTACGGGTCACTTTCGTCGGCGGCGATCGGCTACTGGGTTGCCGAGCGGTTTGCCGGCAAGTCGATCACGCCGACGGCTGTGGCGCTGGCCGCGGACTACTGCTTCTTTCAAGTGGGACTGCACCGGATGGAGATCTGCATCCGCCCCGAGAACACCGCGAGCCTGCGGGTGGTGCAGAAGGTGGGCTTCCGGTACGAGGGGTTGCGCCGTCGGTACATTCACATCAATGGCGACTGGCGCGACCATTTCTGTTTCGCCCTGGTCTCCGATGAATTGCCGGTGGGAGTGTTGCGGCGTTGGCTGGACGGGAAGGTGCCGCCAGGTGCCGGCGTGGTGCCACCGGAGGCGATCGCCGCGGCCGGCACGCCAGGAACACACCTGGTCTAATCGCCCGGTTTTGGCTCGCGCTCTCGTACCGTTAGACCATGAACGTCAACCCGCTCGGCTCCAGCGCTGTCTTGGTGCTCGCGGCCGTGCTGTGGTTCGTCTATCTAATCCCCACGTGGTTGCGCCGGCGGGAGTATCTGGCCACCGAGCGCAACGCCGTCAGGCTGCAGCAAACGCTGCGGATCATGGCGGAAACCGCGCAGGTGCCGAGGGAAGTGCACGCGGAGTCCACAGCCCGCAGCGTCGCAGCGCAGCAGCGAATTTTGCGCAAGGAGCAACAGGTGGAACACGTCATCAGCAAGGCGCAGGAAGAACTCGCCACGCGCGCGGCGGCACGCCGCCTCGCCGAAGCTCGACCCATGATCAGGGCGGTGGCCCGCACCTCACCGGATGCCGCCCGGCGGCTGCGTCGTTCCCGCGCTGCAACCTCGCTGGTGCTTCTTGCCGCGCTGGCGGCTGCGGTCACCGGGATCGCTCCGGCGTTGGCCGGCAGCGGGGCGCTGCTGGTGACGGGGCTCATCGTATCGGCGGTGTTGTTGGCGGTATTGCAGCAGATGGCCCGTGTGGCCCGCTCGCGCCGACAGCTGGCCCGCAGTCTGAGCACGACACCGGTCGTGCGCACCCGTCAGATCCACATCGAGCAGCCGCAGCAGGAAGAGGCGGCGCATAGCGGTTGGATGCCGGTGCCGTTGCCCAAGCCGCTCTACCTGTCCGCACCGAGTGTGGTGCCGGAGGCCCGCCTGGCCGCTGCGTTCCCTGAGGAGGCCCGCCAGGGCCGTCTCGAAGGGCGCGAACGCGACCTGCTCGAATTGCGCGAGGCCACCGCGAAGGCGGAGCAGGCGCTTCGGGAAGCGCAAATCGCGGCGAACGTCACCCCGATCATCCGTGCGGAGGCGGACGCTCCCGCACTCAGCCGTTTCGCGCGGATGGGCATGGTCGACGAGTTGGACGCGAGCGTGACCGATCTGGATGCGGTGCTGCGCCGTCGCCGCGCGGTCTAACTCCGCTTTCTGAGCGGGTCGGAGGGTTCCGTCCCCTGAGGAGGTCGCTCTCTGGCGACCGTCTCGAAGGGATCAGCCGTGACACCCCGACCCCCTCCCGAGGTGATAACCTACCTAGGCAGTCTGGGGCTATGGCGCAGTTGGTAGCGCGCTTCGTTCGCATCGAAGAGGTCAGGGGTTCGAATCCCCTTAGCTCCACCCATTGTGTCAAGTTCGGCACTGATCAGAGCCGTGCATCGGGGTTGCTGCGCCGGCACCCGGCTGTATTCTCATTGACATGACCCCCGATCGCCCGCTCGCAGCGGGTCGATCCCAGCGGGCGGAGCATCCGGTAAGCCGAGCCAAGCGCTTCGAGGGCACCCTTTCGTCGTGGAACGACGAGCGAGGCTTCGGTTTTATCTCACCTACTCAGGGTGGGGGTGAGGTGTTTGTGCACATCAAGGCGTTTCCCTGGAGCCCGGTGCGGCCCAAGCCCGGCGACCACGTGACCTTTGAGGTCGAGTTGTCTGTGGAAGGGAAGCAGAGAGCCGCGCACGTCGAACCGGTCGGCGTCGCCTACCGGAGGCGCCAGCACAGCCCGAACCGTTCAGCACCGCAGGACGTCGTCAGCTACTTGGCACTTGTGGCATTCCTGGCTCTCTTCCTAGTCGTCAGTGTGAGGTGGGCTCTACCGCCCTGGGTCACGGCTCTGTACCTCGGCGCCAGTGTTCTGTGCTTCGGCACCTACGCGGCCGATAAATCTGCTGCCCGTTCCGGACGGTGGCGGGTATCGGAGAGGACGCTTCTCGGTTTGGGGCTGATCGGCGGCTGGCCCGGAGCGATCTTTGCCCAGCAGCTTTTGCGGCATAAGTCTAAGAAGATCGCGTTTCAACGCGTGTTCTGGTTGACGGTGCTTCTCAACGTGGTGGCATTCGTTCTGCTTGCCGCTTCGCCCATGGCGGCCAACAGATGATCTCCCCTGGTCAAAGGGCCAGGGGAGATCACATTGCGTTTCATTGCACCGAGTCGGCTTCAGCTCATTTGCTGATGTCTGCCTCGTCGGTGTCTGTCGTGCCCCGGCTCGTCAGGGGCGCTTGATGGTGATGGCGGTTCCGTTGCTGTCACCATCCGGATCGCTGTTAGCCGTCGGCGCGTAGGTTGACGAGTTCACGACAACGTTGGTCACCGTGAACACGGTCGAACTGGTGCGCGCGCTCAGGGAGAAGTTCCCCAGTGTGCACATGCCGTTCGCTGCCGTGACGCACGTCAGCGTCCCCTTGTAGCTACTGAATTTTCCGCTGACGGTTGCCCCGGCAACGGCAACTCCGGACGCATCCAGAACTGTGGCGGTCACCTTCGGTTGCCATTTGGCCGCTAACGAAGTCTGCATCGACAGCGAAGACTTGATCGACGAAAGGCTCGCGGTGGCGTTATCCAGGTCCCCGATGTGGTGGGTCGCTGGAGCGGGTGCGGTTGGCCTGTAGACCGTGATGATCACGCCATGTCCGTCCCACTGCATCCCGTCCTTGGTAAGGGAGTTCGCATGGAAGGACGAGTCCGCGGTGGAATTCGAGACAGTGGATTGCGCGCTGATCGTGCACGTGCCATCCGCTACGGTGACGCAAGCGTTCCCGAACGAGTAGGTGAAGGTTCCACCCACGGTTGCGCCGGCGACAGGGCCTCCTGCCGCGTTCTTGATCGTGACGGTCGCTTGCGGTAGCCACTGCCCCGCGACGGAGGCGGGAATGCTGGCGTCGATGGCGCTATCGATCAGAACGGTGGGCTGTGGCTGCACAGGCGGGCACGAGGTTCCGTTTTGGAAGTAGTTCGGTGCCGTCTCGGCCAGATTCACCTGGGTGTCTATGTTATTCGGGCCGACTAGGTCGTGTGAGCCGGTGGCGTAGAGCATGTCCGCAGCAGCGTCATACTCGAGCTCCGGGCTGATGCCCCATCG
>JBDTBD010000035.1:0-34188 GCA_039924285.1 Terrimesophilobacter sp. | reverse complement strand
ATCGCATCCAGTACTGCGGTGAGGTTGTCCATACCCCCAATTTTCCCACACCCCACCCCACACCATCCGTAGATAACTACGATCCATGGGAAACTACCCCAACCCCCACATGGGGAGGAGAAGACGACACCCACCTGCCGCATCGCTGTTGTGACGGGAAAACTTGCTTGGTGTGGTTCCTAGGTGCGAGGTGACGCAGCGGTCACCTCTGCTATCACCTGCTTGCATACTTGTCCGAACGCACCTACGACCGCTACCCTCCGGGAATGGGGCAGCGTCGGCGCGCGAGCGCATCAGTACGAGCGGGGGAGGCTCAGCGTGTGTTGCGCAACGTAGTTGAGCACCATCTCACGACTGACCGGGGCAATCCGGAGCAGACGCACGATGCCCCACAGCGGAATGAGACCGTATTCGGTGCTGAGTCCGTTTCCGCCGTGGGTTTGAATCGCGGCATCCACGGCGCCCAGGGCCGCTTCCGCAGCCGCATACTTCGCCATGTTCGACGCCTCGCCGGCCGGCCGGCCGTTATCGTGCAGCCAGGCGGCCTTGCTCGTCATCAGCGCCGCGAGTTCCACCTCGATCTTGGCCTTCGCGAGCACGTGGGAGACACCCTGATGACTGCCGATCGGAACGTCCCACACCTTGCGGGTGCGGGCGTACTCGGCCGTCTTCTCCAACGCGTAACGGCCCACGCCGACGCAAATCGCCGCACCTACGATGCGTTCGGGGTTCAGGCCATGGAAAACTTCGGCAAAGCCCTCGTTCTCGGCGCCGACCAGGTACTCACTGGTCAGGCGCACGTCGTCGAAGAACAGCGTGAACTGCCGCTCGGGGAGCGACGCCGACACAGGAAGCCGTTGAGCCACAAGCCCGGGAGCGTCGGTCGGCACAATGAACAACGACAAGAGCGCTTTGCCATTCTTTTCATTTGTGCCGGTGCGCGCCACGACGAGCACGGCATCTGCCTCGTCCACGCCTGAAATGTAGTACTTAGTGCCATTGAGCAGCCAGTCGTCGCCGTCCCGCACCGCGGTGGTGGACATCTTCAGGGTGTTTGACCCGGCATCCGGCTCGGTGATTGCGAACACCACCTTGCTTTCGCCGCTGGCCATGCGGGGCAGCCAGGTCTCCTTCTGAGTCTGGCTACCGTAGCGCGAGATGACCTCACCGGAGATCGCGCTCGAGACGAGCATCAGGAGCAACGGCGATCCTTGGGCAGCCGTCTCCTCGCAGACGAGTGCCAACTCAGTCAGCCCGGCACCGCCGCCGCCGAATTCCTCAGGCAGGTTGATGCCGATGAAGCCTTGGCGGCCGAGCTCGAGCCACAACTCTTGCGTCGGCTCGTTGCGCGCACCGTGGTCCGCGTAATAGGAATTTCCAAATGAACGGGTGACCGCAGCCACCGCCTCACGGATGTCCGCGTGGCTCTCTTCATCGTCGAAGTTCATGGTGGCAGTGGTTCCTTTCGTGGATGCAGTACTCGGAAGTGCGTTCACGGCGTGTGGCCGTGGTCACAATTGTATGATGTCCCAGTAAATCACCATTAACTGAACTTCTTCCTATCGCCGTGTCACTACCTGCCTTCGGTTTTCACGGGAGAGCCCTACTATCGGTAGGAGAACCGTGGATAACACCCGTCATTCGGGTGTTTCAAAAGGAGCGAGCCCAATGAAGATCGTCGTGCTGATGAAGCAAGTGCCCGATACCTATGAGGAACGCAAGCTCGATCCCGCGACCGGGATCCTCGACCGTGCCGCGAGCGAACCAATCATCGACGAGATCGGGGAGCGTGCACTTGAGGTGGCGCTTCGCTATAAGGACGCCAATAAGGGCACCGAAATTGTGCTGCTGTCGATGGGGCCCGCATCGTTGACCTCATCGTTGCGCAAGGGACTTTCACTGGGTGTCGATGCGGCGGTGCACATACTCGACGAGTCGCTGGCCGGCGCAGACCTGGGTCGTACGGCGACGGTGCTCGCGGCCGCGCTGACGAAATCCGGTTACGACCTGGTCGTCGCGGGCAACGAGTCCACCGATGGTCGCGGCGGAGTGATGCCGGCGATGATCGCCGAACACCTGGGCCTTCCCCACCTCAGCTTTCTGGACTCGGTAACGATTTCCGAGGATCAGGTCAGCGGGACGCGGGGGACCGAGAGCGGCAGCATGGATGTGCGCACGAACCTGCCCGCCATCGTCTCGGTCACCGAGCGAACCCCCGAAGTGCGCTTCCCCAACTTCAAAGGCATCCTCTCCGCAAAAAAGAAGCCGCTCACAGTCCTCTCGCTCGACGACCTGGGTGTGGCTTCCGATGAACTCGCTGGCGGTCGTTCGGTCGTCCTGAGCACCTCGGAGCGGCCGACTCGCACCGCCGGCACCAAGGTCGTCGACGAGGGAAACGCGGGAGTCGACCTTGCTGAATTCCTGGCCGCTGGCCACCTGATCTGACGACGCTGTTCTAACGAAGGAATGCCACATGCCCAACATCCTCGCTCTCATTGAGCTTTCCAGCACCGGCGAGATCCGGGGCACCGCGCCGTCGCTGATCGCTGCCGCTGCCAGGCTCGGCACACCGGTCGCCGTTGCGGCCGTCGCCCCGGGCGGTGGTGCCGGGTTGCTCGACGCCCTCGGCGCCCTCGGCGCGGAACACGTTTTTCTCGCTGAGTCCGATCAGGTGGACAAGGTGCTGGTGAGCCCGCAGCTGGAAGCGCTGGTCGCTGCCAACGCGGCGCTGGAGCCCGCCGGAATTCTCGTTATGAACTCGGTGGAGGGCCGCGATGTCGGCGCCCGCCTGGCGGTGCGCATCCACGGCGGCCTCTCTATCGACGCCGTTGATCTGCGGTCGGATGCCGGCAAGATCATCGCCACACACTCGATCTTCGGCGGTGCTTACACCGTCGAATCCACCGTCGAAGACGGGCCGGTGATCGTGACGCTTCGGCCCGGGGTCATCCAGGACCGCGCCGAGGCGACCACTGCCACACTCACTACGGTCCAGGTGACCGCCGACTCCGGTGCCACGATCGACGGGATCACCGACGCGGTGGGTACCTCATCGCGCCCGGAACTGCGCGAGGCGAAAATCGTGGTCTCCGGCGGCCGAGGTCTCGGTTCCAAGGAGAAGTTCGAACTCGTCGAGCGGCTCGCTGACGCTCTCGGGGCTGCGGTCGGCGCATCCCGCGCCGCTGTGGATGCCGGTTATGTGCCGCAAACCTCTCAGGTCGGCCAGACCGGAACAACAGTGGCGCCGCAGCTGTACATCGCGCTGGGGATTTCCGGCGCGATCCAGCATCGCGCCGGCATGCAGACTGCGAAGACGATCGTGGCGATCAACAAAGATGCGGATGCGCCCATCTTCGACATCGCGGATTACGGCATCGTGGGCGACGTCTTCACCGTCGTGCCGCAACTGATCGAGGCACTTCAGGCGCGAGCCGCATCGTGACGGCTGAGCCGAAATCGATCACTGCGGCCACGTGGTTCAAGCCGGCGTTGATCGCACTGGTAGCGATCGTCGTGTTTGCGATCGTGGTGCTCGTCGCCAGATGGCTGCGTGAGCTGCCGGCGGTGCAGTCGTTCATGACGGATTTCCCCGGCCAATCTGAGCTGCCGAAGGTGGCGCCGGTCGGTTTCCCGGCTTGGCTGTCCTGGCAGCACTTCTTGAACTTCTTTTTCATCATCCTGATCATCCGCTCGGGCTGGCAGGTGCGCACGACGACCCGGCCGCCGGCGCACTGGACGCGTAACAACAAAGGTGTGATCCGCACCAAGGGCTCTCCGACCAAGATCAGCCTGCAGCTGTGGTTCCACCTCAGCCTGGCCGCGTTCTGGCTGGTCAACGGCATCGTCTTCATCATCCTGGTGTTCCCCACCGGCCAATGGATGCGCATTGTGCCGCTGAAGTGGGATGTCTTCCCCAACTCAATCTCGGTCGCGATCCAGTATGCGTCGCTGAACTGGCCCACCGAAAACGGCTGGGTCAATTACAACAGCCTGCAGTTGGTGGCCTACTTCGTCACCGTCTTCATCGCGGCTCCGCTCGCAGTCATTACCGGTCTTCGGATGTCCGGGGCGTGGCCGAAGAACGCTACGAGGCTGAACAAGGTCTATCCGATTGAAATTGCGAGGGCCATCCACTTCCCGGTGATGCTGTACTACGTGCTGTTCACCATCGTGCACGTCACTCTGGTGTTGGCCACCGGCGCGCTGCGCAATCTGAACCATATGTACGGTGGCAGTGATTCCGAGAACTGGGTGGGGTTCTGGATCTTTGCTGCGTCGATCGTGGTAATGGTGGCGGCGTGGGCCGCTGCGAGGCCGCTGCTGCTGCGCCCCGTCGCCTCGCTCACCGGGTCGGTGACCCGCTGACGGGTTGTAGAACTGCACCGCAGCATCCGTGCGCACTCGTGCCAAAATTGTAGGAAATCTGCACAGAACGGCGCCAATTCGGGCGGATTCCGCCATGCGCGGTACGCTGGCGAATATGAGCCAATACCGACCCCCCGTGTCCGAAACAGCCTTCATCCTGGGACACGTCGTGGGGTATCCCGACGTCGCGCGTTTGCCTGGTTTCGAGCATGCCGACCTTGACACCGTGATGGAGTTGCTCGAGCAGTGCGGCGAGTTCATGGCGGATGTCGTGGCTCCGACCAACCGAGCCGGTGATCTCGAGGGCTCGCGCTGGCAGCCCGACGGCACCGTCGTTACTCCCACCGGATTCAAAGAGGCGTATCACCAGTACGTCGAAGCCGGCTGGGGGGCGGTGCCTCTGCCCGAGGAGTTCGGCGGCGGCGGGTTTCCCCGCGTCATCGGGCTGATCATTCAGGAGTTCATGACCTCGGCAAACATGGCGTTTGCGCTGGGGCCGTTGCTCACTCAGGGCGCGATCGAGGCCCTTGTGACGAAGGGTAATCCCACGCAGCAGCAGCGCTACTTGCCAAAAATGGTGACCGGCGAGTGGGCCGGGACAATGAACCTCACCGAACCGCAGGCCGGGTCGGATGTCGGCGCTCTGACCACTCGCGCGGTGCCGCGCGACGACGGCAGTTACGCGATCAGCGGTCAAAAGATCTTCATTACGTTCGGCGATCACGACATGACCAAACAGATTGTGCATTTGGTCCTGGCTCGCACGCCAGGCGCGCCGGCCGGCACCAAGGGCATCTCCTGCTTCATTGTCCCTAAGTTCCTCGTGAACGAGGACGGCTCGCTCGGCGAACGTAACGGTGTGAAGACACTGTCTCTGGAGCACAAGATGGGCATCCACGGCTCCCCAACCTGTGTGCTCTCCTACGAGGACGCCACCGGCTACCTGATCGGCAAAGAAAACAAGGGTATGCGCATCATGTTCATCATGATGAACAGCGCTCGGCTGTCGGTGGGAATGCAGGGTCTTGCAGTGGCCGAACGCGCCTATCAGCAGTCACTGGAGTACGCACAGGAGCGCCGGCAGGGACTGGCGATCGGTGCGACAGGGCGGGACTCGGCGATCATCGAGTTCCCCGACGTGCGCCGGATGCTTATGACGCAGAAGGCCTACTTGGCCGCGCTGCGCCGGTTGATGCTGCTCAACGCCGTGCACGTTGACCACAGCACTCATGAGCCCGACGAAGCCGCGCGCATCCGCGCCGACGAGATCGTCGGGTTGCTGACCCCGATCTGCAAGGCGTTCGGCACGGACCTGGGCAACGAGTTGACGTCGCTGGCTCTGCAGATTCACGGCGGCATGGGTTTCATCGAGGAGACCGGGGTGGCGCAACATTTCCGCGACGTACGAATCGCGGCGATCTACGAGGGCACCAATGGCATCCAGGCGGCAGACCTCGTCGGGCGCAAGTTGGGTGTGCGCGGCGGGGCTTCCTTTATGGAGTTCATTGCGACGATGCGGGAAGTCGAGCCGGAGCTGGCCGCAGCGGGAAGCGACTTCGACTCCATCCGCGAGGAGCTCACCCGGCAGTTCGACGCGCTGGAGAAGGCGACCAAGTGGATGCTTGCCACCGGAACCGCCGACCCGAACTCGGTGCTCGCCGGTTCGGTGCCGTATCTGCGGATGTGGGGCCTGTGCGCTGGCGGATGGCTGATGGCGCGTTCGGCGCTGGTTGGCCCGGAAACCGGCGACCCGGAGCTGGCCGAGACCCAACTGGTGCTCGCGCGCTTCTACGCTGAGCAACTGCTGCCGCAGAGTTCTGGTTTGCTCAGTGCGGCGACCGCGGGTGCCCGCGACCTGTTCGCGCTGGATGCCGACCAACTGGCCGGTGCAACCCGGCGTCTGGTAAAGTAACACACCCAGCCAAGCCTCGACTGAACGCGCCGTCGGTCCCATCGCACGGGAGGTCCTGATAGCGTTGCGGGATGGGCGTACGCGTGGAGAAGACGGACCTGCCGGGCATCGGCGTGCGACACGATCTCGTGACCGCGCGGGGCAGGCGCATCGGCGTCATCACCTACCGGGACGGGCAGCGGGAGCTGTCGATCTTCGACATCGAGGATCCGGATGCCTGTGCCACCTCCATCCCGATGACCGACGGGGAAGCGTCGACGCTCTCTGACATCCTGGGCGCCTCGGTCATGCTCAGCAAGCTCACCGAACTCACGGATGCAGCGGCAGGACTGTTCACGGAGCATCTGTTGATCCCGACGGATTCGACCTACGCCGGCCGACCGCTCGGCGACACCAAGGCACGCACGCGAACCGGTGCATCCATCGTCGCCATTGTGCGTGACAAGCAGGTGATCGCGTCCCCGACACCCAATGAGCTGCTTGAGGCGGGAGACTCCCTGGTAGGGGTCGGCACCCGCCGGGGGCTCGACGCTCTTGCAGACCTGATCGCCTCCAGCACCGGTTGATCGGACCCCGACCCTATGAACGAGACAACGCTGCTACTCGTCGAGGTCGGTGGAATGCTTCTCGGTCTGAGCTTGCTCGGGCGGCTCTCCATGCGCTTCGGCATCTCTCCGATACCTCTTTACCTGCTTGCCGGGCTCACTCTCGGAACCGGCGGCGTCGTCGAGATGTCAGCGAGCCATAATTTCTTCGAGGTCGGCTCGGAGATCGGTGTGATCCTGCTGTTGGCGATGCTGGGCCTGGAATACTCTGCAGAGGAGCTGGTCGGCAGTCTCAAGCGCTCCCGGATCTCGGGCCTGCTCGACGCCGTGTTCAACGCACTGCCCGGTGCGGCGTTCGCCCTGGTCCTCGGCTGGGGACCGATCGCGGCGGTAGCGCTCGCCGGGATCACCTGGGTGTCATCGTCCGGTGTCATCGCCAAACTGCTGCGCGATCTCGGCCGGGTCGGCAACCGGGAGACCCCGGTGATTTTGTCTATCCTGGTCATCGAAGACCTCGCGATGGCGTTTTATCTGCCGGTGCTCTCCGCCCTGGTGATCGGTGCTGCACTGTTGCAGGGGGCCATCGCTCTGGTGATCGCAGTCAGCGTCGTGCTGATCATCCTATTCATCGCACTCCGATTCGGAAACCTGGTGTCGCGGCTGTTCACCCCGGATCACGCGGAGCCGTTGCTCCTCGGCGTGCTCGGCCTGACCATGCTGGTGGCGGGCCTGGCCGAACAGGTGAGCGTGTCTGCCGCGGTCGGTGCCTTCCTGGTTGGCATCGCGCTCTCCGGACCCGTTGCCCACAACGCAGCGCAACTGCTCACTCCGCTGCGAGACTTGTTCGCGGCAATCTTCTTCGTTTTCTTCGGCTTGGCGACCGATCCTAACGACATTTGGCCGGTGCTCATCCCCGCCCTGATCCTCTCCGCCTTGACGATCGGCACCAAGATCTTGAGCGGTTACCTCGCCGCCAGGCGTGCCGGGATCGGCGTGCCCGGTCGTTGGCGCACCGGATTAGTGCTCACCCCTCGAGGGGAGTTCTCCATCGTGATCGCCGGACTCGCGGTGGGAGCCGGAGTGGAGCCACAGCTCGCCCCGTTGGCCACCGCATACGTGCTGATCACCATCATCGCCGGGTCGGTGCTCGCCCGGCTGCCGGATGCATCCTGGTTCCGCAGGTTGGCACGGTATCCGCTAGCAGTGCCGGCACCGCAAGTGAGCCGGCCTCCGGCCAGCGCGTAGCGCGAGCGCGGCACCGTCACCAGGATGAGCGGCGACACGCCGTCTTGCTGTGGCCGAAAACCGCGTGTCGCACAGAACGCCCTCGTTTAGCTCCGGCGCGCACGCGGAGCACGCTGCAAGCGGTTACGCTTCGGTTACATGTCAAAGATTTGCCCGCTTCGCATCCTGGTGATTGTCGCGAGCACCCGTCCGGGGCGCATCGGCGAAGCGATCGCCGAGTGGTTCCTCCAAACGACGCAACAACGAGCCCGGGAGCTCGGTGCGAGCTACGACATCGCGGATCTCGCGCAGATCAACCTGCCCTTCCTGGACGAGCCGGCACAGCCGGCCACAGGCCGATACGAGCATGAACACACCCGAGCCTGGTCGCGACGGGTCCAGGCGGTGGACGCGGTGATCGTGATCACTCCCGAGTACAACTACGGGATGCCTGCGACGTTGAAGAACGCCTTCGACTACCTCTACAGCGAGTGGGCCTGGAAGCCAATCGCTTTCATCTCCTACGGCAACACGTCCGCTGGCACCCGCGGCGTGCAGATGAGCAAGCAGGTGGCGACGACGCTGCGGCTGGTTCCGTGCGGTGCCACCGTAGCGCTGCGCATCGCCGATGAGACGCGGGACGGCACCGTGCTCCCCAACCCGGTGCGAGACTCCAGGGCGCTCGGCGTAGTGGAGGAGGTGACGCGCCTTGCAGCCGTCCTCCGCCCGATGCGTCGACCGCTAGTGCCCGCTGATTCAGTGCCCGCTGATTCGTTGCCGCTGGCCGGCCTCGGTCTGCACCGTGCCGACCGTTCGGATGCCGGGGAGTTGCTAGTGCTGCAGCGTTGCTGCTGGATGCAGGAGGCGTTCTCTAACGAGACGATGGAAATCCCGGCGCTGCTCGAAGATCTCGCTGCCGTCATCGCTTGGGTGGACGAATGGTCGGTGTGGTGCCTGCGCGACGGCGGCCGCCTCGTGGCCGCCGTACGCGCTCGCACACAGGGAAACGAGTGGGAGATCGGTCGACTGATGGTCGCTCCCGACTACTCTGGCCACGGTCTCGGCCGGTGGCTTCTGCACTATGCCGAACACCAAGTCCCCGCGTCAGCGCAGCAGATCACGCTGTACACCGGGGCTCGGAGCATCCGCAACATCGACATCTATCAGCGCGCGGGCTTCGTGATTGATGACAGCCACTCCAGCTCCGTCGTGGTGCATCTGACCAAACCGGTGTAGGCCGCGGCGAGAGCGTCCGACGTTCTGCGCCATCAACTGGGTTGATCAAAATAGCGGCCAGGGCATCGCCGGCATGTCGCCATGGGGAGCTGGGAAACGGCTCTCCAACAGCAACCGTTGGCAGCGCGCATCCAACGCTTCAATTTCGGGATCACTGACCAGCCTGCCAAGAGCGTCACCCAGTCCACTGACAAGGTCCGATCGCACGTGGTCGATGCCTGCGAGCTCCGCGGAGTTGAGCGGTTCGCCGAGCCATCCCCACAGCACGGTGCGCAGTTTGTGTTCGACATGGAAGGTGAGTCCGTGGTCGACTCCGTGACGGTGCCCGCCTGCCATCGGAAGGATGTGGGCGCCTTTACGATCGGCATTGTTGACCACGATGTCGAATACGGCCATCCGTCGTAACGCGTGGGAATTTTCGTGGATCAGCGCTACCGGGTGTCCTTGTTCATCCGTGCCGGCGAATACCCGACGCCACCCATCCGGCACGGCATCGGCTAGGACCAGATCGACGGCATCCTGTTTGGGATCGGCGTCCTGCCACAGCTGCACCATCCCCACACCGAAGGGGCCGTCGCGCAGCCAGGTGCACGGCACCACGTTCCAGCCGAGCGACTCCGAGACCAGGTACGCCGCAATCTCACGCCGGGCGAGATCGTGGTCGGGGAAGTCCCACAGCGGACGCTCGCCGGCGACAGGTTTATAGATGACGGCGGTGCCGCCGATGCCGCCCAGGAACGTTGCGTTCGACGCCGATGTGATCCGACCGGTGAGTTCGAGCTCGCCGGAATGGAGGTCGACCTCCGCCGCCACTAGAGTTCGCCGGGCATTGGGCAGATGTGCCCGTCTGGGTCCATCGGAGAGCCGCAGAGGGGGCAGATGGGTCGCCCGGCCCCGACGACCTCGAGGGTTCGCTTCGCAAATGCCCGGGCGGTGCCGACCGGGATACGCACCTCTAGCATTTCCGCCGGCTCCGGTGCGACCGAGTCGAGGGCGTCCTCGTCTGCCTCCACTAACGGAAATGCCTCGATCACGAGTTGGACCGTCGACCGGTCCCAGCCCAGGGTCATGGTGCCGGTGCGAAACGCCGGGTCCACCGGATGCTCCAACGGATTGTTGTCGACGAGTTCTATCGGAGTCGCCGCAGGCACGCTGAACGGGTTGCCTTCGGCCGCCATCAGCTCGTCGAGGACCTCCTCGATCTTCACCGCGAGTACCTCCGACTGCTCCTTTTCCAGAGCGACGCTGACGATCCGGGCTCCGTCGCGCGCCTGCAGGTAGAACGTACGCGACCCAGGCTCACCGACGGTGCCAACGACGAGGCGATCGGGCCAGTTGAACCGATGGACTATAGGGGGCATGAATTCATCCTAAGAGTGGACCACGGGCCGGCGACTTAGTCGGCGCCCAACCCACCGCCGACCGGCGCGTCGGCTACCGGCACACTTTCGCGGAGCCAGGCGAGGTCGCCGGAGCCGGTGTTGGTGGAAAGAACTTCGGGACGGTTGACCCCGTATCGGACGATCGAGACAGAAGCCGGAGCGACGCTGATGCGTTGGAACAGGTCAAGATGCATGCCGAGGGCATCGGCCAGGATCGACTTGATAATGTCGCCATGGCTGACCGCGACCCACACGGCGCCGGGTCCGTGCTGGGATTCGAACGCTGCGTCGTGACGCCGGATCGCGGCGACCGCCCTGGCCTGCATGGCCGCCAGCGACTCACCGCCGGGGAACTCCGCGGCGGACGGTTGCGTCTGCACCACCGTCCAGAGCTCTTCCTTGGCGAGTTCTCTGAGGGCACGGCCCTGCCACTGGCCGTAGTCACACTCGGTGATGCCCTTGTCGACCAGCGCCATGGGTGTTTCCGTCTGGTGATCGAGGATCACCCGTGCTGTCTGGCGACAGCGTTCTAAGGGGCTCGAGACCACCGCGACCACCGGCACCACGGCAAGCCGCTGCGCAGTGCGGGCCGCCTGGCCGCGACCGATCTGGTCCAGCCGAATCCCGGCGGCCCGTCCGGCCAGCACTCCGTTCGCGTTCGCAGTGGTGCGACCGTGTCGAACCAGGATGACTGTGGCCATGCCTACAGCCTAGGCAACTCGCCACCGAGGCGGCGCAGCCACTGCTGTCAGAGGCCGCATCCGACAGTAACGTGGACAGTATGAACGTCTCTCCTTCGCTTCCGGCCCCCGAATTGGATGTGTCCGAGTGGATCGGCACTCCGAGTTCCCTCGAGTCCCTGCGGGGCAGAGTGGTGCTGATCGAGGCGTTTCAGATGCTGTGCCCGGGCTGCATCCGGTACGCACTGCCGCAAGCGCAGGCGGTGCAGCGGATGTTCCCAGATGTCGCGGTAATCGGGCTTCACACGGTGTTCGAACATCACGCTGTCACAGGACCGGATGCGCTCAAGGTGTTCCTCTCCGAGTTTGGCATCCGCTTTCCGGTCGGCATCGACCGCCACGACGTGCGGTCGATACCGGTCACGATGGAGCGCTACCAGCTTGAGGGCACCCCATCGACCCTTGTCATCGACCGGGAGGGCCGACTGCGTCTCTCGCACTTCGGAGCTATCGACGACCTCGCCCTCGGAGGAGTGCTGGGCCGCCTGCTCAGCGAGAGTGACGGCAAGGACTCGCGGCCAGATTCAGCCGATGAATAGGAGATCGTAATGCACATTCTTGAGGGAAAAGTAGTTGTCGTGACCGGCGCCAGCCGGGGCCTCGGTGAGGCAATGGCGGTGGGCTTCGCGACCGAGGGCGCCACTGTGGTACTCGCGGCTCGCACCGAATCAGATTTGGAGCGGGTTGCGCAGCGTTGCCACCAGGCAGGAGCGAACGCCGTTCTCACGGTCCGCACCGACGTTACTCAGGAGCTTGACGTGGAGGCATTGGCACAAAGTGCACTGGACCATTTCGGCAGCCTCGACGTCTTTGTGGCAAACGCGGGTGTCTCACCGATGTCCTTGTCGGGCGCGCCGGCGAATACCCTGCAAAGTTACGGCTTCGACGTCGTGCAACGCATGTTCGCAGTCAACGCGATCGGTGTGTGGCTGTGCATGAAAGCCGCATTCTCACGCATGGGCGCCGGAGGCAGTTTCATCGCGATCGGCTCGGGCAGCCCGGGTGCAACACGCGGTGGCATGCTGGCAGTGACCAAAGGTTGCGTCGACACACTTGTGGCGATCGGTGCGACCGAGATGTTAGAGAAAGGCATCCGGGTCAACTGCCTCGCCCCTGGCGGGATGGCGGACACGCACCTATTCGGGCCGAACAAGATGCCCGAGTATCTCAAGCGGCTGCCCGCTTCCCTCGAGCCGGAATCTATCGTCCCGGCTGCGCTCTGGTTGGCATCACCGGACAGCACCGACATCAGCGGCGTTCAACTCACTGGAACGGAGTTCAACTCCACCGGGGCGCAGGGGGTGCGTTCCCGGGGACACTAGTCCCTGCGCGGGTGTAGGTGTTCTTGCACCTTCGTTTCCATTTCTTCATCGGTGAGGTCGTCGAACTCTTTGGCTTCGCGGCGGTCTTTCTTGGACCACCGGATGAATAGCAGAATGAGCAGTGGGACGTCGGAAACTTCTGCTAGAAACCAGAGCAAATCTCCGGCCAGCTGTTGGTCGCGAAGCGGATTCGGAAACCACGTGGGGAAGACGCCGAGCACGGCTGGGGCGTGGTCGAGGATAACGTTGCTGAGTCTGAGGAAGATGGCCGGAACGGCATCCGCCACCAACTCGACCAGTGCCAGCATGAACTCGGCCGTGATGAAGAAGCTCGTACGCTGTGAGGTGTTCTCGATGATCGGAAGCACCATGAGCAGGCCGATGATCGGCACAGTGACGGTGATGACAGCTTCGCCGAGGGTGCTGCCACGCAGGGTACCGGCGAGCGGAGTCAAAAAGACGCTAAACGCTGCAATCGCCAAAAGCGGGCCGAAGATGGCGTTTCCCAGCATGCGCACCGCGCGCGAAGCGAGCACTGCCTCAACAACGCGCAACGGCATGCCGCTCAGCACGGCACGGGTCAACGCAACCGGCCTGCCGAGGCTGACGAGGGCGGGCACGACGAACAACAAAAGTGCGATGCGGGTGCTGAACGCCCAGCGCAATTCGACGGTATAGGCGGAGAGAAACCCGAAGCCAACCACCGCATATGAGCCGAGTCCGAGCAGGTAAAAGCCGAGTACCGGCAAAACTGGCCACGGCACGCCCCTGTGGTGCAACTTCGCGACACCCCAGCCGTAGAGCACTGCCGCAACGGTGAGGACGGCCAGCGCTGTCAGGTCAAAGTGCCACGTGGTCAAAAAAGTCAGGATGGAGGGCGTAGCGGGCTCCTACTCGTGAGGACTCTAGCTTGGCACTCTGTTATGGCTCGGTGGGTACTTTGCAGTGAGCGCTGCGGCCGCTACCCGGCGCACCGAGATACAGGGCCGCACAAAGCGTACGTGTTAGCGTGTCCGGCACACGATACACGCACAGTGTGCCTCACAAGGTCTGGAGTCCCGACCATGACAGATCCCAGCGAGACTGCCCGTGGCCCAAACAGCGGCGGCGGCGCGCGGATACCTGCGAAAATGTTGGCGGTCGTCGCCCGCCGATACGGCGGTTCGGAGGTCCTGGCGATCGAGTCCGTTCCAGTACCGGCTCCCGCACCGGGTCAGCTTTTGGTAAGCGTTCGGGCCTCCTCAGCCAACGCGCTCGATTGGCACTTCCTCAGCGGCACACCGTACTTCATGAGGCTGATCGCGGGGCTTTGGAAACCGAAGCGCCTGATTCAGGGGGCGGATGTCGCCGGCATAGTCGAGGCGGTTGGAACCGGAGTGGGCGGCTTTCACATCGGCGATGCGGTCTTCGGAGAATCCGGTGGCGGTGGATTCGCCCGCTACGCGACAGTGGACGCCGCCGACGTCGTCGCGCTCCCGCAGGGCGTCAACTTCGCTGCCGCGGGTGCGACACCGGTTGCCGGCCTCACCGCGCTGCAGGGGCTGAGAACGCACGGTGCGCTGCGGGCTGGCGATCGGGTTCTGATCAACGGTGCCGCCGGAGGCGTCGGCACCTTCGCGATCCAAATCGCCCAAGCACTCGGTGCGGGTGAGATTACCGCGGTGTGCAGCACCAACAACGTCGACCAGGCGCGCGCATTGGGTGCCACCCGTGTGATCGACTACTGCCGCGATGACTTCGTCACCGCGGCAGGTGAGTACGACGTGATTCTCGACATGGTGGGCAACAAGACTGCCACCGAAATCCTCAGCATCTTGGCGTCCCGTGGACGCTACGTGGCCGTCAGCGGGCCGATGACCAACCGCTGGCTTGGGCCGTTGCCACACCTTGTCAGAACGCGGTTCGCTTTTCGGAGAGCGCAGCCGAGTTTCCACCAGTTCACCGCCGCCGCCACGGCAGAGGACCTCACCTTTCTAGCCGAGCTTCTGGCCTCCGGGCAACTCGTCCCGGCTGTTGATCGAATCGTCGGCCTGGACGGCGTCGCCGAAGCGATGGACCAGATCTCGACCGGTCACGGGCCCGGCAAGGTAGTGGTTGTGCCAGGGCCCGCGCTCACCTGATTCGCAGTCGTGTTTGTCGGCGGGGAACCCTCCGTGCTAGCTGAGCACGCGGTCGTTCAGCAGTGCCCGGAAGTAGCCGAGCGAGTTCCCCAGCACGTTCGGATGCAGGTTAGCCTGCGCCAACAGGTTGGACGGATTGAAACTGATGTAGGGGAGGCGAGCGCCGATACCGTGGTTCTCGAACTCCTGAGTCACGTCGACCACCTGCACGTTCTTGCCCTGGTTCGCCACGCTCATTGCGGCGCCGGTGATAATCGCGTTCAACCCGTCCGTTGCAGAATTGACAGTGTCTCCCAACGGCGACAAGCCCGGGTTGAACAGTCGCGGGTAGGTGAGCACGACAACGCGAGCGTGAGGCATGGCATTCGCGACTGCCCAGTAGGTTGCGGCAAGACTCTGCCCGAGGCCGGGCGAGGTGAGTTGTCCTGTTGTGAACGCAATGGCTGCCAGACACGTATCGGATTCCGGATTGGGCGCGCAGGCCGCAAGAACCTGATTGGAGCCGGCATCAATGCCGCCCACGGTCAGGGTCACCAAGCGGACGGGCGAGCTTGCCCCCACGAAATGGCTGGGCAACTGACTCAGTTGCGCCAGAACCGCAGCCGTGTTTGCCCCAGAACACGACTCGTTCGCCACCAACTTGTAGCTGCTGAGGGCCGCCGTGATGACCGGGTAGCTCGCGTACTTGCTTTGCAAACACGGTCCGTTCAGGTACGGTGGCGCTCCCTGACCAGAGGTGAACGAGTCCCCGAGCGCGACGTAGTCGGCAGTCGAGTGGGAGGCAACCCAGCGCTGTGGTACGGCGGCAGTGGCGGGCGCCGCGGAGGTGCCCACGACGAGCGCGATGGTCAGGAGCGCGAGCGCGGCGAGTCGCGACGAAAGCCGGGGGTGAGCTTTGGTTGATTTAATCATGCGCGAAGGCTACTCTTGACGATCCCATTTGGATAGAGCTCGAAATGAGGCGGTAAAACGCGCGCATACCAGCTCGACGGCTCCGGCCCGAACCTGATCGCGGCGTCCAGCGTGCACTACGGTCTTCGCCTGTCGTCGGAGATCTCGTGAAGTGGAACGGAATACGATCGCAGCATGGAAGATCAAGGGCCAAGCGGTGCCTCATCGGAGCGGGATCGCCTGGTGCACACGGCGTTTGATCCGTCCTGGCAGGACTGGGGACCCTATCTGGCTGAGCGGGCGTGGGGCACCGTGCGCGAAGACTACAGCGCCGATGGTGAAGCGTGGGCGTCGTTTCCGCACGATCAGGCGCGATCGCGCGCCTACCGGTGGAATGAAGATGGCATGGCCGGCTTCTGCGATCGGGAACAGACCTGGTGCCTGGGTCTCGCGTTGTGGAATGGTGTCGACCCAATCCTGAAGGAACGCATGTTCGGCCTGTCGAATGAGGAAGGAAACCACGGCGAAGACGCAAAGGAATACTGGTGGTATCTCGACGCAACGCCGACCCACTCGTGGCAGCGTTGGCGCTATCACTACCCGCAGCGCGCGTTTCCCTATGACGACTTGATCACGGTGAATGCTGGCCGTACGCGGCTCGAGCCGGAGTACGAACTTGCCGACACCGGCATTTTCGAGGAAGACCGGTTTTGGGCCGTCACCGTCGACTACGCCAAGGCCGGCGCGCACGATCTTCTGATGCGGATCACTCTCGACAACGCCGGACCCGAAACAGCGACCATCACCGTGTTACCCACGCTGTGGTTCCGCAACACCTGGTCGTGGGACCAGCAGAACACACCCCGGCCGAGTGCGCGGCTCCATGGCGGCGGCATAGTGGCATCCAGACCCAACGCACCGGATCTGGTGCTGCAGGCCGAGGGCGATCCCGAGCCTCTGTTCTGCGACAACGAGACGAACACGCGGCGCCTTTATGGCCGGCCGGGCACCACCGCCTATCCGAAGGACGGTATCAACGACCACGTGGTCAACGGTACGGCAACGGTCAACCCCGGCCAGGAGGGCACGAAGGCCGCACTGCGCTACACCGTCACGGTGGCTCCGGGTGCCAGTCGCGAGATCCGACTTCGACTGCGGGAGGCTGACGTGACCGGCGGGTTTGCCACGGGGGGTTTCGACGACTTCGATGCGGTGCTGCGGCGCCGTGAGTGCGAGGCGGACGATTTCTACGCCGCGTTAGCACCCGCGGATGTCTCCCCGGGCGAAACCCTGGTGATGCGCCAGGCATTCGCCGGGCTGTTGTGGTCGAAACAGTTTTACCGGTTCAAGGTAGCGCGCTGGCTTGATGGGGATCCGGCCACACCGCCGCCTCCGTCGGGACGCGGTGAGATCCGCAACGGTCGCTGGCGGAATATCAACGCCAGGGACGTGATGTTGATGCCCGACCCGTGGGAGTATCCGTGGTTCGCGTCTTGGGATCTTGCGTTCCACTGCGTCACGATGGCACACATCGATCCGGCGTTCGCGAAGGCGCAACTGATTCTCATACTCCGCGAATGGTACATGCACCCGAGCGGGCAGCTGCCGGCGTATGAGTGGGACTTCTCCGACGCCACCCCGCCCACTCATGCCTGGGCAGCGCTTCGAGTGTTTGAACTGGATGGTGGCACCGACTTCGAGTTCCTCGGGCGGGTGTTCCACAAGCTCTTGATGAATTTCACATGGTGGACGAACAACCAAGACCATGGCGGCAAAAACTTGTTTGAGGGTGGCTTCATGGGCCTCGACAATATTGCGCCGCTCAACCGGTCTACTCTGCCGCCGGAGGTGGGCTTTCTCGAGCAAGCCGACGCCACCGCATGGATGGCCATGTACTCGCTTGATCTGCTGGACATGGCCCTGCGCTTGGCCGCTCATGACCGCGCCTACGAGGATGTCGCCACGACGTTCTTCGAGCATTTTCTGGCGGTCGCCGCGGCGGCCAACGACGCCGGGCTGTGGGACAACACGGATGCGTTCTATTACGACGTGCTGCACCTTCATACCGGAGCCACGGTGCCCTTGAAGGTTCGCTCGCTGGTCGGGCTCATCCCGGTGACCGCCTCGCTCGGTTATGACGACAGCACCGTACGGCGGCTTGACCATTTTGTTGCCAGAAGCGCCTGGTTTCTTGACCAGAATCCGACTGCGCGTCGATTCAGCAGCGCGCCCGGTACTGGCACCACACTGCTTGCGCTGGTTGAACCACAGCGGGTCGCGCGCATCCTGAGTGAGGCGCTGGATAGCTCCGAAATGCTGTCGGACTTCGGCATTCGCAGCATTTCTGCCTGGCACCGCCAGCATCCGTTCCGGGTCGAGGTGGAGGATGCTCAGGCCACCGTCGACTATGAACCGGGGGAGTCCACTAGCGGATTGTTTGGCGGAAACTCGAACTGGCGCGGTCCGGTCTGGTTCCCGCTCAACGTGCTCCTCATTGAGGCACTTCATCGGTATGACGGCAGTCTGGGCGCAGGGCAGCAATTGGAGTATCCGGCCGGCTCCGGAGTGCGCCGCACCCTGGGGCAGATCGCCGAGGATCTTTCCGCGCGGCTGGTCTCGCTATTCGTGCCCGGGCCGAACGGGATCCGGGCCGCCGATTCCGGCCATCCGTCGATGCCGACGACGGCACGCTGGCGCGACAACGTGACCTTTTATGAGTATTTCCACGGCGACACCGGCCAGGGTCTGGGCGCATCTCACCAAACCGGCTGGACCGCCCTGGTCGCCCACCTCATCGTGACGCGCGCGGCCCGGACCTGATTTCGCCCGCACCAACGCGCAACAGTTTCTGGCCTAGAGCGACTTGCGAGCGATGAGTACCAGGTCGGCGGCAGCGCCCTGTGCGCCGCCTGGGGCCAGCCAGACCGCGCGCATCGTGCGGTTCAGTGATATTCCTTCGGTGGGGACAAAGACGAGCTCCCCGGCTTTCACCAATCCGCCCACGGCCAGCTCGCTCAGCACGGCCGGTCCTGCCCCCGCCGCAACGCTCACTCGCACGGCGGCATTGCTGTTGAGTTCCAGGCTCGGCGGCACCATCTCCAGGTGCGCAAGAGCGGTTTCAAGGGTCGTGCGGGTACCGGAACCGGGTTCCCGCACCACCAACGCGGTTCTGGCAAGTTCCGCAGCAGTGACCGGCCGACGTCTGCGGGACCACGGGTGGTTGGGTGCGACCACGACGACCAATCGGTCGTGCGCCACCGCCGCCGACCGTAACCCCGGGCGTACCCGCGGCGATTCGACGAAGCCGAGATCACACCCCGACTGTGCGACCAGGTCGAAGACTTCTTCCGAGTTGTGCACCCGCAACTTGATCACCAGCCCCGGGTGAGTGCGCCGCAGTTCGGCAAGCCAGGCCGGCATGAGCCATTCGGCAACGGTCATGCTGGCCGCAATATCCAGGTGCGAGTCATGCTCTGTGCGAAGGGCTTCGGTGGCGCCCCGAAGCTGCTCCGCACTGTCCAGCAGAGCGCGTGACCAATCCATGACCACGGCACCGTCGGCGGTGAGGCTCGACCCACTCGGATGCCGCTCGATGAGCTTGATACCGAACGAGTGCTCAAGGCGGGCGATGGCGCGGGTTGCGTTCGGTTGTGCCATCCCGACCGAACGAGCGGCAGCACTGAGACTCCCACACGTGGAGACCGCAACGAGCAGTTCAAGCATGGCGAGGTCAGGCCAGCGGTCGGTCATATCATAATGATATGCGGCCATGTGAAAGTGTGGGTTACCTGCCGCCACCGGTGCTGTCAGCCTAGGAGGCATGGCAACAGAGAATTCGTCCGCCCCCAGCCCATCAGCCACCGGCACCGTTACCGTGCTGACGGATCACCCCGCGCCGCCGCCATCGCGCAGCAGACGCGTGGCCGGGCTGCTACCGGGGCTGACGTTAGCCGCGGCCGCCGTCGCTGCGTCCCTGGCGATTGGCCAGTTCCTGCCGACCGTGAGCACGTTGTTGATCGCGATTGTGCTCGGTGTGCTCCTGCGCAACACCGTATCGTTGCCGGCGGTTGTCGAGTCAGGCCTGTCGTATTCGGCGAAGAGGTTGTTGCGGCTGGGCATCGTTCTACTTGGCCTTCAGCTTGTGCTCGGCGACATTCTCGGACTGGGTGCCGGGATGATCGTGGTCGTGGTTGCCATCGTCAGCGTTGGCATGATCAGCACGCTCGTAGTGGGGAAGTGGCTGGGTATCAGCCTGTCCCAGCGGCTATTGATCGCGTGCGGGTTCTCGATCTGCGGGGCGGCGGCGGTGGCCGCCGCCGATGGTGTGATCGAAACCAAGGACGACGAAGAGGTGATCACCGCGATCGCCCTGGTCGTGCTCTTTGGCACACTGATGATTCCGCTGATCCCGCTGTCGAGCAGTCTTCTTGCTTTGACCGCCGAACAAAGCGGGTTGTGGGCCGGCGGCTCGATCCATGAGGTGGCCCAAGTTGTCGCAGCCGGTGGCACCATCGGCGGGGTTGCGCTCGGACTGGCGGTCATCGTCAAGTTGGCCCGTGTGCTCATGCTGGCCCCGGTGATGATGGTACTCAGCTACTTCCGCCGCCGGTCACTGCGCGGCGCCGCGGCCACGATCAAGCGCCCGCCGATCATGCCACTGTTCGTTGCCGGCTTCATCGTGATGGTGCTGTTGCGCTCCACCGGCATCCTGCCGCAACCCGTGCTCGACGCCACCAAACTGTTTCAAACGGTATTCCTCGCCGCCGCGATGTTCGCGCTCGGCACCGGTGTTCGGGTGCGCAGCCTGATCAAGGTCGGGCCAAAACCCTTCCTCCTGGCCACCATCACCACCATCATCGTCGCCGCTGTCGCCCTCGTCGGGATCCTGATCGTCTGGTGAGTGCCGGCATGCCCCCTGCAGGACTTTCGACCCTGTAGATCCCACACCCACGCACGTTGACTCGGTATCGAGGCAATAGGTGCCTCGAACCGATGATTGTGGGGCGCACCGTGAAGGCACTCGTTTACAAAGGTCCCGGCCAGAAAGCGTGGGAAGACGTCCCCGAGCCCACCATTCAACGGCCTACCGACGTGATCGTTAAAATGGTCGCGACGACTATCTGCGGTACCGACCTTCATATCTTGAAGGGTGATGTGCCGGAGGTGGCGGCTGGTCGCATTCTGGGGCATGAGGGAATCGGGGTCATCACCGAAATCGGCTCCAGTGTTACTCAGCTCAAGGTCGGAGATCGGGTCATTCTGGCCTGTGTGAGCTCGTGTGGCAGGTGCTCCAACTGCCGGATAGGGCTGTACAGCCACTGCCTTGACCCCGAGGGCATCAGCGGGATCGGCTGGATCTTCGGATACATGATCGACGGCACCCAGGCAGAGTATGTTCGGGTGCCCTTCGCCGAAAATTCCGTCTATCTCGTGCCCGACGGGGTCTCTGACTCGGAGGGCATCGTGCTCTCCGACATCCTGCCCACCGGTTTCGAGATCGGTGTGCAATACGGCCACGTCAAGCCCGGCGATGTCGTAGCCGTGATCGGCTCTGGGCCGGTTGGGCTTGCGGCGGTGATGACGGCCTCCCTTTACGGTCCGTCTAAGATCGTTGCCGTCGATCTCGACAATGCACGACTGGCGCGGGCCAAGAACTTCGGGGCAACCGACACGGTCAACTCCGGCGAGCCGGAGTGGAAAGTCAAAATCCTGGCTTTGACGGACGGCCTGGGTGTGGACGTTGCGATCGAGGCCGTGGGGGTGCCGCACACGTTCACAATGGCCACCGAAATCGTACGTCCCGGCGGTACCGTTGCAAATATCGGTGTGCATGGGAGACCGGTCGAACTGGCACTCAACGAGCTTTGGATCAAGAACATCGACATATCGATGGGTTTGGTCAACACCAACACGCTCGGAATGCTCCTGAAGCTGGTCGGTGAACACAAGCTGCCTGCGGAAAAGTTCGTCACCCACGAGTTCACGTTCGACCAGATCCTGGAGGCGTACGACGTATTCGGCAACGCCGCTGCACACGACGCACTGAAGGTCCTTATCCGTTAGCGGCACGCCGCCGCGACTGCGGAAGGATCCCCAGAGGAGTTCAGCCCTCCAGGCCCGCGGATTTGAGAGCTGCTTGAGCCACGGCCATGTCGTCTGAGTAGTGGCCGCCGCTGAGACCGATGCCACCGACCACTTTGCCGCCGACGACGATCGGGTACCCGCCACCGTAGGTGACGAGGCGGTCGGTGTGGACGATGCCGAGTTTGAGTGGCTCGTCACCCTTGATGAAGTCGAACCATCCGTCGGTGGGGAGGCCGAACGATGCCGCCGTGTATGCCTTGTTCTGGGAGATACCGACGGAGAGTAGCGGCGCGCCGTCCATCCGTACAAACGCCTTCAGCACTCCGCTGACGTCCACGATGCTGATGACCATGGGCTTTCCGTTCACCGTGGCCTGATCGATCGCGTATTGCACCAGCTTCCGTGCCAATGCCGTGGTGATTGTCGGAACATTTACGACTTCGTCTGACTCGCTCACTTCGTACTCCTCGCTTTGCCGGGTTGCTTGTGAGGTAGACCGGTCTCCGTCGTTCGGGTTGTTACTGGCACGACGAAAATGGACCCTCCGTTAGTTTCGAATCCAACATCCTGACACGGGCGGATGTCAAGAGCCGAGATCCATCGCTTTGAGCGGGCACGTTCTTGATCGGCCGAAGGCTCACGACTATCTTTTAGGTAATGCGTGCGAACAGCCTCGCAGCGTGGGAGGTTCGACGTGGAAAACGCATCAGGCCCGCTCGCCGGACTCCGGGTGATTGAAATGGGCCAGTTGGTGGCTGGGCCGTTCTGCGGGCAACTCCTCGGCGACCTCGGTGCCGAAGTCATCAAACTGGAAGACCCCGGCAAGGGCGACCCGATGAGGCAGTGGGGGCAGACGCTTCCGCAGGGCCAATCCATGTGGTGGTCTGTGGTCGGCCGCAACAAGAGCTCCGTGACTCTCAACCTGCGCGAAGTCGCCGGGCAAGAGCTTGCCAGAAAACTCATCGGCACGGCCGACGTGCTCGTGGAAAATTTCCGGCCGGGCACCATGGAGCGATGGGGCCTGGGCTACGACGTGCTGGCAGAACTGAATCCGCGCCTCATCATGACGCGGGTGTCCGGATACGGACAAGACGGTCCGTATTCCCAGCGTGCCGGGTACGGCGCCATCGGGGAAGCGATGGGCGGTCTGCGCTACGTTGTGGGCGATCCGTCAACTCCGCCGTCCCGAATGGGGATCTCCATCGGGGATGCCCTCGCGGCCATGTTCGCGGCCATGGGCACGCTGGCGGCCGTTCACGAACGCGAGACGAGCGGCCGCGGGCAGATCGTCGACTCCGCGATCTACGAGGCCGTGCTGGGGATGATGGAGTCGCTCATTCCCGAGTGGCAGATCAACGGGTACCAGCGGGAGCGCTCCGGGGCGATTCTGCCCAAGATCGCACCGAGCAATGTCTACCCAACGGGTGACGGGCAGTGGATACTGATCGCCGCGAACCAGGACACGGTTTTCACTCGCCTCGCGGCGCTCATCGGAATGCCGGAACTCGCCACGGACGAGCGGTACTCCTCGCACGTGGCCCGCGGCGAGCACCAGAGGGAGCTCGACGACATCATCGCTGGCTACACCTCGACCCAACCCGCGGAGCAACTCGAGGCGGCGCTCGTCGAGCACTTCGTCCCCGCCGGCAAGATCTTCCGGCCGGTCGACATGTTCGCGGACCCTCATTTTAAGGCGCGGAAGTCCATCATCGAGGTGCCGCATCCGCTCCTGGGGCCGCTCGCGATGCAGAACGTGTTTCCGCGGCTGAGCCGCACGGCCGGCGTGGTGCGCTGGCCGGGTGAACCGCTCGGCAATCACACCGACGAGGTCTTGGCAGAGGTCGGCCTCTCGAAGGCGGAGATCGACGCCCTGCGAGCAATCGGCATCGTATGAGCGTGTCGGAGCTGCCGTCGGCCATCAGGCTGGTCGAGGTCGGGCTGCGGGATGGCCTCCAGGCCGTGCCGGAACCTCTGCGCACCGAGGACAAGGTGGAGCTCGTGCGCATGCTCATCGACGCCGGCGTGCGGGAGATCGAGGCGGTGTCCTTTGCCCACCCGAAGGTGCTGCCGCAGCTCGCGGATGCCGAGGCGGTGATGGCGGCGGTTCCGCGCCTTCCCGGGGTGGTGTACCGGGGACTGGCGCCGAATCTGCGCGGTGCGCAGCGCGCGGTGGCAAGCGGACTTGATGAGGTCGTCGTCGTGATCTCGGCAGACGAGGAGGTCAGCCTCCGTAATCAGCGCCGCTCCGTCGACCAGCTTCTAGCCGAACTCGTCTCCGTGGGTGAGTTGACGCAGAAGTCCGGCACGCGGCTTCTCGTTGCTGTCGCCTGTGCGTTCTTCGCCCCGGCCCGAGGCCCGGTCCCCGTCAAAGACATGCTCCGCATCGTCGACGCGGCCGTGGACGCCGGCGCGCGCGGCGTGTATCTCGCGGCGACCTCGGGGCAGGAACAGCCGAGAGAGTTGGC
The DNA here is from genome assembly GCA_039924285.1 of Terrimesophilobacter sp. Lineage (GTDB taxonomy): Bacteria > Actinomycetota > Actinomycetes > Actinomycetales > Microbacteriaceae > Parafrigoribacterium. Next base: position 9,902 of record JBDTBD010000035.1, on the reverse strand, counting down.
CGACGGGGTTGGGCAGGTGCGCGAGCGGTACCCGGGCCTGGACCTCGGCGTCCATTTGCACAATCGCAACGGCTTCGCCCTTGCGAACGCGATGGCGGCGATGGCGGCGGGTGCGACCTGGCTCGAGGCATCCTTCGCGGGCCTGGGCGGCGACATGTGGTTCCCCGGCGATCCGACGGTTCTCGGCAACGCTCCCATGGAGGACCTCATCCACTTCTGCGACGGCCTGGGCGTCAGCACCGGCATCGATCTGACCGCGTATCTGCGAGTTGTCGACCGCGTTGTGGAGCTCACCGGCCGGCCCTCCACCTCGTTCGTGACGCGCGGGGGCACCCGCGACGAGTTGGCCGCAGCTCACTGGCCGGACCCGGCGAACTGACCCGCGCTGCGCGCTGCCGGCTCATCCGCCAAGGAACGCGGTGGCGAGGATATAGATGGCCATCCCGGCCAGGGAGCCGACGATCGTGCCGTTGATCCGGATGAACTGCAGGTCCTTTCCCACCAGTGCCTCGATCTTGTCGGTCGTCTCCTGCGGGTCCCACCGCTTCACGGTGTCTGTGATGATACTGGCGATGTCGTGCCGGTAATTGCGCACCAGGTATGCGGCACCGTCCGCCACCCAGGCATCGATCTTTCCGGCCAGCCCCTCGTCGTCCGTCAGGCGCGTACCGAGGTCGATGACGAGGCCCTGGATTCGGCTGCGTAGGTTGCTGTTCTCGTCGCCCAATGCCACCAGCAAAGTGCCCTTAACGATGTCCCACACGCGGGCCGCCAACTCGCTCACCTGTGGATCGTCGAACATCCGGGACTTCAGCGCCTCCACTTTGTCGATCGTTTCGCCGTCGTCCTGAAGCTTGCCGGCGAGTTCGGTGAGGTAGTCGTCCAACAGCGCTCGCAGGGGGTGGTCGGGGTCGGTCCGTACCTCGGCGACGAACCGACGGGCCTCGCGGTACACCCTGTCATCGACGAGTCGGTCGACGATCGACGGCACCCAGGTCGGCAACCCCTTCGAGACCACGCCGGAGAACGCGAGCGGGTGCGCGGCCATCCACTCGTCCGCGCGATCGAGAACGAGATCGAGTGCAATCTGGTGATGGCCGGCGGCGAACAGCTGCTCTCCGAACCGTCCCAGCGTTGGGCCCCACTGCGGATCGAGCAGTTGCGTTCGCGCGGTGGCCTCGATCGCCTGCTGCACACTGTCATCGCTGAGCATGGCCAGGACTCCTAGCGACGCGACGCTGGCCTCCGCCGTGACCCGGCGCGCGCGCTCCGGCGAGGCCAGCCAGGGCCCCAGGCGTTTGGCGACACTGAAGGATTGCAGTCGCGCGCGAATGACGGTCTCGGAGAGAAAGTTCTCCTCCACGAAGTCACCGAGGGAAGCCCCGAGTTCGTCCTTCCGGTTCGGGATAATCGCGGTGTGTGGAATCTTCACGCCGAGCGGATGCCGGAAGATCGCCGTCACCGCGAACCAATCGGCGATCGCCCCCACCATCCCGCCCTCGCTCGCGGCACGCACGAACTGCAACCAGGGATAGCGAGCCTGGAGCGCGAAGGAGATGGCGAAGATCACTGCCATCAGAATCAACAGTCCCGTCGCGATGTGCTGCATTCGCTTCAGCTTGGCCATCGGTTCAGTATTCCATCGTCGAGGGACCGCATCATCACGCGCTGTTTCGGATGTGGCAGAGCTAGAATCCACCCACCGCAGTGGAAGGTCCATCATCTTTGGCATCGGAGTTACCATGAGCAGTCCACACGCCACCTTGTCGGTAATCGACAGGTGGTGGCGTGCCGCGAACTATCTTTCCGTCGGCCAGATTTACCTGATGGACAATCCGCTGCTCGAACGGCCGCTGGTGCCGTCCGATATCAAGCCGCGGCTGCTCGGCCATTGGGGCACGACTCCGGCGTTGAACCTCATCTACGCGCATGTGAACCGCTTCATTGTCGAGCGGGATCTGGACATGATCTATATCGCCGGCCCGGGACACGGGGGGCCCGGGGTTGTGGCGAACGCCTGGCTGGACCGCACCTATTCGGAACTTTATCGGGACGTGACCGTCGACCGCGAAGGCATGCGGAGGCTGTTTCGTCAGTTTTCCTTCCCAGGAGGGATTCCCTCACATGCTTCGCCCGACACGCCGGGGTCCATCCACGAGGGCGGTGAACTCGGCTATTCGCTGGTACACGCGTACGGAGCAGCCCTCGACAACCCAAGCCTCGTCGTGGCGTGCGTGATCGGAGATGGGGAGGCTGAAACCTCCACGCTCGCGGCGAGTTGGCACCTGAACAAGTTCCTGAATCCGGTTGGGGACGGTGCCGTGCTGCCCATCCTGAATCTCAATGGGTACAAGATCGCGAACCCCGCGGTTCTCGCGCGGATCCCTGAGGGCGAGCTCGTGGCGCTGTTCCGAGGGCTTGGTTATTCGCCTCGCCTGGTGTCCGGCGGGTTCGACGGCGAGGACCCCATGCTGGTACATGCCCGGTTCGCCAAGGAACTCGGCGAGGCACTGGACGATATTGCCTCGATCCAACAGGATGCCAGGGTCGGCGGGCGCACCCTGCGTCCACGATGGCCCATGCTCATCCTGCGCACGCCCAAAGGTTGGACCGGTCCGAAGTTCGTCGACGGACTTCCGGTTGAGGGAACGTGGCGTGCTCATCAGGTGCCGCTGACCGAGGTCCGCGAGAATTCCGAGCATCTCGCTCAGCTGCAGGAGTGGATGCTCAGCTATCGGCCCCGCGAGCTGTTCGATGTTGACGGCCGTCTGACCGCGGAACTCGACTCGAACAGGCCGTCGGGTCCTCGTCGGATGAGCGCGAATCCCCACGCGAACGGCGGCGAGTTGATGCGCGAGCTCGTGTTGCCACCGCTCGAACCGCATGAGGTTTCATTGGCGAGCGGGCGCGGTGCTGTTGCCGAGCCGACGCGGATCCTGGGGCAGTGGCTGCGCGATGTCATTTCCCGCAACCCAGACAACTTCCGGATTTTCGGCCCCGATGAAACGGCGTCGAACCGACTGGACGCCGTCTATGAGGTCACAGCCAAGCAATGGCAGGCGGAGACCGTTGCGACGGATGAGCACCTCGCCCCCCGCGGCCAGGTGATCGAGGTTCTCAATGAGAATCTCATGGAGGGGTTGCTGGAGGGGTACTTGCTGACCGGGCGCCACGGCCTGTTCAACTCGTACGAAGCGTTCATTCACGTGGTCGACTCGATGTTCAATCAGTACGCGAAGTGGCTCGAGTCCAGTTCCGAAATCCCGTGGCGCAGGTCCATCGCCTCCTTTACCTATTTGCTCTCGTCGCTCGTGTGGCGCCAAGACCACAACGGCTTTTCCCACCAGGACCCCGGATTCCTCGACCACGTCGTGAACAAGCGCGCAAGCGTCGTGCGGGTCTACCTGCCACCGGATGCGAACACCCTTCTCGTGACGGCGGAGCACTGCCTGAGCTCCCGCGACTATGTCAACGTGATCGTCGCCGGGAAGCAGCCGACCGCAACACTCTTGTCCCTCGAGGAGGCTCGCGCCCACGGTGCACGAGGAATCAGCATCTGGGATTGGGCCGGCACCGAGGTTCCCGGTGATGACGTCGATGTCGTGCTGGCGTGTGCCGGAGATGTGCCCACGGTCGAGGCAATGGCCGCGGTTCAACTGTTGCGGCTGCACATCCCCCAACTCCGCGTGCGTTTCGTCAACGTCGTCGACCTGATGCGCCTTCAAGACAGCACGGAGCATCCGCACGGCCTGGATGACGCGGCGTTCGACGCCATCTTCACCGTCGATAAGCCGGTGATCTTCGCGTTCCACGGGTATCCGGCCCTCATCCACCGGCTCACCTACCGTCGCACGAACCACGACAACATCCACGTGCGCGGGTATAACGAACGCGGCACGACGACGACGCCGTTCGACATGCTGATGATGAACGATCTGGACCGTTTCCGCCTGGTGATGGACGTGATCCGCCGGGTACCGACGTTGACCGAGCAGTATGCGACGCTCAGCCAAGCCATGGATGACGAGCGTGTGGCCCACCGCGCCTACACCCGAGAACATGGTGAAGATCCTGAAGATGTGGCCGGTTGGCGTGGCCTCCCGTTTTCTGCGACCGGCAACACGCGCGGAACAGCGGATGACAACCAGCCATCCACCTGAGATCGCGGATCGAGCGGGTCTGGACGGTTTCGGCGACCTCGCGGTCAACAAGGCGGCTGTGCTTTCGTTCGCGGAAGTTTGCCGCCGGGTAGGTGTGACCGGTACCGGTCTCTCCGTTGCTGAGGCCGCGCGCCGACTCGAGCATTTTGGCCCCAACGCGGTATCGTCCCATCGTGCCACGGGCCTCATGGTGCTCTGCCACCAGCTGCGTTCCCCGCTGCTCGGACTGCTCGTTATCGCCGCAATCGCTTCGTCATTCCTCGGTGAGGTCAGTAGTTCGATCATCATCGGCGTGATCGTAGCGCTCTCGGTCGGACTCGGTTTTTCTAATGAGTATCGGGCCGAGAAGGCGGCCGAAGCCCTGCATTCACAGATCCGTCATCAATCGACAGTGATCCGGGACGATCACCCGATCGCAGTGGAGGTGACCGCAGTGGTGCCGGGAGATCTCGTGACGTTGCGCCTTGGCGATATCGTCCCGGCCGATGTGCGGCTTTCGGACGCGACTGAGCTTGAATGTGACGAGTCGACCCTGACGGGGGAATCGTCGGCGGCGGGGAAATCGGTGGACTCAGTGCCCGCCAACACCGTCCTTGCCGAACTTTCCTCGGCCGCACTCATGGGTTCGGTGGTGCACGGTGGCTCCGGGACGGGGATCGTAGTTGGCACCGGAGTCCGCACGGAATTCGGGCGGATCGCGGCGGGGCTTGGCGGGCACCAAGTCGAGACGGAATTCCAGGTCGGCCTGCGCAAGGTCTCGCTGCTGTTGGTTTATGTCGCCGCCGCCCTCACCGGGTCAATCTTCGTGGTCAACGTGATTCTCCACAAACCTATCCTCGACGCGCTCTTGTTCTCCCTGGCCATTGCGGTGGGAATCACCCCCCAGTTGCTGCCGGCGGTGGTGTCGGCGAGCCTTGCAGCCGGAGCAAAACGGATGTCAGCACGCAAGGTTCTTGTGAAACGACTGGTGTGCATTGAAGACCTCGGCGATGTGAGCATGCTGTTCACCGACAAGGCCGGAACGCTGACGGGCGGGAGCATCAGTTTTATACGCACCGTGTCCGCCTCAGGATCCCCGTCTTCCGAGCCGCTGAAGTGGGGGCTGTTGTGCACGGAAGTCGGGAGTACCGGCGGAATCCCGGTGGGTGAGAATCCGCTCGACACGGCGTTGTGGGAATCTCCGGCCGCGAAAGCTCGGGTCAAAGCTGTCCCGGGCTATCGGCAGTTGTCGCTATTGCCTTTCGATCATGATCGGCGGCTCGTGTCTGTGCTGGTGCAAGATGACATGGGTCAGTGCGTCATCGCCACGAAGGGGGCACCCGAGACCGTCTTGGAACGGTGCAATGGTGTTCCTGCCGCCGCGAGCTCCCGGTTGGACGCCGAGTTCGCGGCGGGCAATCGCGTGATTGCCGTGGCGACCCGGTCTGCTGCGGACATGACGAAGCTAACTCCAGCGGACGAGCACGATCTGACGCTGATCGGATTCCTGGTGTTTTTGGACCCCCCGAAGCCCGACGCTGCGGCAGCGTTGAAGCGATTGGCAGGGCTTGGAATTTCGGTGAAGGTCATCACTGGCGACAGCGCGGTCGTCGCAACCAAGGTGTGCGACGATCTCGGGTTGGTGGACGGCGGCACGCTCACGGGTGCGGATCTCGACGCGCTCGATGACAGGCAACTGGCCGCCATGATACCCCGCACCAGAGTTTCTGCTCGAGTCAGTCCCGAACATAAGGCCCGCATTGTTTCCCTCCAGCGACGCACCGGAGGCGACGTCGCGTTTCTCGGCGACGGCGTCAACGACGCACTCGCGCTGCATGCCGCCGACGTGGGTATCTCAGTGGACTCGGCGACAGACGTGGCCAAAGATGCGGCAGACGTCATCCTCCTTGAGAAAGACTTGAACGTGCTCGCTGACGGGGTCATGGAGGGCCGACGAATCTTCGCCAACACCATCTCAAGTGCGTACTGATGGGCACTTCCAGCAACTTCGGCAACATGTTCAGCGCCGCAGGGGCATCGATTTTCCTGCCGTTCCTGCCCATGCTTGCATCGCAGATCCTGCTCAACAATTTGATGTATGACACCAGCCAACTCGCGATTCCAACCGACAATGTGGATCAAGAGCAGCTGCGCAAGCCGTCCCAGTGGGACATCCGGTTTATCCGCAGGTTCATGGTGATGTTCGGGCCTTTGAGTTCGGTGTTCGACTTCACCCTGTTCGGCGTCATGCTGTGGATCTTCAATGCCGGGCCTGAATTGTTTCGGACGGGCTGGTTCGTGGAATCTCTCGCGACGCAGACCCTCGTGATCTTTGCGATCCGCACGCGACGGATCCCGTTCTTCCGCAGTCATCCGAGCCTTCCACTGACCCTCGCCGCAGGCGCCTTGGTGCTTGTCGGTTCCATCCTTCCGGCCACACCTCTAGCAGGCGTGCTCGGATTCACTCCGCTGCCGTTTGGATTTTTCGCGGTCTTGGAGCTCATGGTGGTGGGGTACCTGGTGCTTGTTGAGCTCGGGAAGAACGTCTTCTACCGGATGTCGCTCAACAGCCCGCACGGGCGAGCCATACCTGCCGCGCGCCGGGATCGACCGGTTCGCCGTCGTGCGCGTCGATTCAGCATTGTCGAACGCCTTGCTTCGCCGGGCCGATCAGGGCACCAGTGAGAACTGCAGGAGGCAGAAGAGATCATGACCCAGAACCGCAGAAAACCAACAACCACCATCCGGACAGCGACCGATGATGATGCTTTCAGGACACTCTCGCTGACCGAGCTCGAGGCGAAGCTGGGCTCGTCCCCAGCCGGCATCAACCAGGCGGAGGCAAAGAAGCGCCTGGCCCGGTACGGACCGAATGAGATCGTGGAAACGGACACGAATGCCGTCCTGAAGTTCCTGGGCTATTTTTGGGGCCCGATTCCGTGGATGATCGAGGCGGCGGTTCTCCTGTCGGCGGTGGTGGAACATTGGCCGGACTTTGTCATCATCCTCGTTCTGTTGCTCGCGAACGCGGTGGTTGGGTTCACTGAGGAACGCCAGGCGGGCAACGCCGTCGCTGCCTTGAGGGCGCAGCTGGCGGTCATGGCCACAGTAAAACGTGACGGTGCCTGGGCCGAGCATCCCGCACGCGAACTAGTGCCCGGGGATGTGATCCGCGTTCGACTCGGAGATATCGTTCCAGCGGACGTGCGCCTGCTAGCCGGGGATCCGGTGGAGGTGGACCAGTCGGCGTTGACAGGTGAATCGTTGCCGGTGAGTCTGAAGTCGGGTGATGCGGCGTATTCAGGGTCGATCATCCGCCAGGGCGAGACCGATGGTTTGGTCTACGCGACCGGGTCCGGCACGTACTTCGGGGCAACTGCGCGCCTGGTTCAGGATGCCCACAGTGTCAGCCATTTTCAGCGCGCTGTGTTGAAGATCGGCAACTTCCTGATTGTCCTTGCCCTCGTGATGGTCGCGGCAATTGTGGCCATCGCAACATTCCGTGGTGATCCGGTTCTCACCACGATCCAATTTGCGTTGGTTTTGCTGGTCGCGGCGATCCCGGTGGCGATGCCGGCGGTTCTGTCGGTGACGATGGCGGTCGGAGCGCGATTGCTGACGAAGAAGAACGCGATCGTGACCCGCCTGTCCGCAATTGAGGAACTGGCGGGGGTAGACATCCTTTGCTCGGACAAAACCGGCACCCTCACCCAGAACAGGCTGACTCTTGGCGACCCATTCACCGTCAGCGGTGTAGACGCCGGGCAGGTTATCCTCTATGCCGCGTTGGCGTCACGAGCGGAGGACAAGGACACGATCGACCTCGCAGTGATCGCGGGAGTCACCGCGGATCAGAACCTTAGCGACTACCGCGTCACAGGCTTCCACCCCTTCGACCCCGTCCGCAAACGCACCGAAGCCACAGTCACCCCCAACGGCGGCGCCCCGTTCACTGTCACCAAAGGCGCACCGCAAGTGATCCAAGCCATGTGCACGGATGCCGCGGCAATCGAGCCGGCAATCGAGAAAGCAGTCGGTTCGTTCGCCGCCCGCGGCTTTCGCTCCCTCGGCGTCGCGCGGGCCGGCCAGGACGGGATGTGGAAGTTCCAGGGGGTGCTGCCACTGTTCGACCCGCCCCGTGATGATGCGAAGGTGACGATCACCGAGGCGGGCCGTATGGGTGTCGCGGTGAAGATGGTCACTGGGGATCAGCTCGCGATCGCCCAGGAGACTGCGAAGAAACTTGGGATGGGCGCCAATATCCTTGACGCGACCGGTCTCGGCAATTCCAAACAGCGGGAGTCAGCCACGGTGAACGCTTCGATCGAGACGGCGGACCGGTTCGCGCAAGTATTCCCGGAACATAAGTTCCACATCGTCGACGTGCTGCAGAAGAACGGCCACATCGTCGGAATGACCGGAGACGGAGTCAACGATGCTCCCGCGCTGAAGGAAGCCGACTGCGGCATCGCTGTGTCTGGCGCAACCGACGCTGCACGCGCTGCCGCCGCGATCGTGCTCATGACACCAGGATTGTCGGTGATCATCGACGCGATCAAAGAGAGCCGCCGAATCTTTCAGCGGATGAACAGCTACGCCATCTACCGCATCGCCGAGACCCTGCGCGTGTTGTTGTTCATGACTGCAGCGATCGTAATCTTCAACTTTTACCCGCTGACCGCGATCATGATCGTCATCCTTGCATTGATGAACGATGGTGCAATCCTCTCGATCGCCTACGACAATGTGCGCTACAAGAACACCGCCGAGAAGTGGAACATGCGCCTGGTGCTGAGCATCTCCACGGTGCTCGGAATCGTCGGTCCAATCGCGGCGTTCGGCTTGTTCTTCCTTGGTGAGAACGTCTTCCATCTCGAACGTCCCCAGTTGCAAACGATGATGTACCTGATGCTCTCCGTTGCCGGGCACCTGACCATCTTCCTCGCCCGCACCCGTGGACCGTTTTGGTCCCAACGCCCAGCCCGCATCCTCGTGATCGCTGTTTTCGGTACTCAGACGGTTGCCACCTTCTTCGCACTGTTCGGGATCCTCATGCCTCCGCTCCCATGGGGATGGGTTGCGTTCGTGTGGGCGTACGCCGTGATCTGGGCACTGATCAACGACCGGATCAAACTGGTCGCCTATCGTATCTTCGACCCCGCCCGAAACCACCCCTGAGACGCCAGGTCGCCGAAGTGAAGAACGTGTGCGCTATGACCGCAAACTTCACCGAACATCCATGTTCTGGCCCCCGTCGACTGGCAGAACAACGCCGTTGATGAAGGAAGCAGCATCCGAGGCGAGGAACAAGGCGGCCTCGGCGACGTCCCAGGGGGTGCCCATCTTGCCGCTCGGCGAGGTCTCGTTGCGTGCCTGGATCATTTCTTCGACCGACGCGTATTCGGAGGAGATCTTCCGGTAGATCATGGGGGAGTCGATCAGCCCGGGCACCACTGCGTTGATCCGGATCCCAGATCGCGCATAGTGCAGTGCGAGCGTGGATGTCAGATGGTTCACCGCAGCCTTCGCCGCGCTGTAGGCCGGGTAGCGGTACCCGGTGAATCGCATAGAAGCCAGCGATGAGATGTTCACGATGGCACCGTGGTGCTGTCGCTCCATTACCGGCAAGACGAACTTGCAGGTCAGGAAGACGGAGTTGAGGTTGACCGCAATGGCGTCGTTCCACTGCTCGAGGGACAGTTCTGGAGGAAGCCCCAGTAGCGTCGAGCCCACGTTGTTGTGCAGCACGTCGATCGTGCCGAA
>JBDTBD010000034.1:0-45686 GCA_039924285.1 Terrimesophilobacter sp. | reverse complement strand
CGAACACGGAGGCGCCGTGCGATCGGTTCATTCAGGTCCGATAGTCGGGCTGGTTTCTCAGCTTGTCCTGCTCGCTGCGCTCGCGGCGACCGTTGGACTCGGCGCTGCCGGCTGGAGCGTCGGCATCCTCTACGCCATCGCCGTGAACGCTCTGCTCGCCCGGGCGGTCATCCGGCGCGGTACCCACGGGCTCGGCCCGGCAGATTGGGTGACACTTACCCGAGCCACCCTCATCGGCGGTGTCACCGCGCTGACTGCCGACGTTGTCGATCGGCCGACTCCGGTCACGGTGCTGGTGTCGTTGGCTACCGTCGCGCTGGTGCTCGACGCGGTCGACGGTCGGGTGGCCCGGCGCACCCGCACGGCGTCGACGCTAGGTGCGCGCTTCGACATGGAAGTGGACGCCTTTCTCATCCTGGTGCTGAGCCTGTACGTCGCGCCAGGTGTGGGCGCGTGGGTGCTGGCGATCGGTATGGCCCGGTACGCGCTAGTCGCCGCACGCTTGTTTCTGCCGTGGCTGCGGGCATCCGCCCCGCCGAGGCGTTGGTCCAAGGTCGTCGCGGCCATCCAGGGCATTGCGCTGACCGTCGCCGCAGCGGGCATTTTGCCGCAGTTAACTGTCGGCATCATCCTTCTCGTCGCACTCGTGCTGCTCGGCGAGTCGTTCGGCGCAGAAGTCTGGTGGCTGTGGCGTCACCGACAGGGTGATCAAGGCCAGACGATGTCCAAGGCCGCAGCCGTCACAGTGCTGGCCGGCCTGATCATTTGGTTTGTTCTCGCCGTCCCGACACGGCTCAGTTTGGTCACACCGGTCGCGTTCATCAGCATCCCGCTCGCCGGACTCCTCATCGTCGCTGTTGCCGTCCTCTCACCGCGGGCCGTCCGGAGGGTGACCGCTGTGGCCGTCGGTGTGCTCCTCGGCCTGCTCACCATCGTTAAGGCACTCGACCTGGGCTTCTGGGCGGTCTTCGACCGCAAGTTCGACTTGCTCAATGACTGGTTCTACTTCGGACCGGGCGTGGATGTTCTGGGCGACTCGATCGGCCGGGTGGGATCGATTGCGGTGGCGGCAGCAGCAGTCGCCGTCGCTATCGCGGCCGTGATCATCATGCCGTGGGCGATGATCCGCGTCACGCGGGCGGTCACGAAAAATCGCCGCGTGTCGATCCGGGCCGTCGTCGCACTGGGCGTCGTCTGGATTGTCTTCGCGATCACCGGGCTGCAGCTCGGCCCCGGAGTGCGAGTGGCCTCCACCGATGCCGTCAGCATGGTCTACGACCAGTTACACAGCCTGGGCGAAGACTTGGCCGATCGCAGCGTATTCGCGGACCAAATCGCGGACGACCCGCTGCGCGACACCGCCGCGGACAGCGTTCTAACCGGCCTGCGCGGCAAGGACGTCGTCGTGGCGTTCGTTGAAAGCTACGGTCGAAGCGCCGTCCACGGCACCTCGTTCTCGCCAGGAATCGACGCCGTTCTGCGGGACGGCACCCGTCGACTCGACGCGGCCGGTTTTTCCTCCCGCAGTGCCTTTTTGACGTCGCCGACGTTCGGTGCCGGCAGTTGGCTCGCTCACGCCACTGTGCAATCCGGGCTCCAGGTCGACAGCCAGCAGCGGTACAACCAGTTGCTCACCCACCAGAGGTTGACCCTCACCGAGGCGTTCTCCCGAGCCGGCTGGCGAACGGTGTTCGACGTGCCGGCCAACACAGTCGACTGGCCGGAAGGGGAGAAGTTCTACGGCTTCGACACCCTTTACGATTCCAGGAACGTGGGCTACCACGGTCCGAAGTTCGGCTACGCGCCGATGCCTGATCAATATGTGCTGGCCGCTCTCCACCGGTTGGAGCTTGCCCCGGCCAACCGCCTCCCGGTGATGGCGGAAGTCGACCTGGTGTCCAGCCATCATCCGTGGACCCCTTTGCCACACCTGGTGGACTGGAACCAGATCGGTGACGGCGCGATCTTCAACGGCATGCCCGAGCAGGGTGAATCATCCCAGGAGGCGTTCCACGATCCCGCCGCAGTGCGCGCGCTGTATGGCCAATCGATCCAGTACACGCTGGACACCCTGTTCTCGTTTCTCACGACCTATCCGAACCCGAACCTGGTGGTGATCATGGTCGGCGATCATCAGCCGCATTCCTACGTCAGCGGGCAGAAGCCGGGTCATGACGTACCGATCTCGATCATCGCCCACGACGCATCAGTGCTGCAGCAGATTTCCGGGTGGAACTGGCAAGACGGGCTGTTGCCGAGTCCCGCCGCGCCGGTCTGGCCGATGAGTGCGTTCCGTAATCGCTTCCTGGGTGCTTTCAGCGGCTAGGTCCGGAACGAAGTGGGCGATTCGCGCGGAGGCCGATGAGCCCGACGACGATGGCGACGATCTCGGCAGCGGCAGCCACGAAAACCTCCCAGATTGTCCAGTGCTCGCGAACACCGAACAGCCCCATCGGAGTAGTGGATATCAAGAATGCCCCGAGCGTCGCCGCACCGAACACCACGGCGAGCACGAACGGCAGCCAATGGTGCCAGACGAGAACCAGCACCCCGATCACTACCCCGCCGACGAAATTGGTGAGCATAGCGGGACCCATGATCGCATGATCACGGAACACGAGAATCCACTGTTCGAGATGGATGACGGCCGCGACCAGCACTGCGACCGAGACGACGACGCGACTCAACATGGCACTTTCCCTTCCCGAGGACCGACGGTGAAGCACGTTAGTCCCGAAGGGCAGCAACGACCAGCGCCACTGCCTCGTCCGCGCCGAGCTTCAGGCTCCGGATCTGCTGGGCGAAGTCCGCAGCTGCCCGCTGCGCCCGCCGATGGACGGGATCGCCGTGGGTTGACACGAACGAGCCCTGGCGCCCTCGTGTCTCGACAATGCCGGCCCCCTCGAGTTCCCGGTAGGTGCGCGCGACGGTGTTGGGGGCCACTTTGAGATCGGTAGCAAGCCTTCGCACCGTGGGCAGACGTGTCCCGGGAGCCAGCTCTCCACTTTCGACCTGCTCCAGGATCTGCACGCGAAGTTGTTCGAACGGGGCGACAGAGGAGCGCGGGTCGACAGCGAGCACCATAATCATCCTTTGTCTGCGTTATGGAGCAACGTAGCATCGCGCGGGTGCCACTGCGGCGTGTCCGACCCCCAGTCATGTGCGGGCCACGCGTAATCGCCATACTCGGGCAACGGCGGACGAGCGGTTCGGTACGTGCCGTGCACCACCGTCGTGGACTCTGTTGGCTGTCGCAGCACTGCCGGCCGGTCGCCACGCACAGCCTGCAGCAAGAGCCGTGCCGTGCCGGCTAGGCAGACGTTCACGTCGCGGCCGCGACCATCCGCGTCCCGCGCGCTCAACGCATCCACTGCGGCGGCGGCAAGCAAATACCCGCTGGCATGATCCAGCGCCTGCGCCGGGAGGGCCCCCGGATGCCCGTGATCACCCTCGACAAGGGCTATCCCGGATGCCGCCTGCACAATGCTGTCGAAGCCGCGCCGATGCGCCCAAGGGCCGCTCGTTCCCCAGGCGCCCACCGTGGCCTGGACGAGACCCGGCGGTTTCTCGAACCCGTATCGCTCGATGGCGCCGGGGCGATACCCGGTGACAAGGATGTCCGCGGTGCTCAACAGCTCGTTCGCCTGCGCCAGACCCGTGTCGGTGCCGAGATCGAGCAGAGCGCTCCACTTCCCCTGGCCAGTCTCCACGTGCTGAAGGGGAAGCTCGGGCAGCTGTGGTGGGTCGACTCTCAGCACCTCGGCTCCGAGCAACGCGAGGGCTCTGGTGGCGACGGGGCCGGCGATCACTCGCGTGAAATCCAGCACCCGGATGCCGGCCAACGGTAACTCGGGATCCACAGTTCGGCGCCGGGGAGACGCCGGCGCCGAGGACGAAACGTGCAGCTCGACCAGCGGCTCGTGCGCCAGCGCGCGGCCCGGCGCACTTGCCGACCATTCAGCTTCGTCGCGCACCCGCACCGCGATCGCGTGCGCCGCGGCCGCCCGGTCCTCGACGTCCCTGGCACTCATGCGAGCCACCCGCTCGGTCACGGCGGCGCGGTCGCCGCCTTCGGGCAGACCGAGCGCCTTCAACAACCGGAGCCTGTGGTGCGGGTAGTTGCCGTGCGTGCGCACCCAGCCGTCGTCAGCCCGGAAAAACCCCGACAGTTCCGCGAACCCCTCGACGGGGTTGCCGCCGACCCGCATCATCCGATCCCCCGTGAACGACGCGGCGATGCGCTCCATCGACATCCGCCAGGTGCGCGCGGTGCCACCAGAGCGGATCAGAATGCGGTTGACGGATGCGGCGAGCGCGGCCACGGAGCCCTGCGCGAGCGCGGCGACCGGCAGAGCAGCGGCCAAATACCCGTCCGGCTCGTCGAATCCGATCCATTCGGGCCTGGTGGTGGTCCCCATTGCCCCGTCATAAGTGGTGACCAGCTGCCATGGTGTCAACATACGACGAGAGTACCTACTGGCAGTTTTCGCAGTCCACCCCGTCGTGCGGATCGACAGGAACTTTGTAGTCGTCGGCCTTCGACTCGTCGACAGGCTGCGCTACCGGATCGGGAGTGTTTTTTGTTTCCATCGCGGCTCCTCCTGCCTTCTCAGTGTTCGATCCCTCCACACTACGGTTGGTTCCGGCGCGCGCCACCGGTTTTGTACCATGAATGATGACCGAACTTTCGCGCCGCCAGCTCCTGGGGCTGGGCGGGGCGGCCTTGCTGCTCGGTGCACCGCTGAGCGGCTGCACTGCGCTCGCGGGATCACGGCCCTCCGCCACGCCGCACGTATCGGCCTCCGCGACGCCGGCCGCCACCACGGACTGGTCGAAGCTGTCCAGCCGCGTGGATGGCAGGCTGGTCGTGCCCGGCGATGGCGCGTATGACAGTACCCGGCGGGTGGAAAACCCGCGCTACGACAGTGCGATGCCGCTCGCCATCCTCGTCGCAGCATCCGCCGCCGACGTTGCCGCCGGGCTCGCGTTCGCGGCCGACTATCACGTTCCGTTGGCGCTGCGCTCGGGCGGGCATAGCTATCCCGGCTGGTCCGCAGGCGGCGCGGACAGCACCGGCTTGTCACCAGCCCTCGTCATCGACACGCGGGGAATGACGACGGTCGCCATGGCCGACAACGGGTCGGCACGAGTGGGTGCCGGCGCCTCCCTGGCGCAGGTGTACTCGGCCGTGGGCGGCGCGGGTCGCGCGTTGGCCGCCGGCTCGTGTGCCACCGTCGGCGTCGCTGGGCTCACTCTCGGCGGCGGCGTCGGCGTGCTGGTCCGCGCCTACGGCCTGACCTGCGATGCACTGACCGAACTGCAGATCGTGACGGCCGACGGCAACGTGCGCACCGTGAGTGACACCGCCGATCCTGACCTGTTCTGGGCCTGCCGCGGCGGCGGAGGTGGGCACCTCGGCGTGGTCACCTCGCTGACGTTTGCCACGCATGAAGCGCCGCCGGTGACCACCTGGAACCTGCGCTGGCCGTTTGCGGATGCGGCAGCAGTGATCACCGCCTGGCAAGCGTGGGCGCCCCATGCCGATCCGAAACTCTGGTCGACGCTCAAGCTCCTGAACGGCGCCAAGTACACGGCGGGTCCTGGGCTCTTCCTCTCCGGCACCTGGATCGGCGAGCCGAGCGCCGTGGACAGTGTGCTGGCTCCGCTCCTGAGTGCCGTCGGCACGCAGCCCTCGCAGCAGGGCTCCGTCAAACGAAGCTACCTCGACGCCATGATGGGATACGCCGGATGCCGAAACATCCCGGCGCGACGCTGTTCTACCGCTCCCGGCGGAGAACTCACGCGCGTGTCCTCGGCGGCCACCTCCCATGTCGCCTACGCACCGCTGAACGACTCCGGAATATCAACGCTCGTAGCCACTGTGGAGTCGGCGAAGGCCGTGCCCGGACTCACCGAAGCCGGCGTGTCCCTGGACGCGCTCGGCGGCGCGGTCGCCGAGGTTCGCAATGACGCGACGGCGTTCGGGCACCGCTCCGCGATGATGACCGTGCAGTACACCGCGACCTTCCCGAACGGGACCGACCCGGCGCTGCCCGACTCCTACGTACATGGTTTCCGGACCGCGATG
The DNA here is from genome assembly GCA_039924285.1 of Terrimesophilobacter sp. GTDB lineage: Bacteria > Actinomycetota > Actinomycetes > Actinomycetales > Microbacteriaceae > Parafrigoribacterium. The sequence goes on along the minus strand of JBDTBD010000034.1, from coordinate 39,598 downwards.
GTGCCGTACTGGGGATACGGCGCCTACGTGAATTACGCCGACGCGAGCATCACCGGTTGGGCAGACGCCTACTTCGCCGGTAACGCGACGCGGCTCAACCAGGTGCGGCGGCAGTACGACCCGCACGGACTGTTCACCCAGCCGCAGTAGGCCGGCCTCAGCTTCCGAACCGGACCTCCGCCCGACTCACCGCAGGGACCGTTGACCGAAGGCGCCAGGGCAACGGCAACCGGCTGAGCCCGATCATTGCGAGGTCCACCACGGCGATGAACAGGGCGATGACGACGAGATATTCGGCCACCGACAGATTGCCGTCCTGGGCGAATCTCGGATTGAGGAACGGATACGGGTACCAGTCCACCAGGGGCGCCCGCACCATCGTGTAGATGATCCAGCCCACTGGGAAGGTCATGATGATCCAGAACCGGTTCCATCGCACGTGAGTCCTGCCGGGTGCCAGCAGGAAATCCACCAGCAGGTAGGCGGGCGCGATCAGGTGCAAGACGGTGTTCGCCCAGGTCACGGTCACCGGCTGGTCCAGCGTGATGACGTTGAACGGCATGTGGTAGACCACCGATGTCACGACCATGTACACCGTCACCGCGCACCTCAGCACGGCGAACTGGGCCGGACCAGGGCTTCGCCGCAGCGCGTACCAGGCGCCGAGCAGCAGGCATCCGCAGGCCATCAGGTTTGACTGCACGGTGAAGAAGCTGCAGTACTTGACGAAGTACCGCGGCACCCTGGCGTAAATCTGCCAGGTGAAGATGAACTGGGACACCAGAGCGGCCACAATGAGCACAGCCATCGAAATTCGGATGACTACTAGAGTCACCCTCGCACTGCTCTCGACGCTGTCCATCTCGGTGAGCAAGCTTAGGCCGTGCTGCCTGCGTCAGCCCCCCGATCGACTTCGCTCAGACGCATTTACGCGAACTTTTTTCTATGATCGCATCACTGCGCGGCGACCGCGCGACGTGCAGGAGGTCACGCTGCGGAATAATGGCGCTATGCCGCTCCTGCCGGACGACCCCACCGGACTGATCGGTCAGACCGTTGGGCGCCGAAAAGCTCATCGAGCTGCCCCCGCGGAGAACAGAAAGTACCCCTGGGCATGACAAATCAACCCGACCCGATCGTCATCGCGGTCGATGGGAACGGCTCAAGAACCGACGGTGTGGCTCTCGACCTCGACGGCAACATCGTCGCCAGGGACCGCAAGCGGGGTTCGAGCATTCAGCCCGATGACCTCGAGCCGTCCGTGCGGCTGGTCGATGCCCTGGTCACCGCTCTGCGAACGGCGTCGGGCGGGCGCCCCGTACTGCAGACGAACATCTACCTGTCTGGGCTCGATCTGCCGATCGAGGTGGCAGGGTTCGCCGCCGCGCTGAACGGCAAGTCATGGGCCACCGGCTACAGCGGCGGGCCGGTGGCTGTCGACAACGACCTCTTCGCGCTGCTGCGTTCCGGCACAAAGGAACGCAGTGCCGTAGCGGTCGTGTGCGGGACCGGGATCAACTGCATCGGCATCCGGGCCGACGGCGAGCACGCCCGATTTACCGCGTGGGGCACCATCTCGGGCGACTGGGGCGGCGGCTGGTTCCTCGGCGAGCAGGCGCTGTGGCATGCTGCCAGGGCGATGGACGGCCGCGGAGACCCGACCTCGCTGACCGACAGTGTTCCCGCGTACCTCGGCCTGCCCGACGTTCAAGCCGTCATTGAGGCGTTCCACTTCGGCCGGGTGTCGACGGACCGGTTTTCCACGATGGCGCCGCTCGTGCTTGAGGCTGCCGATGCCGGCGACGCGATCGCCGGCAGCATCGTGGACCGTCAGGCGGAGGAGATCGTCTCGCTGGCGGTGTCGGCGCTGCGACGCCTGGACCTGGCGGACCAGCCGGTACCGGTGGTGCTCGGCGGGGGTGTGCTGGCCAGCGGCAACAAGCGACTTCTCGCCGGCATCGACCACGGGCTGGCCGACCGAGCGCCGAAGGCATACTCGCAACTGGTGCGTTCGCGGCCGATCCTGGGCGCCGCGCTGCTCACCCTTGAAGCCGTGCGCGCATCACCGGCCGCCCTGGCCACCGCCACCGCCGCGCTGCAGTTCCAGCCCGAGCACCCGTTTCACGGAGTTTCTGTTCGCAAGGCACCCACTCACCTGAGCTGATGTGCCTTGCGAACAGAAACTCCGTGAAACGGGTTGCGTGCGGAGGGGTTTGGGGATGTGGGCGAGCGGCACTTCGGTTAGCGTGAAGAGCGTGAGCCTCAACGTTGTCATCGCGCCGGACTCCTTCAAGGGGTCACTGGACGCCCGCGCCGTCGCGGAGGCGATCGCCGCCGGATGGCGGCAGGTGCGGCCGCACGACACGGTGCGGGTGCTCCCCCAGGCCGACGGAGGAGAAGGCACCCTCGACGCGATCGAGGCCGCCGTCCCTGGCGCGCAGCGGCACCACACCGGTCTGGTCACGGGCCCGGACGGGCGGCCAACCCCCGGCGAATGGCTCGAGCTTCCCGGGAAGGTCGCCGTCGTCGAGCTGGCACAGATGAGCGGGCTGCCGCTGATGGAGTCGCCAGACCCGTTGGGTGCGACAACCGACGGCCTCGGGGAGGTCATCCGCGACGCCCTCGCCTCGGGAGCCGGCTCGTTGGTCATCGGCCTGGGCGGCTCCGCATCCACCGACGCCGGATCCGGGGCGCTGCGTGCTCTCGGACTGGTGCTGCGGGATGCCGACGGAGCCCCGGTCGCGCGCGGGGGCGGAGAACTCACCCGGGTGACCTCCCTGGATCGCGCGGGCCTGCTGCCGCCGCCGCCCGGAGGGACCACTTTGCTCACCGACGTCGGGGCACCGCTCACCGGCCCGGACGGGGCCGCCGCAGTGTTCGGGCCACAGAAGGGTGCCAGCCCGGAACAGGTTGCACTACTCGATTCGGCCCTGGCGCACTTCGCGTCGCTGCTCGGAGGACACCCCGACCGTGCCGGCATGGGCGCTGCCGGCGGATGCGGCTACGGATTCACCGCAGGCTGGGGCGCCGAGGTGGAGCCGGGCGCCAAATACATCGCCAGGCTGAGTGGGCTGGCCGAGGCGGTCGCGGGCGCGGATGTCGTACTCACCGGAGAAGGCCGCTTCGACGCGACCTCGGGCACCGGAAAGGTCGTGGGCGAACTACTGAGGCTCGCCAGCCGGCACGGCGTGGCGGTGGGCATCATCGCCGGGCAGGTGGCCGTCGACCCTGCAGCGGGCGCCGCCACCGTGTGGACGGCGGCACTGGCTGATCTCGCCGATTCCCTCAACGAGGCGATCGAGCACCCGGAACCGCTGCTACGAGAGGCCGGCGCCGCCGCCGCCCGACACTACTCCGCCCATCACACCGCCGTCCATCAGTAGCGCGCCCATCAGCACCGCACCCGTCAGTAGCGCGCAGATCACTTGCCGGAGTGCGCGTCCAGGAAAGCGTAAAGTTCGGTGTCATCGACCCCGGGGAAAGTTCCGGACGGCAGCGGGGACAGGATGTTCGCGTGCAGTCTGGCGCTCGGCCATGCCTTGTGAGACCAGCGCTCGGACACCTCGGTGTCTGGCAGTCTGCAACAGGTTCCGTCGGGGCAGCGCGAGGTCGCGCGGTTGGTGGCCTCCCGTCCTCTGAACCACTTCGCGTCGGCGAATGGAACCCCGAAGGTGATCGAGAACTCCTCCGAGGCTGCTGCGCCGATCTGGGTTGAGCACCAGTAGGTCCCGGTGGGGGTGTCGGTGTACTGGTAAAACTCGGTGGTGCGGTTCGTGTGATCGAACGCGCCACGAGCACCCCAATGGCGACAGACGATCTGACCCTCGGTCGCCCCCGTGACATCCGTCGGCAACAGCAAGCCGTCGTTTTCGTAGCCCTTCTGCAGCGAACCGTCCTTGTTCACGCGCAGGAAGTGCACGGTCATTCCCAGATGCACAGTGCCGAGGTTCGTGAAGCGCAGCGCAGCCGCCTCGTGCGTGACGCCGAACGCGTCACGGAAGTCCTCGATCGCCAGGTTCCGGTTCGTCTTGGCAGCGCTGAGGAAGTCGACCGACTGCTTCTGCGGCATCAGGCACGCGGCCGCGAAGTAGTTGATCTCCAGCCTTTGCCGTAAGAATTCGGCGTAACTGGCCGGTTCGTGATGGTCCAGGATGCGATGCGCCAAAGCCTGCAAGGCCATCGACCGCAGACCGTGGCCACCAGGGATCGAGGCCGGCGGCAGATAGATGCGCCCGTTCTCCAAGTCGGTGACCGAGCGGGTGGAATGTGGCAGGTCGTTGACGTAGATCAGCTCGAACCCGAGGCGTTTCGCCAGCAGATTCACCGAACGGTGGGTGAGCGCCCCGGTCGCGTGCCCAACGCCCTTGAGCGCATCCTCCGCCAGCTTCTCGATCTCGGGCATGTAGTTGTCCTGGGTGCGCATGTACTGCCGAAGTTCGGTGTTCGCACGGCGGGCCTCCTCGGGAGTGGCGATGGCTTCCCTGGAACGCCGGGCGAGCTCGTGGTGCAGTCCGACGAGAGCGCGCAGCATGTCATCGGACATCGTCCTCGATGGACGAATGGCCGGCAGCCCGAGCCCCGTGTAGACGGCGCTGCGCTGCATCCTGTCCAGTTCGATCTCCAGCGCAGCCCGTGGGCTGGGCGGCGCGGAATCCAGCAGCTCCGACACTTGAACGTCCAGCGTCGAGGCGATCGACTGCAGCAATGACAGCCGCGGCTCACGACGGCCGTTCTCCATCAGCGAAAGTTGACTGCCCGCGATTCCAGCGGCCGAACCCAGCTGATCCAGGGTGAGTCCACGCTCGGAGCGGAAATGGCGGATGCGTTGTCCCAGTGTCGCGAGATCGGTCATGATTTGATAATAGCGAAATATTGGGCATTCTTACTAACCGATTTCTTGAAAATTCTGCCCAAAAGGTCGCAGACTGGGATCAGAAGCGTTTTTTAGCTCCATCGCGCTTTCCGAGTGGCGGCTCTCCAACGCCACTAGTTCAGCAAAACTGAGGACGGAACCCATGACCATGACCTCCGCAAGACTTACCGAATCGGACACCCCGCACACCGGCCTCGCCCACCGCCCTCCCGTCGGTGCCAGCGCGCGACTCATCGAGTGGGTCGAACGCATCTCCCGCCTGACCCGGCCGGATGACATCGTCTGGTGCGACGGCACACCGGGCGAGTTCGACACCCTCACCAGGGAAATGGTCGAGAGCGGCACCCTCATCCGGCTCAACGCCGAGCACCGCCCCTACAGTTTTTTGGCCCGCAGCGATCCGAAAGACGTGGCACGCGTCGAGGCGCGTACATTCATCTGCTCAGTTGACCCGGACGATGCAGGGCCGACGAACAACTGGCGCGACCCTGCCGAGATGAAGGTGACGCTAAACGGTCTCTTCGACGGATGCATGCGCGGACGCACCATGTACGTCGTTCCGTTCGCACTCGGCCCGCTCGGCAGCCCGCTCGGCAAGCTCGGCGTGCAGATCACCGACTCCCCCTACGTCGTCGTGAGCATGAACCTCATGACTCGAATGGGATCCGCTGCGTTGAACCTGATCACCGACAAGACCGACTGGGTCCCCGCAGTACACAGCGTCGGCGCGCCGCTACTCGAGGGCGACACCGACGTCCCGTGGCCGTGCAACGACACCAAGTACATCACCCACTTCCCGGAAACCCGCGAAATCTGGTCGTTCGGATCCCAGTACGGCGGCAATGCCCTGCTGGCCAAGAAGGCGTTCGCGTTACGCATCGCGTCAGTGCTCGCCCGCGACGAGGGCTGGCTCGCCGAGCACATGCTCATCCTCAAGATGACCTCCCCACGGGGCCGTGTGTTCCATTTAGCCGCCGCGTTCCCCTCTGCCTGCGGAAAAACCAACCTCGCCATGCTGCGTCCGACGATCCCGGGATGGAAGGTCGAGACCATCGGCGATGACATCGCCTGGCTCCGACCGGGCCGCGACGGCCGCCTCCGCGCGATCAACCCGGAGGCCGGCTTCTTCGGCGTCGCCCCCGGCACCAGCCCGACCACCAACGCGACGGCGATCGACACCCTGTGGGGCAACACCATCTTCACCAACGTCGCCCTGCGCGACGACGGCGACGTGTGGTGGGAAGGGCTCACCCCCAAGGCGCCCGATCACCTGATCGACTGGCAAGGCAACGACTGGACGCCGCTGTCTGGCACTCCGGCAGCACATCCGAACTCCCGCTTCACCGTGGCCGCCAGTCAGTGCCCGACGATCGCCGACAGCTGGGACGACCCCCAGGGGGTCGTCATCGATGCAATCATCTTCGGCGGACGGCGCGCCACCAACGTCCCGCTGGTTGTGGAGGCTCGCGAGTGGGAGCACGGCGTGTTCCTCGGCGCCACAGTCTCTTCCGAACGCACCGCCGCCGCGGAAGGGACCGTCGGCGAACTGCGCCGCGACCCGTTCGCCATGATGCCGTTCTGCGGTTACAACATGGCCGATCACTGGTCGCACTGGCTTGAGGTGGGCAAGCGCCTGCGGGAGACGGCGAACGTGCCGCGCATCTTCCAGGTGAACTGGTTCCGCAAGGGCGCCGACGGTAGCTACCTGTGGCCAGGATTCGCCGAGAACATGCGAGTTTTGAAGTGGATTCTGGAGCGGGTGGACGGCGAGGTCGGTGCGGTCGACACTCCGATCGGATTGACCCCGCGTCCGAACGGCATCCAGCTGGACGGCCTCGAATTGGCGGACGGTGCCTGGGACGAGATGTTCGCCATCGATCGAGACCTGTGGCTGTCGGAACTCGATTCCACCGAAGAATTTTTCCGCCTGTTCGGGGACCGGCTTCCGGTCCAGATGACCAAGCAGCTGGCGAACATCCGGGCGCGGCTCGCGACCAGCGACGTCGGGGCCGACTGAGCGCACCGCTCGCCGCCACAACGTTTTGCTCTCGTCGTGCGTCTTAACCTACGTACGCCATGATGAAGCGAGCGTGAGGGAGGCGGCGTGACGGCGAGGGGAACAGCAGCACCGAACAGTTCTCCGCGCCCGGATGCGTCGCCGCGCGCCGCCGACAGCCGCGCCGCCTCCGGCTGGGAAGTCGTCGTCACAGACCTCGTCGTGCAGCGCGGCTATGCGCTCACCCGCTACGCGTTCCTGCTGTGCGGCAGCGCCGACGATGCGGCGGATCTTGTGCAAGATGCGTTGGTCAAGACGTTCGGACGACTCCGTAACGGGTTCTCGGTGTCCAGCGCGGAAGCCTACGTGCGTCGCGCCATCCTCAACGGCTATCTCGACCGCGGCCGCAGGCGAACCCGCTTCCGAAAGATCGTGCACCTGACGGCCACGCCGAATGCGGAAGAATCACTGGTCGGCGCCTCCGGACAGCGTCTCGACGTGCGCGAACAGTTGCTGAAACTCAGCCCGCGCGAGCGGTCCTGCGTGGTGCTGCGCTATTACGAGGACCTCACGGTGGCCGACATTGCCCAGTGGCTCGGGATCAGCCAGGGAGCCGTGAAACGGTACCTCAGCGATGCGCTGGGCAAAATGGCGATTGCACTGCACGACGACGACGAGTCCGCCACCACCTTCAGATCGGCCGACACGCAGGGAGCACCCCATGCCTACTGAATCGGAACTGCGCGAGTGGTTGCACGGCGACGGATCCGAGCCTCCAGCACACCGCGGGTTGGACATCGGTCAAATCATCCGTCGCAGCAAACGCCGTAGGCTGCCCCGGCAGGTCGGAGCCGGCGGGGTGATGACCCTCGCCGTCGCAGGCATCGCCGTCGGCGGCGTCACGGGACTGAAGGCCTTTTTCCCGGGCGCTTCGACGACATCCGGAGCCTCGCAGAGCCTGGACCGGGGCGGTTCAGAGCTGGCTCCCGCGCAGGATTCCGGCGCGGGGACGCCTGCACCGCGGCTCGCTCGGTGCGGCAGACCGGTGGCATCCGTGCCGCCGAACAGCTTCGGTCTGGTTCTGACGCCGCAGTTCCCGTCGAGCGCCCCCGCAAACGGTGAGCCCGTGACGGGGACGGTGACGCTGACCAACACCGGGACGGCCACGGTCACAGGCAGCACGGCGGCCGCTGCCGCCATCATGGCGTCCCAGCAGGGGATCGTGTTGTGGCACAGCAACGGACCGACAATCCTGCTCGCAAAAACGGTGGACCTGGCCCCCGGCCAATCCGTCGAGTATCCGGCGTCCTTCACTCCGGTGCGATGCGCCGCCGGCGACGACACCGCGGAGGGCTTTCCCAACCACCTCCCGTCGCTGGGCGCCGGCGACTATCAGGTCAGCGCGCTGATCGAGGTGAACCACGACAGCGCGATGACACTCGTCGGCGGCCAACCGGTCACGATCCGCCTGCGCTGACCGTCACACCGCGTTGCGATGTCGTGCGGTTACAATCCAGGACAGCGAGAATCCAGTATCCGGCGACCACCAGCGTTGAAAGGACCCTCTTATGAGCAAGCAATCGATCTTTGGACGGATCGCCCAATTGGCCAAGGCGAACATCAACGCCTTGATCGATGCCGCTGAGGACCCCGGTCTGATGCTCGACCAAATGGTCCGGGACTACACGAACAGCATCGCGGAGGCCGAGAGCGCGATCGCCCAAACGATCGGAAACCTGCGCCTGCTTGAGCAGGATCACGCCGAGGACATCGCCAACGCCGACGACTGGGGCCGAAAGGCACTCGCGGCCAGCCGCAAGGCCGACGAATTGCGCTCGGGCGGGAATGCCACCGACGCAGACAAGTTCGACGCGCTGGCCAAGGTGGCGCTCGGCCGGCAGTTGTCCGCAGAAAAGGAAGCGCGCACCGCCGAGCCGACCATTGTGACCCAGACGAAAGTCGTCGAGCAGCTCAAAAGCGGATTGAATGCGATGCGCGGCAAGCTCAGTCAGCTCTCCGCCAAACGGGACGAATTGACCGCGCGGGCGAAGACTGTGCAGGCGCAGTCGCAGGTGCAGGACGCGATCAAGAGCATCGACCTGCTCGACCCGACCAGCGAGGTGAACCGGTTCGAACAGAAGATCCGCCGCGAGGAAGCGCGGGTGCGAGGGTCGCAGGAACTCGCCGCATCCAGCCTGGACGCTCAGTTCGAACAGTTGGAGGCCTCCGACGAGCAGGTCGAGCTTGACGCGAGGCTGGCGGCGCTCAAGGCCGGCAGTCCGGCGCAACGATCCGTGACATCCGGCGAATAGGGAACACAGCGGCGGTTCGATGAGTTGTCCAAAACATGACAACAATCGGAATTATCGGAGCAGGACACATCGGCAGCCAGATCGCGCGGGCAGCCGTCGTCGCAGGATACGACGTGGTGATCAGCAACTCACGCGGGCCACAGACGCTTGAGGCGCTCGTGGCGGAACTTGGACCGCACGCCAGCGCGGCGACGTCCGAGGACGCGGCTGCTGCGGGCGACTTCGCCGTCGTGACGATTCCGTTGAAGTCCTACCGGGATGTCCCGGTCGAGCCCCTCGCCGGAAAGGTCGTCATCGACACGAACAACTATTACCCGCAGCGCGACGGCGTGTTCCCCGAGCTTGACGACGAGAGCACGACAGTGTCCGAGTTGTTGCAAGCCCACCTCCCCACCTCGACGGTCGTCAAGGCGTTCAACCACATTCCGTTCGCCGACATCACTCGCGACGGTACAGCAGCGGGCACACCAAACCGGCGTGCCATCGGAATCGCAGGAGACGATCCGCAGGCCAAGCAGCTCGTCGTGAAGTTGTATGACGAGTTCGGATTCGATGCCGTGGACGCCGGCTCCTTGGCAGAGGGTTGGCGGCTGCAACGCGACACTCCCGGTTACGGAATCCAGCAGAACGCCGCGGAATTGCGCGCCAACCTGGCGGCGGCCAAACGGTATCGCGACATGTGATCCAGCACTGCTGCCCTACCCATCCGGCGGTGCGCCGTGAGAAGCTTTCGCAGTGACTTACTTCGTCGTGGTGCCGCAGTGGCAGGGATCGGGCTCCTCTCGAGCGCTTCGGCTCCGTGACGGAGCCGACATCATCTACGGCGACCTCCCGGTGAAGAAGACCCTGCTGGTTGACGTCCCGCTCGGCGTGGGAGACGGGCAGGGCAGCGGCGTGCACGGCCTCACGGCACTGCAACTGATCGCCAGGGAAACCCGGGCGGCCCTGGAATCTCTCGGCGAGAGCGCCATCGTCATCGGCGGCGACTGCGGGGTCGAGTTGGCGGCGATCCCGCATGCTCTGCGCAGGGCAAAGGGCGACGTCGCAGTGCTGTGGCTTGACGCTCATCCGGATCTCAATACGGCGCAGTCCTCCCCATCCGGAGCGTTCCAGGGCATGGTGCTGCGCACCCTTCTCGGGGACGGTCTTGCGGCGTTGCTGCCGGACCGCCCGCTCGCGGCCTCGAATCTGGTGCTGGCGGGCGCTCGCGCGTTGGACGAGTCGGAGGCCGACTTCGTGGAGGCATCCGGCATCCGATTGCTGTCGCCAGAGCATCTCACCGTTCAGTCCCTGCTCGACGCGGTGACGGCCACCGGCGCCCAGAGCGTGTACCTGCATGTCGACCTTGATGTGCTTGACCCGGGCGAGTTTGCCGGGCTGAGCTATCCGGAACCGTTCGGACTGTCGGTGACACTGTTGCTCGACCTGATCCGCGGGGTGCGGGAACGGTTCCCGATGGCGGGGGCTGCTGTCACTGAATTTGCGCCGGCCTCCCCCGCGCAGGCAGACGATGACCTGCCAACGATTCTGCGCATCCTCGCCGCGCTCAGTTCCTGACCGGCACCGGCGCAGGAAGTAGCATCAAAGCCATGGCTGCTTCTACCGCCCGTGTCACACTCGAACGCGACGGGCACGTTCTGCTCATCGGACTCAACCGGCCACAGAAACGCAATGCGGCCGACTGGGCGATGCTGCAGGAACTGTGCCTGGCCTACGGGGAGCTGGAACGGGATCCAGAACTTCGGGCCGGGCTCGTTTTCGCCCATGGCGACCATTTCACCGGCGGGCTGGATCTTGCCGATGTTGCCGGTCACATCGGCGCAAACGGCATCGACATGGTGCCGTCCGGCGGCATCAACCCTTGGCAGGTGGACGGCCAGCAAGTGAGCAAACCCGTGGTGATGGCGGTGCAGGGCACCTGTTTCACCCTCGGCATAGAACTGATTCTCGCCTCCGACATGACGGTGGCCGCACAGTCGACTCGGTTCGCGCAGATCGAGGTAGGCCGCGGCATCCTCCCGTTCGGTGGCGCGACCATCCGATTTCCACGGGCAACCGGCTGGGGCAACGCAATGCGCTACCTGCTCACCGGCGACAGTTTCGACGCCGCGGAAGCACACCGGATCGGCCTGGTACAGGAGATCGTCCCCGACGGGGAACAGTTCGAACGCGCACAGGAGTTGGCACACCACATCGCCGCGCAGGCTCCACTGGCGGTTCAGGCGACCCTGGCAAATGCCAGGCTCGCGGTGCGCTCCGGCGATGCCAGCGCCGAAAAGATGCTGCAACCGGAACTGGTTCGGCTCAGCCGGACGAAGGATGCAGCGATCGGCATGCAGTCGTTCGTCACGCGTACCCAGGGGCACTTCACGGGCGAGTAGCCCGCGCGACCGGCAAAAGGAACACATGCTGCATATTGACTTGGTCAACGACACCACGCTGACTGAAATCGTTCTCCTGGCACTGGCCTTCGTTCTCAGTGCACTCATCGGTGGAGAGCGCCAGCGCAAGCTCAAGAGTGCCGGGCTACGCACTCACACGCTGGTCGGGCTGGGTGCGGCCGTGTTCACGCTCGTCTCCGCGTACGGCTTCGCGAACGTCATCGGCCCCCAAGTGGTACTCGACCCATCGAGGATCGCCGCGCAAATCGTGTCCGGTATCGGGTTCCTCGGTGCGGGTGTCATCTTCGTCCGCCAGAATGTGGTCAACGGGCTCACGACGGCGGCAAGCATCTGGATGACGGCGGCGGTCGGTATGGCCTGTGGAGCGGGTATGGCACTGATCGCGGTCATCGCAACGGCGTTCTACCTGATCGCCGTAATTTTCCTGCCGCTTCTCGGAAGGTTCATCCCCACCATCGATCGAGATCAAATCTTCGTGGTGTCGTACAAAGAGAATCGCGGTATTCTGCGTCAAATTCTTACGGTTGCGACATACCTCGGCTACGAAGCGTCGCTCACCAAGACACGCAAGATCGAGCTGGAGGGCAAGGCCCCGCGCACCGAAGCCGACATGAGGTTTCGGCACGGCAGAGGGCCGATTGAAGACCTCATTGAACGGCTGTCGGAAATCAAGGGTGTCATCTCGGTGCAGTTGACCAAGGACGAGAACGAGTAGCCCGAGAACTGCCGGAAGGTCAGTGCTGCGCGCCCAGTTCGAGCAGGCCGACGCCACCGATTACGAGAACGAGTCCGACGAGCTGGACCCAGCTCAGCGTCTCCTTGAAGAACAACCAACTGATCAGGACGATCAGCACTACGCCTATCGCGGACCAGATCGCGTAGGCGATGCCCAGCGGAACGCTGAGGGCGAGCGCGCGCGATAGTGCGGCGAACGAGGCAACATACCCGACGATGACCACCGCATAGGCCCACCACCTGGGGTCCTCGCCGGAGGCAAGTTTGAGGAACGTCGTCGCGACGACCTCGGCCGCTATCGCTAGGGCCAGAAAGAGGTAACCCATGGTGCATGCGTCCTCACTGTCGACCCGCCGATGCTACTAGCGAGTGAACACCCTGCCAAATAAATGTCTAACATCAGGCCATTGACAAGTTAGCGGATATCGGCACAGAATCGAAGGGATCGTCACCTGAATGTCCTTCAGCGGGAAAGACAGCGAAGTTCCATGCGTATACGAACGACAAGGATGTCGTGTGGTTCACTCCACGCGGGCACGGCTGCTACTGGGCCAGTCCGCGCGAAGGGACGCGCGCCTCTGTTCGAGTGCCCCGAGAATCGTCTGTCTTGCTCACTCTGTGCGTCGCACCGGCCACGGCCACGGTGTGTTAGCGCAATCACTCGGCGGTCGACGGCATCCGTGCCTCGCCCGGTCCTGCGGTACTGAATAGTCGGCCACAACCCATCGGAGAAACTATGTTCAAGTCTCGTAAGCTCAGCGGCATAGCGGCGATCGCCGCAGTCGCGGCGCTCGCGCTCAGCGGGTGCTCATCGGGCACCACGAATCCCAGCAGTACCAGCGACGCGGTCGACGCAAGCACAGCAACCAGCGCAGCCGCCTTTGGCAGCATGAGCAAGCTCGTCGCAGCTGCCACCAAGGAGGGCACCCTCAACGTCATCGCGCTGCCGGATGACTGGGCCAACTACGGCAAGATCATTGCCGCCTTCAAGACGAAGTACGGCCTGACGGTCAACTCCGCGAACCCTAACGGTTCCAGTGCCGATGAGATCAAGGCCGCGGACGACAACAAGGGGCAGGACACCGCTCCGGATGTGTTCGACCTCGGCGCCGCCGTTGCGCTCGCCAGCACCGCGAAATTCGCACCGTACAAGGTGGCGAACTGGGACGAGATTCCGACCGAGAACAAGGAAGCCACCGGCCTGTGGGTCAATGACTACACGGGAAGCATGTCGATCGGATACAACTCCAGCAAGTACCCGAAGCCGGCGAGCCTGGCTGACCTGCTGAAGCCCGCGTACAAGGGTGCTGTCGCGCTCAACGGTGACCCCACCCAGGCCGGTGCCGCGTTTGCCGGAGTCGGCCTGGCCACGGTGCAAAGCGGTGGAACACTGGATAACTTCCAGCCAGGCATCGACTTCTTCGGGCAGCTCAACAAGTCGGGGAACTTCCTCACCGTCGACCCCACCCCGGCGACGATCGCGTCCGGTGAGACCGGTGTCGTCATGGACTGGAGTTACAACAACCTTGCGGCTGCTGCCACCGTTCCCGGCTGGAAGGTGACGACGCTTCCCGGAACCGCCTACATCAGCTACTACAACCAAGCCATCAACAAGGATGCCCCTCATCCGGCCGCGGCTCGTTTGTGGCAAGAGTTCATCTTCAGCCCAGAGGCGCAGAACCTGTACCTCGCCAGCGGCGCCTACCCGGTCACCATCGATGCGATGACCAAGGCAGGCAACGTTGACAAGAAAGCACTTTCCTCCGTCGGAGAATTGCCGAAGCAGCGTGTCACCCCGACCACGGCGCAGACGGATGCGGCGAATGCGCTGCTCTCGAAAAGCTGGGCTGCGGCCATTGGGTAGTAGAGTCCAGCAATGACTATGGCGTCTGCTCCATCCGATGCCAGCGGTGACGCCGGGGTGCTGCCCCGGCGTCACCCGCGTAGCGGACCCGCCATCATTCGACGGCAGAAGCGCGGCCTGGCCTATCTCGGGTTGACGCCTTTTGCCTTCTACGTCCTGCTCTTCCTTGCTCTGCCGACTGTTTTCGCGATGGCGACCGGCTTCTTCGACAACGCGGGAAAATTCACGTTCGGCAATATCGCCGCAATCTTCGATCCGGTCATCCTCAACACCTTCTTTGCGTCGTTCTGGGTCTCCGCGCTCACCGCGGTGGTCGGTGCGTTGGTTGGCGCGCTGGTCTGTTACGCGCTCTTGGGAACGCGGCCGGATGGCCCCCTTCGCCAGATGATCGAGTCTGCGTCGAGCGTCCTGGCGCAATTCGGCGGCGTCATGCTCGCCTTCGCCTTCATTGCCACCATCGGCGTGCAGGGCCTGGTCACCGTGTGGTTGCAGACGCTTTTCCACTTCAACATCTACGCGGGCGGAGTGTGGCTCTACACGGTACCCGGGCTGATTCTTCCGTACATCTATTTTCAAGTGCCGCTCATGGTCATCACGTTCCTGCCCGCACTGGAGGGACTGAAGCCGCAGTGGGCCGAGGCGAACGCCACGCTCGGCGGTGGGCTCGGCACGTACTGGGTGCGGATCGCTGCGCCGGTGCTCGCCCCCGCCTTCTTCGGCAGCCTGCTGCTCTTGTTCGCCAACGCATTCTCCGCGTATGCGACCGCCGCGGCGTTGATCAGCCAGGGCTCCCAGATCGTGCCCCTCCAGATCAGGGCGGCGCTGGTCAGTGAAACTGTTCTCGGCCGCTCGAACATGGCGGGCGCGCTCGCGCTCGGCATGATCGTGGTCATGATCGTCGTGATGACGGCGTATTCCCTCCTCCAGTCGCGCACGACCAGGTGGCAGCGATGACGGCTCCGGCATCGCGCACGGACATCGCGCCGAGCAGGCTGGTGCGGCGGTTGATCCTCGGGATCGTCGGCTTCCTGTTCGCCATCCCGATCCTGGCCATGATCGAGTTCACCCTGCGCAACGGGCTCGCAGGCGGATACACCGTCGCGCACTGGACCGGACTGTTCGACCCGGCGAATGCTTCGCGGTATCAGGTGGTGTACACCGGCCTCATCAATTCGCTCGTGCTCGCGGTGGTCACCGTGGCGATCGTCATTCTGATTCTTCTGCCGACCATGGTGCTCGTACAGCTGAAGTTTCCGGCGCTGCGGCGTGTACTCGAATTCATTTGCATCATCCCCATCACGGTCCCGGCCATCGTCCTGGTCGTCGGCCTGGCCCCCATCTACTCGGTGGTCGCGAAAATCTTCGGCAGCTCGGTGTGGACGTTAGCGTTCGCCTACGGCATCACTGTGCTCCCGTACGCGTATCGCACGATTCAATCCAACCTCGGTGCCATCGATGCCAACACCCTGAGCGAGGCGGCCAGGTCCCTCGGCGCGTCCTGGATGGCGGTGTTCCTGCGGGTGCTCATCCCGAACCTCCGCCGCGGCATCATGGCCGCGTCGTTCATCTCGGTGGCCGTCGTGCTGGGTGAATTCACCATCGCGTCCCTGCTTAGCCGGCAGAACCTGCAAACCGCAATCCTGCTGATGTCGCAGAGCGACCCCTATGTCGCCGTCATTATCGCGCTGCTGGCACTGGCCTTCGTTTTCGTACTCCTGCTGCTCATCGGGCGGATCGGAACAGCCGGAAAGTCGCAGCGCAGAAAGAACGGAAATAGATCGTGAGTTCAGCACAGGGCGTCGCCGTCGAATTGACCAGCATCACCAAGACCTACGCCGGTCAACTCGCGCTGAACGCGTTGAGTCTGTCTGTTGAGCCGGGCGAATTCGTCGCGCTGCTCGGACCGAGTGGCTGTGGCAAGACCACGGCGCTCCGCTCGATCGCAGGGTTGGAGACAATCGACTCCGGAACCATTTCGATCGACGGCGAAGACGTCACCGATCGGCCGACCAGCAAGCGCGACCTGGGGATGGTATTCCAGTCCTACTCCCTGTTCCCCCACCTGACCGCGGGCGAGAACGTCGAGTTCGGGTTACGGATGCGCAAGGTCGGCGGGGCGGAGAGACGAACAAGGGCGGCCGAGGCTATGGCCATGGTCGGTCTCAACGGCCACCTGGACCGCTACGCACATGAGCTCAGCGGTGGTCAGCAACAGCGGGTAGCGCTCGCGCGTGCCCTGGTCACCGAGCCACGCGTGCTGCTGCTCGACGAGCCGCTCTCCGCTCTCGACGCAAAGGTGCGCGTGCAGTTGCGCGAGGAGATTCGTAGGATCCAGACCAAACTCGGCATCACCACCTTCTTCGTGACGCACGACCAGGAGGAGGCGCTCGCGGTCGCCGACCGTGTCGCCGTCATGCAGGCAGGCAACATCGAGCAGATCGGTACGCCCGAGGAACTCTACCGTGAGCCGCAGACTCCGTTCGTTGCCGAGTTCATCGGCCTCAGCAATCGTCTCGAGGGTGTCGTCACCGCCGGTGAGGTCACGGTGCTCGGGCACACGCTTCCGCTTCTGCACAGGAACACCGCCGACGGGCCGGTGCGCGTGCTGCTTCGCCCCGAGGATGTGGAGTTGGCAAGCTCCGGATTGCCCGGCACCGTCATCTCTTCGAGCTTCCTCGGCTCACTCCGGCGCACCAGTGTGCTCCTCGCCGATGACACGACGATCATCTCGGTCCAACACCCGGTGCGGGAAAATCCGCAGCCGGGCGCGAGTGTGTTTCTCGCCCTGAGCGGCGCCGCCGTCTCGGTCGTCGCACTGTGACCCTCCCACCGAAACCGGTTATGTAGCCTGGAACCCATGAGAGAATACGATGTCATAGTCATCGGCGGCGGCGCAGTGGGTGAAAACGTCGCGGAGCGCACCGTGGTTGGCGGACTGCGCACGGTGATCGTGGAAGCTGACCTGGTGGGAGGCGACTGCTCCTACTGGGCGTGCATGCCCTCCAAGGCTCTGCTGCGCAGCGGCATCGCCCTGCGGGCGGCGCAAAGCGTCCGCGGTGCCAGGGAAGCGGCCACCGGTGCCCTCGACGTGCCGGCGGTCCTCGCCAGGCGCAACAGTTTCACCCACCACTGGAACGACGCCAGCCAGGCGGACTGGGTGGCGAAGGCTGGCATCGACCTCCTTCGCGGCCACGGGCGGCTGACCGGGCCCAAGAGTGTGGCGGTGACGGCACCAGACGGCACTGTGACTGCTCTCACCGCTCGGCACGCCGTCGTGATCGCCACCGGATCCGCCGCACTGCTGCCGGACATCCCCGGCTTGAGGAAGGCAAAGCCATGGACTAGCCGCGACGCCACCAGCGCCCAGGAGGTGCCGGGCAGTCTGGCCATTATCGGCGGCGGAGTCGTCGGAGTCGAGATGGCCACCGCCTACGCGAGTTTCGGCACTCACGTCACCGTGCTGTCCCGACACGGGCTGCTGGAGCGACTCGAGCCGTTCGCCGGCGAGGCGGTTGCGGAGTCCTTGCAGAGGCTCGGCGTTCAGGTTCGACGGGACGTCTCGGCAACAGCGGTGAGTCGCGACGACAACGGCGTTGTCCTCGAACTGGATGACGGCAGCACCCTGCGAGCCGACGAACTGTTGGTGGCCACGGGCCGGGTGCCGCGCACGGCCGATCTCGGCCTCGAAAGCATCGGCCTGACCTCCGGAAGTTGGCTGAACGTCGACGACACGCTGCGGGTGAACGGCCTGGACTGGCTTCACGCGACCGGCGACGTGAACCACCGCGTGCTGCTCACCCATCAGGGCAAGTATCAGGCTCGTGCCGCGGGCGACAGGATCGCAGCCGTCGCTTCGAGCTCAGCCACCGACGACGACGCCTGGGGAACCCACGTGGCGACGGCCGATCACGCGGCGGTACCGCAGGTGGTCTTCAGCGATCCGGAGGTCGCCTCGGTCGGGCTCACCGCCGCGGCCGCGCGGGACGCTGGTTATGTCATCCGGGTGGTCGACTACGAATTGGGCAACGTTGCGGGCGCGGCACTGCAGGCTGACCGCTACCACGGCAAGGCGCGAATGGTGGTGGACGAGGCCAGACACGTCATCCTCGGGGTGACTTTTGTGGGCCAGGATGTCGCGGAACTGATCCATGCGGCCACCGTGGCGATCGTCGGTGAGGTCACGCTCGACCGGCTGTGGCACGCGGTGCCCGCATACCCCACGATGAGTGAGATCTGGCTACGGCTGCTGGAGGCGTACGGACGGCCATAGGAAACGACCCCGACCGAAGCGGAGGTCATCCCAGCAGGCTCGAGTAGACGGCGATCAGGGCCGCCGCGGAGGTCGGCCAGGTGAAGCCCAACGCGTGCGACCGCGCCGACGTCGAGTAGCGGGTCTGCAGGGTGTCCTCCAGCAGGTCGCGTACCGCCAGTGCCCAGCGCCGCGGCTCCCACGAGTCCATCAGCAACCCGGACGCTCCCTCGGCGACGGATTCGACCAGTCCGGTCCCGCGGAATCCGACGACGGGCGTGCCGCTGGCGGCTGATTCCAGGCCGACCAGTCCGAACGTCTCGGAGCGCGATGGAACGATGGTCACCGATGCCACGGCGAGCAGGTCCGCCAAATCACTCCGCGCCAGCGCGCCGACGAAACGCACGCGGCCGTGAACTCCGAGCGTCGCAGCGCTCTGGTGCAGCCGCCTCAGGTAGCCGTCGTCACCCGGCGTCGCCTCGCCGGCGACCACCAGGACGGCCGGTGGTCCGCCGAGTCGATCCAGTTCCGCGAGGGTGCGCACCGCCAGCTCCTGGTTCTTCAACGGCTGAAGCCGTCCCACAACGGCGAGGATGGGCTGGCCGACACCGACGGCCAACCGGCGCCGCACAGCGACGTCCGCACTGATCCGGTCCGGGCGGAACAGATCAACGTCGACACCGGGCGGGATCACCCAGGTGCGCTCAGCCGGGGCGCCGACCGCGCCGATCAGGGTGGCCGCCTCTGCCGGTGAGCCCGCAATGATCGCGTTTGCCTGCGTCGCAAGGTAGCGCTCCGAGGCCAGACGACGCTCCGACTCTGTGGGCTGCCCGGCGGCTGCCGTGGCGTTTTTCATCTCCGCGAGCGTGTGGAAGCTCTGCACCAGCGGCAGCCCCAGCTCCAGGGCCACCGGAAGTGCCGCGATGCCACTCAGCCAGTAGTGCGCATGGATCAGATCGTAGGAGCCGACTCGCGCCAACGCGCCGATCGCCTCACCGAAATCGTCGACGACCTCGATCAGCCGCCCCTTGGCCAGCGAGTCCGCCGGACCGGCCGGCAGCTCCCGGAGGGTGACGGAGGCTCCGAGCTTGGTCACGGAGGGTGAGCCGGACGCCCGGGTGATCAGGTCGACCTCGATGCCGTGGCGTGCCAGTTCGGCCGACAGTGCTAGAAGCACCGTAGTCATCCCGCCCGAATCGCCGGTGCCCGCAGGCTGCGCAGGCGAACTGTGCATCGCGATCATGGCGACCCGGTGCGGCAGGTGCGGCGTGCGCGGCGCCGGCGTGGCGCTACGGTCCGGCTTGTGGGTCACCACTGCGGCGGATGGCGGCGTTGCCAGCACAACCGCCGCTCCAATTGCGTGCCGATCGACAGCAGTGTCGCTTCGCCTCCCGGTCGCCCGATCAACTGCACGCCCATCGGCAGCCCAGCATCGCTCACGTACACCGGCAGGGAGATGGCGGGCAGTCCACAGACGTTCACAAACGAGGTGAACGGCGTGTACTGCACCTGCTGGGCGAAGTTGTGCTCACCGTCCTCGGCGTCGTACCATCCGATCGGCCTGGGCGTCTGCGCGAGCGTGGGCGTCAGCACCGCGTCGACGTGAGCGAACTGGCGGATGATCGACCGCTCGTAATCCGCCAGGGTGGCCAACGCCTCGGCCAGTTGCCTGGCCGTCAACTCGCGGCCCTTGGCGACCAACCACTGCGTCAACGGCTCGAGGAGCGCCAACTGCTCGCCCTCGGCAGGAATCCCTGCCGCGCCAGCCTGCCATACGGTGCGGAAGGCAGGCGAGTAGCGATCGTCGGGTTCCAGTGCGAGTTCCTCGATGCCGTGGCCGAGCGCATCCAGCTCGACCACCGCCAACGCGAGCGCCGCGGAGGCCTCCGGCGCGATCCGGATGTCATACGCCCCGTCCCACGGCGAGGTGGTCATCACAGCGAGTTGGAACCGTCCCTCACCGCGGACGGCGGCGTTCAGGAACGCTCCCCCATCCCAGCGCGGCGCACGCAGCGTGAACGGGTAGCTCCCCGAGGAAACCAGCGCATCCAGGAGCATCGCCGCATCGACCACCGACCTGGCCAGCGGACCCGGGACCGGCAGCCCGGCCAGTTTGTCCACACCGGAGCCGCAGGGGATCAGCCCCCGCGACGGCTTCAGCCCGACCAGACCACAGGCTGCAGCGGGGATGCGCACCGAGCCGCCGCCGTCTGAGCCGGGAGCGAACGGCAGCAGCCCCGCCGCCACGGCGACGGCGGCTCCACCGCTGGATCCACCGGCGCCGAGAGCTGTGTCGTACGGGTCGCGGGCCGGTGGCGCCACCCGCGATTCGGTGTAGCTGGGCAGCCCGAACTCGGGGGTGTTGGTCTTGCCGAGGCTCACACCTCCCGCGTCGTCGAGCACCCGCACGATGTCGTCTGACGCGTCAGGCACGAAGTTTTCCCTCAGCCGCGAGCCGAATTTCGCCGGGACACCGGCGCGTTGAACCAGGTCTTTGTCGGCGAACGGAATCCCCCACAGCGGCGCCGTCTTCGGCACCGCAGCGAGAAGACCGCGGGCTCGCTCGCGCGCCGCATCCGCCGTCACCGTGACGAACGCCCCGAGTTCCGGGTCCAGCCGCTCGATTCGGCTGATGTAGTGCTCCGTGAGTTCAAGCGCGGTGACTTTTCCGCGTTGCAGCCAGTCCCACTGCTCCTGGGCGCTCAAATGATGCAGTTCGACCATCTTCCGAGCCTACGTGTGGCTACTCAAGTTGTTGCCGCAACCCGATCACGAGCCGCTCGAACGCCGACGGCGCCGCTGCCAACGTTCGCCGCCCGGCGATTGGAGCGGACCAGTGGGCGTGCTGGGCGACATTGACGATCGTCTCTTCCACGCACGATCCGGTGTCGTCCGGCACAACCCGCAGCTCAGCGCGGTACCACCACTTGCCCTGCACGATGATAAGGCTCGCGACCGGGTCGGCGGTGAAGCATCGGTCGGCTCCCGCCGGCCTGAGCCGTTCCACGAGCGCATGGAAGACGACGCCCGGCCTTGCCCTGACGTGCCCCTGAAAGGCGCGCAGCACGGTGTGCTGCTGCGGCCTGCGCCGCGGTGCTTCAGGCATGAATCGACTGTAGCGCGGCGCTAGGTGACGTCCCGACGCCAGCTGGTGAGGTATCCGATCGCTGCGGCAAGTATCGCTAATCCGAGCAGCACCAGACCACCCTGCCACCACTCGAGCACGGCAACAGGGCCCGAGCCGGTTCCCATCACGGTGAAGATACTCGACCCGACCAGGGCGTCACTCGCCGCGCCGGGGAGGAATTGCCCGATGCCTGATGTCCAGTCCCAGAACGAGGACACCAGACGCAGAATCGGTTCGATGAACTGCGTGAAGGCCAGCACTATCACGATCGCGGCAACCTGGCTGGGCACCAGCACGCCGAGACCGACCCCGATTACCGCCCACAGCGCCATCGCGAGGATGACGCGGGCGATCAGCAGCCAGGTGTCCGCCGAAGCGAAGTCGGCGCTCGTACCTGTCGCCGCGAGGATACCGCCGCCGAGCCCCACCGAGGCGACGAGGGCCGCTACGCCGTAAACCGCGCCGAATATGCCGAGCACGATGAGCTTCGCGCCGAGCACCGTGCCCCGGCGCGGGGTGGCCAGGAACGTGGGTGTGAGTGTCTGGTGGCGGAATTCGGACGTGGTCGCCAGCGCGCCGAGAAGCACCGGGAACACGTATCCGATCGAAGACGCGATGCTGTACACCACCAGGTGCAGGCTGGACTTCGGGATCGTCGGCACGGTGCCGCCGGCCGCCGCGAGCTTCTCGCCCAGGCCGCCGAACACGGCGCCCAGCACCCCGGAAACGAAAGCAACGTAGCCGACGAGCACGAGCAGCAGCACCCACCACAGCCGCGTGGTGGTGAGCTTGAGGAGTTCCGCGCGCAGAGCGCTGACAAAACTCATGGCGCGCCTTTCTCGGAGACGAGCTCGAGAAACGCATCTTCCAGCCCGCCCTGCTCGACAGTGAGCAGGCTGAGCGGGACGCCGGCGTGCTGAGCGATCGCACCCACCTCCTGAGCGGTGCGCCCGGCGACAAGGAGGCCGCCGTGACCACGCTGAACATCGAGCCCCTCGAGACGCAGCGCCGCACTGAGGGCTGCGCGGTCGGGAGCGTCCACGAGCACGCGCGACCCGGTCTCCAGCTCGAGCAGCCCGCCCTGGTACACAAGGCTGCCGTGGGAAATGATCACCACGGTGTCCACGCTCTGCTGCACCTCGCTGAGAAGGTGGGAGGAGACGAGCACGGTGCGCCCCTCTCCCGCGAGCTGCCGCAGGAAGGAACGAATCCAGCGGATGCCCTCCGGGTCCAGTCCGTTGACCGGCTCGTCAAGCACGAGCACCCCAGGATCGCCCAGCAGGGCGAACGCGAGTCCCAGTCGCTGTCGCATTCCCAGCGAGAAGCCGCCGACTCGGCGCCGCGCGTAGTCGGCCAGACCCACCTGGTCCAGCACGATGTCCACTCTGGCCTGGTCGAGGCCCGCGGCGAGCGCGTAAATGGCCAGGTGATCGCGGGCCGACCGCCCCGGATGGAAACTGGCGGCCTCGAGCGCCGCTCCGACGGTGACGAGCGGCCGTTCCAGATCCCGGTATGCCGCGCCGCCGATCGTGGCCGTGCCCGACGTCGGGGCCACCAGTCCGAGCAGGATTCGCAGGGTTGTCGTCTTACCAGCGCCGTTGGGGCCGAGGAAGCCGGTGACCTGTCCCGGCTCCACGGTGAAGCTGAGCGCATTGACCGCGTTGACGGCTCCGAACGATTTCGAGAGTCCGGCAATTGCGATCGGGACACCGGCAGGCATGCGGTCAGTCAATCAGACGTCAATGACCAGTCCACGGCAGGCGCGCCCTGATCGGCCAGCAATTCGTTGGCACGGCTGAACGGCTTCGAGCCGAAAAATCCGCGGAAAGCGGACAGCGGGCTGGGGTGAGCGGACTGGATGACCGGGGTCGCGCCGAGCAGGGGACGCAGCGATGCGGCATCCCGGCCCCACAGGATCGCGACCAACGGTGCCTGGCGAGCAACGAGCGCGCGGATCGCGAGTTCGGTGATCGCCTCCCAGCCCTTGCCGCGGTGGGCGCCGGGGGTGCCCGGCCGCACGGTGAGCACCCGGTTGAGCAACATGACCCCCTGCGACGCCCAGCCGCTTAAGTCACCGTGCTGAGGCACGGCGATGCCCACATCGTCGTGCAGCTCCCGGTAGATGTTGGCCAGGCTGCGCGGCACCGGCCGGAGCGAGCGCTCGACGGCGAATGCCAGGCCGATGGAGTGCCCCGGTGTCGGATACGGGTCCTGGCCGACGATGAGCACGCGGACGCCCTCAAACGGGTAAGTGAAGGCTCGCAGCACATTCTGTCCGGCCGGCAAGTAGCCGCGGCCGGCTACCGTCTCGGCGCGCAAGAAGTCACCGAGACCGGCGAGGCGCTGGGCGGCAGGCGCCAGTGCGGCCGCCCACCCCGGGTCGACGAGTTCACCCAGCGGGTGGACAGTCACTCGCGCGGCTGCAGCGGCCGCCTGATCAGCTTGTGCGCCGCAGCTTGGGCGACCGGCCGCATCGTGATCAGGTCGAGGTTCACATGCCCGGGAAGCTCAACGGACCCCACAATCGTCTGTGCGACATCCGCCGCGGTGAGCGGGTGCTCCACCCCTTCGTAGACCGCGTCGGCCTTGTCGCGGTCGCCGCCGTAACGCACGACGGAGAATTCGTCGGTCTTCACCAAGCCCGGTGCCACCTCGAGCACCCGGATCGGTTCGCCGGCGAGCTCGAGCCGCAGGACGTCCATCAGAGCGTGCGCTGCGAACTTGGACGCGTTGTATCCGCCGCCACCCTCGTAGCCGACCTGTCCGGCCGTGGAGGTGACGGTGAGGATGTCCGCGTGCTGAGCGTCACCCGGCTGTGCGTTTTCCGCACGCAGCGTGTCCCGCAGCAGCGGCAACATTGCCGTGATCATCCGTTTGGTGGCGATCACGTTGAGGTCGAACATCCGCAGCCAGTCCTCCGGATCGCTCTCTTCCACCGACTCGGTGCCGAAGGCGCCGCCGGCGATGTTCACCAGCGCGTGTACGGACCCGAGGCTCGCGACGTGGTCGCGGAAAGCATCCACCTGGGTCTGGTCGGTGAGGTCCGCGACGAACACGTCGGTCCCGGTTTCTGCGGCGAGGGCCAGTAACCGTTCCTCGCGGCGGGCCACCCCGACGACCTCCCAGCCTCGACCGCGGAACAACCGCGCCGTCGCGTCACCGATACCCGAACTGGCGCCCGTCACCACTACTCGTCTCACACCCACCACATCCCTTTCCACAGCTTTTCTTCCCACTGGCGGCTTACGTTACTCAGTATGTCGTGGTGCTTTGACGTCGCGCGCCCCGCTTCATATGCTTCCCAACAAGCCCGCGAACCGAGGAGACCCCATGAGCGCCACGCCAGACCCGTCAGAGAACTGGAAGTTCGAGACGAAGCAGATCCACTCCGGTGCGCATCCGGATCCCACCACGAACGCCCGCGCGACACCGATTTATCAGACCACTTCCTACGTGTTCAACAGTGCCGAGCACGCCGAGAAACTGTTCTCCCTCGCCGAATTCGGCAACATCTACACGCGCATCCAAAACCCCACCCAGGCGGTTGTCGAAGAGCGGCTCGCAGCCCTCGAGGGCGGCACCGGAGCGCTACTGTTGGCTTCCGGGATGTCCGCCACGACCATCGCGGTGCTCAACATCGCGCAGGCCGGTGACCACATCGTCTCCTCGTCGTCGGTGTACGGCGGAACCTACAACCTGTTCAAGTACACGCTCGCCAAGCTCGGCATCGAGACGACCTTCGTCGAGAACCAGGATGACCCCGGCGAGTGGCGTCGAGCGGTACGGCCGAACACAAAACTGTTCTTCGCCGAGACGATCGGCAATCCGCGCATCAACGTGCTCGACATCCGCACGGTGGCCGACATCGCACACGAGAACGGCGTGCCGCTGATCGCGGACAACACCATCGCCACCCCGTACCTGTTGCGTCCGTTCGAGCACGGCGCCGACATCATCGTGCACGCAGCCACGAAATTCCTCGGCGGGCACGGCACCGTCATCGCCGGAATCATCGTCGACGGCGGGAAGTTCGAGTGGTCGAAGAACGTCGAGAAATTCCCCGGGCTGACCGAACCGGACGAGTCTTATCACGGTGCCAGCTACACCGCGGCGGTCGGCGACGGCCTCGCCTACATCATCAAGGCGCGCGTTCAGCTGCTTCGCGACTTGGGGGCGGCAATCTCCCCGGTGAGCGCCTGGCAACTCATCCAGGGCATTGAGACCCTGAGCCTGCGCATGGAACGGCACGTGCAGAACACCCAGGCGATCGCCGAGTGGCTGGACAGCCTGGACGACGTCGAGACCGTGTATTACGCCGGGCTGCCGTCAAGTCCGTGGTTCGAGCTGGCCAACAAGTACACACCGAAGGGGGTCGGTGCCGTGCTGTCGTTCGACCTCAAGGGCGGCGTGAACGCCGGCCGCGCCCTCGTGGACAACGTGGCGCTGTTCAGCCATCTGGCGAACATCGGCGACGTGCGCAGCCTCATCATTCACCCAGCCTCCACGACGCACTCGCAGTTGAGCCCGGAGCAGCGGCTGTCCGCCGGGGTGACGCCGGGCCTGGTGCGCCTGTCGATCGGCCTGGAGAACATCGACGACATCAAGGCCGACCTCGCCGCCGGTCTCGCCGCGGCACGCGCCGTGTCGGGAGCCTCGGTCGGCGCATAGCACCCAGGCTGTTCCGCGATACTGACTAGACCATGGATTGGCAGACTTCCGAGGACTCCGTCCCCTCCGGCTTCATCACCGAGGCCAACGCGCGCTCGGTGCTCGGAAAGCCGCCGGCCAGCGGCGCGTGGCGTGAGGGTGACCCGGTCGGGCGCCGCCAGTTCGCCGCCCTTGGAGAGTTCCGCTCCGAGGGCGGGGATCGCCTCCCCGGGGTGCGAATGGCGTACGAGACCTGGGGTCGGCTCGACGCCAACGCCGGCAACGCGGTACTCGTCTTGCACGCGCTCACCGGCGACAGCCACGTCACCGGCGGACCGGCGCGCGGCCACCCCACCTCAGGGTGGTGGTCGGACATCGTGGGACCAGGCAAATACATCGACACCGAACGCTGGTACGTGGTCGCGCCGAACCTGCTCGGCGGCTGCCAGGGCAGCACAGGGCCGGCTTCCCTGGCCCGTGACGGCCGCGAGTGGGGCTCTCGCTTTCCGTACCTGACCATCCGCGACCAGGTTGCCGCGCAGGTCGGCCTGTCGGATGCGCTGGGTATCAAACGCTGGGCGGCCGTTGTCGGTGGGTCGATGGGCGGCATGCACGCGCTCGAGTGGGCGGTGGGCTACCCCGACCGGGTGGCACGCGCCGGAGTGCTCGCGGCACCGGCCACCGGGAGCGCAGACCAGATCGCCCTGAACTCGGTGCAGCTCGAGGCCATCCACATGGATCCCGGCTTCGCCGGCGGGGACTACTACGAGGCAGCCGACGGCAGCGGACCGCACCGGGGGCTTGCACTGGCCAGGCGGATGGCGCTGCTCAACTACCGGTCCCCCGTCGAGCTGAATGAGCGCTTTCGACGGAGCTGGCAAAGCGGGATCAGCCCGATCGGCGGCTCCGGGAAGTTCGCGGTGGAAAGCTACCTCGACTTTCACGGCAACAAGTTCAGCAGGCGTTTTGACGCGAACAGTTACATTTGCCTGGTGCAGGCGATGAGCTCCCACGACATCGGCCGCGACCGCGGCGGGGCGGCCGAGGCTCTCCAGCGGGTCACCGCACGCAGCCTCGTGCTCGGTATCGACAGCGACCGGTTGTTCCCGGTCTCCGACCAGCATTTCATCGCCGACCATCTCCCTTCGACGATAGACGGCGGGGAGGCGACCGTGATTCACTCAGAGTATGGGCATGACGGTTTTCTCATCGAAGGCACGCTGGTCGGTCCGCACCTCGCCCGGCTGCTGGACAGCTGACTCATGACTGCCCCGGTCCGACGGACCGACCGGGACATCCGCGTGGCGATCGTCGACGACCTGCAACTAGTCGCGGACTCGCTCGCGGCTGGATTATCAGACAAGCGCTTCGGCATCCGTGTGGTGCAAAGCGAGTCGAACTGGGCGTCTCTGCTGGGTGGTGCGGAGTTCCCCGCCGACGTCACCGTTCTCGACCTCAGGCTTGGCGACGGAATCGCCATCGAGGCGAAGGTGCACGCCCTCACTGTGGCGGGCAGCCGAGTGGTCATCATCAGCCGCCACTCCGACCCCGGGTCGGTGCACCGTGCGATGCGCTCGGGCGCTTTGGGCTTCGTGTCGAAGAATTCGAGTTCGCTCGAGCTCGTGGAGGCGATCCACGCCGCCGCCGAGGGGCGCCAGCACGGTCATCCGGTGCCCCCCTCGGACTCGGAGCTTCCGAGTCCCGGGCTGGGCGAACGGGAACGTCGTGCCATCACGCTCTACGCCTCGGGACTGTCGATCGAGGCGGTCGCAGAACGAATGGGGACGACCGCCGAAACGGTCAAGTCTTACGTGAAACGAGCCCGCAGCAAATACCGCGGCGCCGGAATCGACGTCGGTACGAAGTTTCTGTTGCGCTGCCACGCGGTACGCCAAGGGTGGCTGGACGACGAATGATGCCAGCCTGGTTCGCACGACCGATTCCCGTTCACAGCAGTGTCGCACCCCCATTTCGGGTCACTTTATGTGACGATTGCTAGCGTGGAACCAATCGCAAAGGCGCGCGATCGTCTCCTGCGGCGCTCGGCGCGTGCTCTGGGTCTGAGCGGGACAGCTATCGCCGCGCTCTGTCTCAGCCTTCCCGGGCTGCTCCAGACGGACACCTATCTCATCGTTCTGCCGCTGCTGGCGCTGCTGGCGTTCAGTCAGTTCCAGGTCGGGCGAAGCCGGTCCATCATCTGGGTGCTGCTCGGCCTGGTCGCCGGGGTAGCGATCCTCGTCGTCGCGCAACTGCCACTGTCACAGCGCCCGACCGAAGCTGCCGCCACAGCGCTCGTGCCGGTGGCCGGCCTTGCGCTGGCCGGGTTCGCCGTCGTGCTCACCAACGGGACTCTGCGAATCGCGATCCTCGCCGTGAGTGTCGTCGTAGCGGCAGCGCTCACCAAACTCGCCACGGCGGATGTCGGCTCGGTGTCCCCCGAAGCCGTCGCCGTCGTCTTCGGTTGGCTGCTGTGCACCGTTCTCGGCTACTGGCTGGGATCGAGTGTGCCTCGTGCAGCGCGGCGCATCTTCAGCATCGGCCGTGCCCACCGGGCAGAGCGGCAGGCCAGCGAGACCGAGGCGCAACGCCGCCAGTCGGCGCGGCTGTTGCACGACACGGTGCTGGCGACACTCACTCTGCTTGCCCACTCGGGGGTGGGGGTGGAGACTTCGGCGATGCAGCAGCAGGCCGGGGACGACGCGCGGCTGTTGCGCCAATTGAGGCTCGGCGCGACCCCGAAGCCGCAGTCGTCCGGCGGTTACACTCTGGACACAAGCACCGAGATCGCCCTCGGTACCACCTTGGAGTCGGTGAAACAACGGTTCGGACGCATGGGGCTCGAGGTGAGCTGGCACGGCACCGGCCAGGTGTTGCTGCCCAGCCACGTGCTCGACGCCTTCCTGCTGGCCTTGGCAGAATGCCTTGAGAACGTGCGCAGGCACTCGGGGGTCACCGACGCCCACGTGACGATCACCGATGACGAAACCACGGTACGAGCCATGGTCACCGACGCCGGTGTCGGCTTCAACCTCAGCGACGTCGATGCGGCCAGGATGGGGTTGAAAGAGTCTGTGATGGGCCGGCTCAATGAGGTCGGCGGTCGTGCCCGGTTGTTTTCTTCGGCCGGAGCCGGCACTACGGTGGTGCTTGAGGTGCCTAAGTGACCAGCTATGCCAGACCGGAAGAGAACACTCTCGGTATCGTCGTCGGAAAACGTCAGTCCCGCGGCGTGCCGGAGGCATCGGTTGCGGCATCGGCGATCCGACAGGCCAGCGCGCACGGCGCAAGTCTGGGCACCGGATATCTGGGCGTCGGTGCCGGAGTGCTCGCCGGCATCCAGGCTGCGTACGGTCTCATCGTCTTCTTCATGCACTTCGACGTCTACCCGAACGTGCTTCCCATTGCGCTGGGGTGGTTGATCTATGTGATCAGCCTGCTCGGGGTCGTGCTGATGATCACCATCGCCGGAGCGCGGATGCCGAACTGGTTGTTTGCGACGTTCGTCGCGCTACTGGGTTTGGTCATCACCCTGGACCTCGTCGCGCTGTGGCCGGTGCACAACGTCGGGGCGTACGCCACAGCATCCGCCTCGGTGGGCTTCGGCCTGCTGCTGGCGGTGACGCTGCGCCGGGCGCTGGAGATCGTCATCTGCACGGTGCTCATCGCTGCCGCGTTGGTCATCGCGATCTTGCTGACCACCCCGCTGACAGCGCAGACGCTTCCCGCGCAAATCGTCCTGGTGGCGCTGGCGGTGCTTCCACCCCTGGCCGGAGTCTATGTGGTGCACAGATTCCGCAGAATGGTTCAGCTTGAGCTGGACCGGGTACTCGTGCACAGCACCATCTCGGCTCCGCGTTTCGCGGTGGGGATGCTCGCCTCCGAGGAACTCGCCCGTCTCGACCTGGCTGCGGAGGACCTGTTGGACTCGGTGGCCACCGGACGCACCGTGCTTCCGCTGAAGCCGAAGACAGCGTCGATAGCGGCGTCGCTGGCCACCGAGCTGCGGCTGCATCTCATCGAGGGCCGTCGTGAGACCTGGTTGTACCACGCCATCACCGAATCCGAGCAACTCGGCAAGTCGGTCACGCTGACCGACCGGGGCAGTCTGGCCGGTCTGCTCAATCCACAGGAACGGGACGGTCTCCTCGCGGCCGTCTGGCTACTGGTGAGCGACAGGCGAACCGCGGCGCCGACCCTGCAACTCACGCTCGGGCCGATGGCGCCGCCCACGGTTCCCACGCCCGCTCACACCATCACCATCCCCATCGTGATCACCACGACCGGGGTCGCCCGCAATCGGGTCGACCCTGCAACCTGGGGTGCCATCGGCAGAGTCGGACGGTTCATCGACTCCACGGAGAACTCGAGCCTGCGTGTCGACATCGCGTGCGTCGCCGCCAACCCGTCAGACCAATATCATTCTGAACAATCGGTCCAGAGGTAGGGAAGCAATCAGTGTCCTCAGAAAATAACTCCATTCGTCTGGCCCTGGTCGATGACCACAAGATGCTCCTCGGGGCTCTGACCGAGTGGATTCGGAACGCGGCGTCCGACATCGACATGGTTGCGGCAGTGTCCACGTGGCCGGAATTGCTCACGCATCCGGAGTTCCCCGTGGACGTCGTGCTGCTGGATCTCGACCTCAAGGACAACATCCCGGTCTCGCTGAAGATCTCAACCCTGAAAACGACGGGAGTGAAGACGGTGCTCATGAGCACTTATTCCGAGCCGAACGTCGTGCGCGAAGCACTGGCCGCTGGCGCCCTCGGCTACCTGGTCAAGAGCGAGGATGCCTACATGATCGTCGAGGCGATCCGGGCGGCGATGAAGGGCGAGTCGTTTGTCTCGGCGGAACTCGACCTGGCGCTCGGTGCTAGCGATGTCGGCGGCGCCCCGAAGCTGAGCGCGCA
The DNA here is from genome assembly GCA_039924285.1 of Terrimesophilobacter sp. Lineage (GTDB taxonomy): Bacteria > Actinomycetota > Actinomycetes > Actinomycetales > Microbacteriaceae > Parafrigoribacterium. Next base: position 8,483 of record JBDTBD010000034.1, on the reverse strand, counting down.
GGAGCGCCGAGTGATGGCGTTGTACGGTGGAGGCGAGCCGGTCAAGGCCGTGGCGTACCAACTGGGCATCTCGGAGGAGACCGCCAAGAGTTACCTCAAGCGGATCCGCGAGAAGTACCGTGTGGCGGGTATCGATGTAGGGACCAAGGTGGCGCTGCGCAAGCGCGCGATCCAGGATGGCATCCTGCTGCAGCAGGACACGCCTGGCGACTTCTGACCAGAGCCACTACCGGTCGAGCGCCTGCTCCAAACGCTCCAGCTTGCCGCTGATCTCGCCGGTGTATCCGGGGCGGATGTCTGCCTTCAGCACCAAAGACACTCGCGAGCCGTAGCGGCCGGCGGCGTCCGTGGCTCGGCGGACGACGTCGAACACCTCGCCCCAGTCCCCCTCGATGGTGGTGAACATCGAGTCGGTGCGGTTCGGCAGCCCTGATTCGCGCACGATGCGCACGGCGGCCGCGACGGCGTCGTGCACGGAGTCGCCTCCGTCTGCTCCACCGCTGGGTGCTACGGAAAATGCGACGAGCATGGTCTTCCTCCCACTAGTTAGGATCACTCTCCTCAACTGTGTCACGCCGCGCGGCGCGAAGCCAGGCGCCGTCACCGGATGCGGACTGGTCGCTGCCGGATCTGGAACGCCACAGCGCGACGAATGCCCAACCGAGCACAACGAACACCAGAACGTTCCGGGCAGTGAGCACCAGGAGCATCGCCGGATGCAACCCGATCAGCCAGCCGTAGAGGTACGGGTAAAACGCCTGGGTCAGCAGCGCCAGGGCGGCGACCATGATGGCCGGGGCGCGGAACGACCGACCCTGCCCCGTCGAGTGAGTGGCCAGTCCAAGGATGACGGGTACCGCAAGCCAGGTCATGAACTGCGGAGAGCCGACCTTGTTGAACGCGATGAGCGCGCTGACCAGGGCGAGGGAGACCACCGGGAGAACCTCGGTGACGCGCGCGCCGCGTTGGAGAACGAGCATCGCGACCAGGACGATCACGAGCGCGCACAACGCCATGAGCACCGTCATCAGCGTGCTGGCGACGGCCACGCCGGTTCCGGCCACTTGCCAGGTCAGCAGCGTTTTGTCGTAGTAGACAAAAGTGCCCGGGGATCCCGCGAACGCCTGCCAGAGCCAGAATGTGCTGACGGGCGCCTCGATTTGCAACCCGCGTGCCGTCTGCTGGCCGACGAAACTGAACAGGTTCGCACCGCTGCCGAGGAGCAGGGCAACCGTCATGATCACACCACTCGTGGCCGCAGCAGCAACCACGATGCGCCAGCGTTCGCGGGACGCCACCAGCAACGCCGCCAGCAACGCCGCGGGCCACACCTTGATCCAGGTCGCGACGGTCAACAGAATTGCCGCCGCCCGGGGACGGGTCGCCACGACCAGCACCCCGACGATGGCGAGCGGCACCGTGATCGAGTCGATCCTACCCATCGCGATCGGGCCGAGCAGCGCCAAGAAGCCGATCCACCACCAACCGATGACAACACCGTACCCGGGGCGAGAGGTCCGTCCGATCCGGAGGATGACGGCGAACGCGGCGGCATCCAACAGCATGACCAGGCTCAACCAGGTGCTCGCGTACAGTGCCGGTCCGAACGCCGCGGCGACGAGCATCGGCACAATGGCGACGATCGGGTACACCCAGGCCCCGTCAATGCCCACCAGATAATGCCCGACGATAGCCTGGTCGGCCCAGAACTTGTACACGAAATCGACGTCGCCGAGCGGAAAGCCGTCCGCATACAGGTTCAGCAGCCCCAACCAGAAGTGCGCAACGACGAAGCCGCACCACGCCGCAAACGGGTTGCCCAGCGCCTGCCTCAGGCCCTCCGAGAGGCGCCGCGCACCGAGTGACACAATCGCCATCACGCGGTCAGCCACTGCGCGATCACGCCAGAGACGGCACCCGCCAGGTCCAGCACAGTGAACGGACCTCCGCGCCCAGCCACCTGCGCGGCGGCGGCATGGAGCACGGCGGCGCTAGCCGCAAGACGGGGCAAGGCGGCGACATCCGCGGCGATCTGCTCGGAATGGGTCGCCACGAGAGCACCGAGGATGCCGGCCAAGGCATCGCCGGTGCCGGCCGTCGCCAGCCACGCCGACGCGTCGGCGACCACGAATTTGGTGCCGTCTTCCGCAGCAACGTAGGTGTTGTGCCCTTTCAGCAACACCGTCACCCCGAGTTGTTCGGCAGCGCGCGCCGCCCAGTATTCCGGATCGTCGGCGATCTCCTCGACGTCGGCCGTCAGTATCCGCGCGAGCTCCCGATAGTGCGGAGTGATCACCGTGGGTCCAGTAGCGGAATCAAGCAGGTCGAGACATCCGGAGTCCACCACCACCGGAACACCCTCTGTCAGCGCGCCGATGGCACGCGCCGTCGTCACCGGGCCCCGATGTGTGGCCGATATCCCGGAGCCGATCAGCCAGGCCTGCACTCGTCCTCCGCTGGCGACAACCTCGGGTCGGCGCTGCAGCACCAGCGTGGTCGAACGCTTCGGACCTAGGTAGCGCACCATCCCGACTCCCGTGTGCAACGCTGCCTCGACGCCGAGCACCGCTGCTCCCGGGAACTCGTCGGAACCGGTAATGACCCCAAGCACCCCACGAGAATATTTATCGTCGTGCCGGCCCGGGACGGCGATAGAGTGGCGGGCATCGTCGGGCGTCCATGCGATTACTGCGCTCATCTGTCTCACGATAGTTTGGATGTTGGAAGGGCGGTTCCCATTGGCACTGAATATCCCGGGGCGGGTCGTGGTTTTCGACTATGGCGAGGTGATCTCGCTCAGTCCGAACGAACAGGACCGGGCGGCGCTCCTCGCTACCGCCGACGCCGACCCCGAGTCGTTTTGGCCGTCGTACTGGGCGCACCGCGACGACCTCGATCACGGGATGCTGAGCATCCGGGACTACTGGAAGCGCATCGGGGAGGATCTGGCGCAGCCGTTCAGCGAATCCCGCATCCAAGAGCTCTGGCTGGCCGACTTCCGCAGCTGGCTCAGTCTCAACCCGGATGTCTTCGATGTGCTCGCCGATTTGCACGCCGGGGACACCAGAATGGCTTTGTTGTCGAACGCCGGCTTCGACTTTGCGAGTCCGTTTCGGTTCTCCCCTATGGCGCGGTTCTTCGAGAGGGTGTTCATCAGCGCGGAGCTGGGGATGCGCAAGCCATACCAGGAGATTTTCGAGGAGGTCGCCGAGGAACTGGGAATCGCGCCGGCGGAAATGGTCTTCATCGACAACAAGCAGGAGAACGTGGACGGCGCCGTCTCCCTGGGTGCGACGGGCCACCTGTTCGTCACCGTCGAGGAACTGCGTTCCTTCCTCGGCGCCCTCGCGGTTCCCGCAGCCACCCGAACGGCGCGGGCCGCGTCCCTTTAGGAGCGGCGGCGGGTGGCATCCTGCACTTCGCCGACGAGCTCCTCGATGATGTCCTCGAGGAACAGCACCCCCCTGGTCGCGCCGGCATCGTCGAACACCCGCGCCAAGTGCACGCCGAGCCGGCGCATGCTCGTTAACGCGTCCTCGAGATCGGTGCCATCAAAGACCGAGATGAGCTGCCGGATGCGCTTGGGCGGAACCGGCTCGCCGAACTCGTCGGTACCTTCCAGGTCGAGCACGTCCTTGAGGTGCAGGTACCCGGTCGGTTCGCCATCGTCGTCAACGAGGACGTAGCGGGAGAACCCGTACTGGGCCACCGAGCGTTCCACCTCGGCGGGGGTCGCCGCCTCCGACAGGCAGACCAGGTCGGGCATTCGCACGGCGATGTCCGACACCTTCTTCACGCTGAACTCGAAAGCCGCGTTGAGCGCACCGATGGGGTCGGTCAGCACGCCCGCCTTGGTGGATTGGGCGACGATGTTCGCGACCTCGTCGACGGTGAACGCGCTGTTGGCTTCGTTCTTCGGCTCGACCCCGAAAAGCCTGACCACGCCGTTGGCTGTGGCGTTGAGTGCCTGGATGACGGGCCTCAACGCCGTGGCGAAGAAGACGAGCGGCGGCGCTAGAAACAGCGCCGCCCGATCGGGAACCGAGAACGAAAGGTTCTTCGGCACCATTTCCCCGATCACCACGTGCAGGAACGACACGATCACCAGCGCGATGACGAACGCGATCGTCGCCGTCGCGGCATCCGACAGCCCGATCAGGGTCAGCGGGATTTCCAGGACGTGGTGGATGGCCGGCTCCGAGACGTTGAGGATCAGCAGCGAGCACACGGTAATGCCGAGTTGGCTGGTCGCCAACATGAGGGTGGCGTGTTCCATCGCCCACAGGGTCGTTTTCGCCGCGCCGTTGCCCGCTTCGGCGCGCGGTTCGATTTGCGACCGCCGTGCCGAGATGACCGCGAACTCCGCGGCGACGAAGAAAGCGTTCACGACGAGCAGGATGCCCAGCCAGACGATGCCCCACCAGTCGTTCATTTTACGGGCACCCCCTGGGTGCCGGCGGGTCCGTCGTCGGGCGCGGTCGGGGTGAACCGAACCCGGTCGATGCGCCGGCCGTCTAGCCGTTCCACACGAAAGGTCCCGGCGGGCACGGTCACGATGTCGCCGACCAGCGGCAACCGGCCGAGCTCGCTCATGATGAACCCGCCGATGGTCTCGTACGGTCCGTCCTCAGGCACGCTGACACCGGCCCGCTCGAGAAGTTCATCCGGACGCAGGATACCGGGGAAAGTCACCCAGTCTCGGGAATGCACCACGCCGACCCTGGCACGATCGTGCTCGTCCGCCACTTCGCCGACAAGTTCCTCGACGAGGTCTTCCAGCGTGGCGACTCCCGCGGTGCCGCCGTATTCGTCCACCACAACGGCCATCTGGTAGCCGCGTCCGCGCAGTTCACCGAGCAACACATCCAGCCGCATGGTTTCCGGTACTCGCAGGGCTTCGGACTGCAGTGCCGCCACTGGCACGTCGGCCCGCTTCTCGCGAGGGACGGCGATTGCCTGCTTCACGTGCACCAACCCGACGACGTCGTCGATGTTGTCGTCGGTGACCGGGAATCGCGAGAATCCGGTCTGCCTGGCCAGGTCGATGACCGTTTGAGCCGGGTCGCTGCGATCCACGCTGGCGACACGCAGCCGCGGTGTCATCACATCGTCGGCAGTTCGTCGGCTGAACACGAGGGTTCTGGAGAGCAGTGTCGCCGTGTCCAAATCGAGGCTGCCGGCCCGCGCCGAGCGTCGCACCAGGGAACGCAGCTCTTCCGCGGTGCGTGCGGAGGACAGCTCCTCTTTCGGCTCGATGCCGAAGGACCGCAGGATGGCGTTAGCGGTGTTGTTGAGCAGCAGTACCGCCGGCTTGAACACGACCGTGAACGCGACCTGGAACGGGATGACGAGTTTGGCTGTGGCAAGCGGGAGGGCCAACGCGAAGTTCTTCGGCACCAGCTCGCCGATGATCATGGAGATCAGGGTGGCGATCACGACGGCGGCGACAGTGGCGATCGCGGTGATGGCCACCGGCGTCAGCCCCCCGGTGGACAGTAGCGGCCGAAGCAGCCCGCTGAACGCCGGCTCCATCGTGAAACCGGTGAGCAAGGTGGTGAGTGTAATGCCGAGCTGAGCACTGGACAGGTGGGTGGAGGTCACCTTGAGGGCGCCGATGGACCTGGCCAGGCCGCGCTCGCCGCGCGCCTGCCGCGCTTCGAGATCCGACCTGTCGAGATTAACCAGCGAGAACTCGGATGCGACGAAGAATCCGGTGCCGATGGTGAGCAGGATCCCGACTCCCAGCAGAACTAGTTCATGCACCAAGAACACCCGTAGGGCGGCTAGAGGGGGGGTCGTCCATTATCGAACTGAGTCTATCCTGCTTCACTGCCAGCGCATGTCTCGGCCGGTGGCGGAGCCCACTGGTACGTAACCGAGGGCCAGCGGGAGACACGCGGCGATTCTGGCCACTTTTACTCGGCGTGTTGCAATCCGCCCTCGATTTAGTGCGGGCAAGATCTCGCGGGCCTGTCGACTCCGCTACCAGCCCACCGGAAGCGCCTTGCCTTCCTCGTAGCCGGCCGCGGATTGCAGGCCCACCAACGAGCGCTCGTGGAACTCTTCGAGATTCGTCGCCCCCGCGTAGGTGAGCGAGGACCGCACCCCGGAGGTGATCATGTCGAGCAGGTCCTCCAGCGACGGTCGCAACGGATCGAGGTAGATCTTCGAGCTCGAGATTCCCTCGGCGAACAGTGTCTTCCGTGCCAACTCGTACGGGTCCAGACGATCAAACCGGTCCCTGACGGCTTTGGTGGAGGCCATCCCCCAGCTTTCCTTGTAGACGCGACCGGTGTCATCCGTTTCGAGCATCCCGGGCGCTTCGATGGTGCCGGCAAACCAGGAACCGATCATGACGGATGCGGCACCGGCTGCGAGCGCAAGCGCCACGTCACGCGGATAGCGCACGCCACCGTCGGCCCACACGTTGGCGCCGAGTGCGCGTGCCGCTTCGGCCGTCTCCAGCACTGTCGAGAACTGCGGGCGGCCGACAGCCGTCATCATCCGTGTCGTACACATGGCGCCGGGCCCGACTCCGACCTTGATGATTGTGGCACCCGCTTCGACGAGTTCCGTCACCGCGGCCGCCGTCACCACGTTGCCCGCGACAATGGGAACCGACAGTTTCAGATCGGTGACGAGTTCGATGGCGCGGATCATGGAGCTTTGGTGGCCGTGCGCCGTGTCGAGCACGAGCACATCCACACCGGCTGCGACCAGCGCACGCGCTTTTTCCTGGACGTCTCCGTTGATGCCCAACGCGGCGGCGACCAGCAGCCGCCCACCGGCATCCACTGCCGGTTGATACAGCGTGGACCGCAGGGCGCTTTTGCGGCTCAGCGTGCCGACGAGCACTCCTCGGCGCAACACGGGAGCGAACTCGAGATCGGCGGCGACCATGAGGTCGAAGGCTGCGCGCGGCTCGTCCACATCGTCGGCGTCGATGGAGGCGGTCCGCTCGTGTACGAGGTCGCCCAGCCGGGCATCCGGCAGCGTGCCGCCCAGGCTGTGCGCGGAGATGCAGCCGAGGACATCGCCGTCGGTGTCCTTCACCACGATTCCATGACCGGCCACCACCGGGACCAGGCGAAGCGCCGCTGACACCGTCTGCTCCGGACCGAGAACGATCGGGGTGTCGAACGCGACGGGTTGGTCTTTGACCCACCGGATGGCGGTGTCCAGGTCTTGCAGGTGCAAATCCTGCGGCAGCACGCCCAGTCCGCCGCGACGGGCCAGCGTCGCGGCAAGTCGTGGGCCGGTGACGGAGTTCATGTTGGAGGAAACGATGGGGATGGACATCCCGGTGCCGTCGGAGGGCGCCAGCGAGACATTGAGTCTGCTGCCCACGCTGGATCGCCCGGGGATGAGGAAGACGTCAGAGTACGTCAGATCGTGCTCCGGCGTCGCGTCGTAAAAGCGCATGTTTTTAAAGGTAGCGCCTAGGGCGCCGGTCGGCACACGGGTTGCAAACCGATTAAGCTTTGTAGGTGTGTGACCAGCGGGTCGCGCACACTGATCCAAGACAGAAGCAGCGGAAAGTGGGCGGTCGGCTTTGTCTAGCCAAATAACCGGGGTGGAGTCTCAGGACGCATCCTCGAACGAGTTCGGAGCCAACGAGTGGCTCGTCGACGAACTTTACGAGAAATACATCGTCGACAAGAACTCCGTCGCCCAGTCATGGTGGCCCATTCTCGAGCGGTACCGTCCGGTGGATACCACCGACGCCACGGCAGGACTCCCCGCCGAGGCGCCGAGCCCGACTCCGGCTCCAGCGGCCGCAGCACCGCAGGCACCAGCGGCACAACCGGCACCAGCGGCACCGCAGGCACCAGCGGCACCGTCGAATGGCCAACCCGTCGCGCGCACCACCTCAATCGAGGCGAAGCCGCAGCCGATCCCGGCCGACGCCCCGCGCGCGACCGCTCCGGCTGTTGCGGACGCCGCAGAGGGCACGTCTGAGCCTGAAAAGACCGTGACGCCGATCCGCGGCATGGCCAAGGCTCTCGTCACGAACATGAATGCGAGCCTGACGGTTCCCACCGCCACGAGTGTGCGGACGATCCCGGCGAAGCTGATGATCGACAACCGCATCGTGATCAACAATCACATGAAGCGCTCGCGCGGCGGAAAGGTGTCGTTCACGCACCTGATCGGCTGGGCGATCATCCAGGCGGTCAAACAGTTCCCCAGCCAAAACGTCTACTTTGAAGAAATCGACGGCAAGCCGTCCGTCGTCGCGCCGACACACATGACGCTGGGGCTGGCCATCGACATCCCGAAACCGGATGGCAGCCGCGCACTCCTCGTGCCAGGAATCAAGCGCGCAGACACGATGGGCTTCGGCGAGTTCATCGCTGCCTACGAGGAGATTGTGGCGAAGGCCCGCGCCAACAAGCTCACCGCCGATGACTTCGCCGGCACCACCGTGTCGCTCACCAACCCCGGCGGCATCGGCACCGAGCACTCGGTCCCGCGTCTCATGC